>JAFUSA010000013.1 GCA_017480745.1 Alphaproteobacteria bacterium
CTGTCCTTCAAAAACGCGGCGAATGCCTTTTTCCTCTAATTTTGTGATGTGAACAAAAACATCCTTACCGCCGGCGCTTGGTTGAATAAAACCGTAACCTTTACGAGTATTAAACCATTTAACAGTCCCAATAGTCATTATAAAGATCTCCTATAAGTTAGCGTTTATTTTAACGTTCAAGATGTATTATATTTTATTACGTTGTAAAGTCAAGAACAAAAGACAACTTAAAATAAACACAATAAACAAAAACAACCATAGACTTAAAAAATATTTAGAGTTATCAATTAGTTGTAATCTTCTATTTTTCTTTTTAAGGTTGTGTATATCTTTTTTAACAATCCTAAAAAATAGTGCTTTTTCATTTTTTATTTGACTTTGGATTTTTTTGTGATAGTATAGAATCAGAACTTCGGTTCGGAGCTTTGAAGAGCTCTTACCAATTGTGGTGTTTTCGGACACTGTTAGAAAGATTTGATAATATCTCCGATTGGGTCGGGGAGTCTGTGGTGGATGTTCAGAGCGTTTAGCTTAAAGATCGCAGAAGTCATTTAAATTGGTATGATTCTTCAACTCTCCCGACCGCCGTCTGGCGGTTAGATTTTTATTAATAAATAACTTTAACAGAGGAGATAAAATTATGAAAAACCTAAAAATTAAAAATATAGATTGCCACGCTGCGCTCACAATGACGAAAAGCAAGTCAGGGGCTACTCAAATTAAATTTAATCAAGCGGAAGATGCCTTGACGATTCCTTTGGAAATTATGCATGACTATAAGTGTGGCTCTGCCACGCAACGCGGGCGTTCGATGATTGAAATGCTTGGCGTGCTGGCTATCATTGGTGTTTTGAGTGTTGGTGGAATCGCCGGATATTCAAAAGCCATGATGAAGTATCGCATCAACAAAACCATTGAGCAGATAACTCTCATTGCCGGAAACATACGCTCATTCTTTGCTTCGCAGAGAAGTTATGAAGGATTGAATAATAGTGATGTTATCAAAAAAGCCAAACTTGTGCCTGATGAAATGTGGAGAAATGATTCATTTTATTTTCCGTTTGATAATCATACCTCACTGATAAGCAGTTGTTCGAAAAACTCACCCGATGATAAAAAAGCTTTTTCTATAAATATATTAGATGTTCCTGGAGAAGCATGTATTGAATTGGCAACACATGACTGGATGATCGCTAACGGATACATTATAAAATTTGATAGAGAATATAAAAAAACACCTTTATCTATTGATGAAGCAATAACTATGTGTGGTGATATAAGCGATATGACCTTTCATTTTGATGTAGATATCAACTCGACATACTGGAAGAATCTATTAAATCCACAATAGTATAAATATAATCACTGCCGGCGCTCCTCACAAGCGCCGGCAAGTATTAAAACTATTCACGACTATTTTGCAAGCTGTCTAAAAATTGCTTTTCCGTAAAAATAGTTAATGAATCTGCTTTGGTCTGCGAGCTGTCAGATACAACGCTGTCAACAGACATCGAATCCACCTGTTCCACAATTTCCAAGCTACCGTTATCTGACATATATTCAGCCACTCTTACTCCGTTCGGAAGTGTTAGTGATTTGGCATAATTTTTTTGTTTTCTGTCATTTTCTTGCACATTTTGCTCCCAATTTACCGGATCGACAACCTCTAAATTTCCGTTTATAACCGACAAACCGCGGTGATCTACCAACACATTGTCTTTTTTATAAACCTCAACCAAAACAGTTGATGTGCTTCCGTTATATTTTGTCGGAATCACCTTAGTTGGCTCGTTTCCGCGTTCCGGCCACTCGGCTTTTACTTTCGGTGCTCGTGTTAAAATATATTTATTACTGAAAGCTTTTTGCTTGTTATCATATACTCGTATGTTTGTATGATACAACACTTCGTCGTGACCGTAAAAATCTTCGGACGGCACCGGCGTCGGGTCAAGCAAACCAAGTTCCTGTTTCTGCTCTTGTTTTTCTGAACTATTATTGTTGCAACTCACTGCCGCAAACGAAGCCGTCGCTAATAAAAGCGCCAAATGTTTTTCTTTAAAAGTCATTTTAATCCCCTTGATTTTTCACGGTATAACACATATTATTTATTTTGTCAATAATTTAGCGTAAAAATTTTTTTGATAAAAATGGCGTTTTATGCTCTGCCGTATATATCTTCTAAGCGAACAATATCATTTTCATCCAACCCCTCACCTGTTTGCACTTCAACAAATTCTAAGATTTCAGAGCTTTTATTTTGGATTCTGTGTTTTGTTTCTTTCGGAATAAAAATATGCTCTCCGGCATGACTTTCAAAAGTTTCGTTGCCTAATGTAACTGTCGCCGTTCCTTTAACAATAACCCAATGTTCGGCACGAAAATGATGGAGTTGCAGAGAAAGCAAGCCTTTTGAATTAACCGTTATGTGCTTAACGCAAAAATTATCTCCGCAGTCTGTAACCTCCCATTTTCCCCATGGACGAGTATCATTTTGTCCCTTTTTATAACTGTTTGCCATTTTTATTTCCTTTTTATTGTTTACATAGCGGAAAAAATAGTATAAATAAATAGCAGTTGCAACATATTAACGGATTTTATACAATGCAAATATCTAATGTGGTTAATGAGGTTTTAGCATTACAGCGTAAAATAAGCGCGGAACTGTCAAAACAAAACAGTATGGCCGATAAATTGACGGATATTTTGCAAAAAATTGCCGTTTCTGCCTCAACAGACAGTGCGCTGCTATATGTTACCGCCGATGACAACTATTTAGAATATATAGCCGACTACAAGGCTAAAAATTTTAAGACAAACATTCGCTATAATGACGATTTTATCGGACGTAGTGCGGCTAATAAACGTGTAAACATTTTTGTTGATGAAGAAAATAAAATTTCACAGATATGTTTACCAATTCTGCGTCTTAATAATACGGTTGGCGTTATTGTGTTGAATAAAAGAGGAATATCGGGGTTTGATGATAACGAAGTTGAAATGCTTGAAACTTTGGTTCTTGCTTTGCCGGATTTATTTTCCGATAAAAAGTTTGTTGAATATCGCAACCAAATAGTGCGTGAAAAAGGTTTTGCCATCCGCGATGTTTTGCATGGCTCATGCTTAAATAAAGGTTATGGGGTGGGACGCGCGATTTTGCACCGCAGACGACGCGATTTGGTTAATATTTTTGCCGACAACACCGAACTTGAAAAATCTAAATTATTAGATGCCAGAGAAAAATTAATTGCTTATTTTGAAAATAAAATCAAACAAGCAAATAGTTACATAGGAAACACAACAGACATTATGGAAACTTATTTAATGTTGGCACAAGATAAAGGGTGGTATAAAAAAATAAATGCCGATATTGATAAGGGATATACAGCAGAAGCCGCTGTTGAACATGTTTATGAAGATATGTGGAATCGTTTATCTTCCACTAACGATGCTTATCTGCAAGAACGTGTTTATGATTTGCGTGATATATCGGATAAACTGCAAACTTTCATAGCCGGAACCGATGAAAACATAGATATTGCCGATGATGAAGATATTATAATTATTGCTCAAACAATGGGTCCGGCAGATTTAATGGACTATAACTATCAGAAAATCCGCGGATTAATAATAGAAGATTGCACCCCAACGATGCATGTGGTAATTGTGGCAAAAGCCTTGAATATTCCTGTTATTGCCAAAATACATGGTATTTTGAAAGATATTAAAATCGGTGAAATCATAGCTGTAAACGGCGAGGAAGCTTCCGTTTATATAAACCCGTCTGATCGTTTGATCAATGAATATAAGAAAAAATCTGTCGGATTACAAAAAATCTTTGCAGATCTGGAAAAACTCTCTAAATATCAAAATGTTACTGCTGACGGTATCAAAATAAATTTGTCTATGAATTATGGCTTAGATTTAGATTATGAATATATAAAACCGACACACTGCGACGGAATAGGCCTTTATCGCACAGAAATAACTTTTATGTCGGCCGATAAAATGCCAGATGTGGAAAGTCAGGAAAAGCAATACAAAAAATTATTTGATGCGCTGGGTAATAAAAAAATAATTTTTCGTAGCTTAGATGTGGGTTCGGATAAATTCTTGCCTTATTGGGGAGATATAAAAGAAGATAATCCGGCAATAGGTTGGCGTTCGATTCGCATTACACTTGACAGGAGGGCCATTTTGCGCAAACAGATCCGTGCCATGTTGCGTGCGGCGGCAGATCGAGAACTTAATATTATGTTTCCGATGATTTCCACTGTTCAGGAATTTATTGACGCCAAAGAAACTCTTATGATAGAATATGAAAGAGAAAAACAACGTAACAAGCCAACGGCTAAAAGCATTAACGTAGGTATTATGATTGAAGTTCCGTCGGTTTTATTCCAGTTAGATGAATTATTGCAACATGTTGATTTTGTTTCCGTCGGCACTAACGATTTATATCAATTCGTATTTGCTTGCGACAGGGGAAATCCTCGCCTTACCAATAGATATGATGTTTTATCGGCACCGTTTTTGAAATTGATGAAGCGTATTGTAGATTTGGCCGGACAATATAAAGTATATTGTTCTGTTTGCGGAGAAATGGCAAGTAATCCGTTAGAAGCAATGGCTTTAATCGGCCTCGGATACCGCAATCTTTCAGTATCGGGAGCAAGCTTTGCTCGCATAAAAAAAATGATTTTAAGTATGAGCGAAGAAGATGTTTCAGACTATGTTAAAAGTCTGTTGAAATCGCAAAAAAACAGTATTCGTCCACAACTATCCGCCTATGCTTTTGATCATGGTATTGCAATTGAATAAAATGTATGTTATAAGCACTTTTCAGGAGTTAAAAAAGTGACACAGGAAGAAATTGAAAATTTAGATACAGATGCCTCAACAGTTGGAGAGTTGTTGCGTAATGCACGCTTAAAAAAAGGACTGACCATCAGTGATGTTTCAGCAGAATTATGTATCCGTAAAGTATATATCAATGCTATTGAAAATATGGATTTGAGCAATTTGCCGCCGGCTCCATACGGATTGGGTTTTGTGCGTAGTTATGCCGCTTATTTGGGGCTGAACAGCGATAGGATTGTTTCTTCATATAGGCAGAGCACATACGCTCGCGATGATGAAGATAACGACACAACTAAAACGCAAGAGGCAACCCGCCCGCATATTAAACACCTGCTGATTGCTTTGCTTGGGTTTATCGCATTATTTTTAGGTTGGCAATATTTTCCGCAAAATAAAGACAGTGCCTTTACCGAAGATTCCTCCGAGCCTATGACCGAACCGATAATTGTAGATGAAAGCGGAAGTCCTGTTAATACTGACGAATTGCAAGAGATTTATTCAGCGCCTGAGGAAGAGCCGACAGAAAATAAAGCAGAGGAAAACTCAACGCAAGATATTCAAGAAACAAGTTCTGAAACCGATATCGCAAAACCTGATGTTAAACCTATTGAAATGGTTTTGAGCGGTCCGTCGTGGCTGGAAATTAAACATGGAGAAGAAGTTTTGCTCAGCGGAGTTTATAACAAGGGATTCAAATATGTTATTCAACCGCAAGAGGGAATTGTTATTTCCGTCGGACGTCAGCATAGTGTAAGCTTTTCGCAAGATGGCAAAGAGATAAAAGTAATATCCTCCATGAGAAAAACAAACGTAAGTTTAGATGATTTTTTTAAGCAAAATTAGGTAAAATACTATGAATTTAGATGAAAAATTAGCCAATGTGGTTAATCGCTTTGAAGAAGTTCAAGCGTTGCTTACTTCTAATGTTTCAACCGAAGAGTTAGTTAAGTTAAATAAAGAATTATCGGCTTTGGAGCCGGTGGTTGAATCCATAAATAAATATCGTCATCAACAACAAATAATGGATGATGATAAGCTTATGATGGAAGATTCATCATTAGATAAAGAAATGCGAGAAATGGCGGAAGCAGAATATTATGAGGCGAAGGATAAACTACCGGAATTAGAAAAAGAAATTCGCTTGATGCTGTTGCCAAAAGATGATGACGATGAAAAAAACGCTATTTTGGAAGTTCGTGCCGGAACCGGTGGTGATGAAGCTGCTTTGTTTGCTGCGGTGCTGTTTGAAATGTATCAGCGCTATGCACAAAAACAAGGGTGGCGGTTTGAAATTTTAGATTCTAATGAAAACGGTTTGGGCGGATATAAAGAAGCTTCCGCCAAGATCACAGGCAACAATGTGTTTGCTAAGTTAAAGTTTGAATCCGGTGCGCATCGTGTACAACGCGTGCCTATAACCGAATCGCAAGGACGTGTTCATACTTCGGCAGCCACTGTGGCAGTTTTGCCGGAAATTGAAGAGGTGGATATGTATATAAATCCTGCTGATTTGAAGATAGATGTATATCGTGCCTCGGGAGCCGGAGGACAACACGTCAACCGAACAGAATCAGCGGTGCGCATTACGCACATTCCAACCGGAATTGTGGTACAATGTCAGGATGATCGTTCGCAATTCAAAAACAAAGAAAAAGCAATGAATCACTTGCGAGCAAAGTTGTATGACAGCCAAAAAGCAGCAATTGATGCCAGTTACTCCGAAAAACGTAAGTTACAAGTAGGTAGCGGCGACCGCAGTGAGCGCATTCGCACATATAACTATCCGCAAGGGCGCGTAACCGATCATCGAATTAACCTTACATTATATAAGTTAGATGAGGTTGTTGCCGGCGAAGCATTGGATGAAATAATCGATGCCTTAATTGCCGAAGATCAAGCCGAGCGTTTGGCTGAAATGGATTAAGGATTAAGGCCTGTAATACAGGCCTTTTAAAGTTGGTTATTTTATAAATACTTTCTATCACTATTTTAGTAATAAGACCATGAAATAAAGCAAGTATTCTCTGGACAATTGCAGGCAGCAACGGCTTGGTCTATGGGCATTGGGATTGAAATAATTGAACCACCTGAACACGCAGTAGTAGCGGAAGTTGTATTTCCTCCATTACATCCTAATGTACTATCTGGTAAACTCCACCCTCCGTTTGACGCTGTAATACTCATCAAACCTGCACCAGCTGCAGATCCCCAGTCAAGTGTAGCCAATTCAATGCATGCCTCCCGCGGTAAATCATAATATAAAATATAAAATGCATGCCTATCGGCGGAATCAATTTCCGCTTCCGTTTTAGACATATTTTGTATTTCCACAGCACCTTCGAACGGATTATCCCAATTTTCCAGCATTTCATCAGGTACTAATTTTGCCTTTTTAAATATATTTCTGTGCTGTTCATCATTTAAATTATCTACATCATTATAATTACCTTGTGAAGCATAAAATGTCCTTATATTTGTCGAAATATACGCTATCTGTTCAATCGTTTTATTGATACGATATTTCATCATTGCCTTAGAATATCCGGCGATTCCACCAACCGATAATACACCGATTATAGCAAGAACGCCAAGCATTTCTATCATTGAACGTCCATTTTGATTTTTTACATTTAAGTTTCTCATAGTAAACTTCCTTTCATTTAACTAAATCACTAATAAAAACGACACCGCCCGATAAGGGCGGCTGGAAGTTAGTAACCATCATAAACAATAGTGTTACATATTACTTATGTCACCACAACCTATTTTGTAACCTTCCAACCATGATGCTGGAATTTTTTACGTCTTTTTCGACGGTTTATGCGAGGTTACTACACCCCAGACGAGTTACCTCATCTTGCTTTTATCATATCACAAAAAAATCAAAAGTCAAACAATTTTCGCAAAATATTACTACATATAAATAATCAGTAAATTAAGAGATAATCAGGTATTTTCTAAACCAACTGAGTTCTATAAAGGGCGGCATATTCACCCTCTGCCCTAAGTAACTCTTCGTGCGAACCTTTTTCAACAATTTCGCCGTTATTGATAACCACTATGCAATCAGCATTACGAACCGTAGATAGCCGGTGAGCAATAACCAAAACCGTGCGATCTTTCATTAAATTGTCAATGGCTTGTTGCACAACTGCCTCAGATTTGTTATCAAGTGCCGATGTTGCTTCATCCAAAATCAAAATCGGCGCGTTTTTAATAAAGGCACGAGCAATGGCAATGCGCTGTTTCTGTCCACCGGAAAGCATAACCCCACGCTCGCCGATTTCCGTATTCAGGCCCTTATCCAGTGAATCGATAAATTCTTCCAAACAAGCCGATTTTATTGCTTGTTGCAATTTTTCTTCACTAATATCCGTGCGGCCGAATAAAATATTCTCCCTTATAGTGCCACCAAACAAAAAGTTATCTTGAAACACTACGGCGATATTATCGCGCAAATTATTCAAATCAAATTCACGAATATCTGTATTATCAATTTTTACGGCACCGCTTTTTATATCATAAAAGCGAGGCAACAGAGAAGATACTGTTGTTTTTCCGCCCCCGGAATTACCGACTAAGGCAACCGTTTGTCCGGCCTTTATATCAAGGTTGATATTTTTTAAAACCGGATGATTTTCCACATATTCGAAACAAACATTTTCATAAAGAATATCCCCTTTTATTTTATGTGGCTTCACGGTTTTGTCCGCATTAACAATTTTAGGTTTTTCATTCAGTTTTTCAAACACGCGCTCAACAGCCATTAACGAAAAAATCATCGCGTTATAATTATTGCCGATGGATTTTATTGGATTATACAGCATAACCAATGAGGTGATAAATGAAGCAAAATTACCAACGGTTATTTGGTGATGCACAATTAAATAACTGCCATACCAAATAACAAAAGCAATACCAAAAGACGATGCAGTGTGCATAATTGGCGAAATGACCCCGGTTTTGCGCACCATTTGCAACCCCAAATCAAACAAATTTTCTATTGTTTCAATAAACTTTGCTTTGCAATGAGCATATAAATTATAGGCACTTATGATGCGGTTACCGCTATATGCTTCATTATAGCGAAAGAGTAAAGTAGCCAGCACATTGGCATCTTTTGACACGATTTTTTTCAGACGCTTGCGCAAAGATGCCAATGGCATTAATGCACCAAACAATACAACAATGGCAATAATAGCCAACTGCCACGAATTATAAATTAAAACCGCTATCAATGAGATGGAAGAGAAAAAGCGTAAGGTAAATAATTTAAGATTATTCAACAAACCGCTACAAGCCATTTCCGCATCAGTATTAAAACGAAACAGCACATCGCCGGAACTTGTTGTATCAAAAAACGCAGCATCATTATGAAGCAATTTATCATATAGTTTGCGCTTGATATCAAGAGTGATTTTATTACCAACCCATGTATTCATATAAGTTGCCAAATAAGTAAAAAGTGCTTGCAACACGCTAAACACAACAATCATCAGCGGAATATACATTGTCCAACCGCTTTGTTTTTCAATTAGCACCACATCCATAAAAGGTTTGAGCGACCATGCAATAACCGCGTCCATCATACCAACCGGTATGGTGGCGATAATTGCTAAAACGGCCCGCCCTAAATAAGGTTTGGCGTATGGATAGATAAGTGCATAATTTTTAAGGGTATAAACTGACATCAGTTTTTGTTTTAATTTATCACGAAATGCAAATCCGGCAAGCAAAAGACCGTTTATAAATAAATAGCAAAGCAAAACCGAAGTCAGTAACAAATAATTCATTTCTTTTTTTGTTTTATGATAACAATCAGTGCAAATATCAACGGTTGCATCGCCTTGCGATGTAAATTGTAAATCATTGGCCGAAGCACTGATAATTTGTAAATCACCAACTTGTTGCGGTTGCAAATTCTTTATATTTTTACCGCTGAGAAATACATCAAAAATATTTATATTGCCGTCTGCATTTCTAAAATTAAAACTTATCTTATCAACCGAAGCTAATTTAAGCGTTATTGTGTATAGAATCGGTTCTTCGGTTAGTTCCGGCCACAGTGTAACAGAAAAATCTTCTTTGGAAAAACTACTGTAATTAATATCCAACTGCGGATTTCCTTTACCACTCAAAAAGAAAGATAAATTTGCCCGCGGATAGGAATAACAAAACCAGCAGGACAGTAGTGCCGCAATAAAAAATCCGCCAACAGACATATAAATAAGTTTTTTCAATTTCATAACCAAGCCCTTTTAACGCACTCTGTATAAACTATTTTTTTATTCAAGGCAACAAGAATATGTAATATATACAAAATCTTAATATTTAAATGATATGGTGACGGTAAGATTATTAAAAACAAGGAGCTCGCAGATGGCCAGATTGAATGATGTGTTTTATTCCGATGTTTATATTACGCCGGATAAGCGTGTTTTTGTTCCGGATATGAATACGGAAAATGGTCTGACACGGATTGAACCGGAAGATTTTCAGGAATTTTACAGTTTGCTTGAAAAAACATACCATGGCCGTTCCAGTTATTCGGTTATTTATGAAGGCTATTTTTTCCGTGTAGAGCGAACTGTTTCCATGTATGGCGTTATGTTCTGTATGCGTAAAATGCCTAAAAAAGTGCCTGATTTAACCAGTTTAGGCTATCCTCAAGCGCTAATTAATTATATAGCCGGTTTGGGGCAAGCGGCAGGGTTAATCTTGCTTGGCGGAGCCACCGGTTCCGGTAAAACAACTACTATTTCCAGCTTGTTGCGTGAATTTTTGATTCGTCACGGCGGTTTTGCTTACACTATTGAAGATCCGTTTGAAATGCCTCTTGATGGTGAATATCAGGCATTAAACGGCTCTATGGGACTTTGCAAACAAACACAACCGATTAATGATGACTGGGGTGCTGCTTTGCGCTCGGCTTTGCGTTCGCGTCCGCGTTATATTATGGTTGGTGAGATTCGCACACCGGCTGCGGCCAGTGAATGTTTGCGTGCGGCGACTTCCGGCCACTTAGTGCTTTCTACCATCCACGCTAACAACGTTTCCGATGCGGTTGATGCCATTATTAAACATGCATCTGCCGGTGAAATGAGTGAAGAGTTAGCATACGACTTGCTTTCCCGCGGTATTTTGGGTGTTATCCACCAAAGCCTAATCGGTATCAACCACCAAAAACGTCCGGTGGTGCAATATTTATTTGCCAATCCGATAAGCACAATGGGCGATCAAACACGTAACATTATTAAAAGTGGTAAAATCAATTTGGCCACCACCATTGAAATGCAAATGACACGTATGATGCAAGGTAGGCCTTTGTTTGATCGTGTTGAGCCTAAATAAAAAAACGATTTTGTGAAAAAATACTGTATAAGCCGTAAATAAAATCTTGACATTATAAATAAATGGTATTTAATATGCCTCAAATAAGTAACCTCCGTTGCCGATACTTATAATATTTTGTTTGGCTAAACGGATGAATTAAATTAACAATAAGGATATTACATGAGCATTAGTCCGATTCAGTTTTTACGTCAGGTTAAGCAAGAAGTTAAAAAGGTAACTTGGCCAACCAAAAAGGAAGTTATTCCGTCTTGCACAATGGTTGTGCTGTTGGTTAGCGCAGCCGCAGTGTTTTTCTTTGTGGTAGATTTGATTTTAAGCTGGGGCGTTGATAAAATTTTGCAATTAGGTTAGGAGTTATATAAAATGGCAGCACGTTGGTATGTTGTAAACGTTTATTCCGGTTCGGAAAAAAAGGTGGCGGAGTCTTTGAGAGAACAAGCCGTTTTGAAAAAAATGGAAGATAAAATTTTGGAAGTTTTCGTTCCTACTGAAAATGTGGTAGAGATTCGCCGCGGCGCAAAGGTTAACGCTGAACATAAGTTCTTTCCGGGCTATATTTTGGTAAAAATGGTATTGACCGATGAAACTTGGTTGGTAGTTAAAAACACTCCGCGTGTCAGCGGATTTTTGGGCGGACGTAATAAGCCGCAACCGATTACCGATGCCGAAGTTGAAAAAATTATGGAGAAAGTTCAGGAGGGTATTGATAATCCGCAAACAACCGTTAACTACGAAATTGGCGAACAAATTCGTGTTACGGATGGTCCTTTTGCTTCCTTTACCGGCGTGGTAGAAGAAATTGATTTTGAAAAGAATCGTCTTAAAGTTTCTGTTTCCATTTTCGGTCGTTCAACTCCGGTAGAGTTGGAATTTTCGCAAATCGAAAAGTTGTAATTTAAGTTAAATGCGAAATCTCCCGAATAATTTTCGGGAGATTTTTGTTTTCAAAGAAGATAATTATTTTTTAATATCCACCGTGTGCATAGTCATATTGTAGCATTTCTTGCCAATATTCTGAATTGACCTCTATATCAAAATAAAAAAATAATCCGTTTTCATCTTCCTCACATATTTCCGTTGCTATACTTAAATCAACCGGAACTTTTTCACGGTATGTGTCAACTAAGGCGACAGCATACGCGCCAGCTGATGTCCAGTCGTATGTTGCCAACTCAATGCATGCTTCTTGTGGGAGATCATAATACTCAATAGAAAACGCCTGATAATCACCTCTTTTGGCTTTATTTGCTGCAAATAACTCAACCCCACCACCAAAAGGATTGGTAAAAGACATAATCTTACCATCAGTTACGGTAATCATTTCATCAGGGAATATTTTGGCTTTTTTATGTATAGGACAGCCATCACCGGAAGATTGCCCATAGCAACCGGAGGCACCGCAACCACAATCCACCCCGTCATAATTCTTCTGTGGTCCCCAAAAGGCACGCACATTACCGGCAATCAAAGTGATTTGTTCTATCGTTTTGTTAATACGATACTTCATCATCGCCTTGCTGTATCCGGCGATTCCGCCAACCGATAAAACACCGATGATAGCCAGCACTCCTAACATTTCTATCATACTTCTTCCTCTTTGTGTGGTAGAGCCACACTTATGGTCATGCCTCGATTCCGCAGGAATCGTCAAGGCATCTTCCGCTTGATTAAAATTAATTTGAAGATCCCTTGACGCATTCGCCTTTGCAAGGCTCAGCGAGGGATGACTCTTTATATTTTTTATTTCTAAGTTTTCCATAGTAAACTTCCTTTCATTTAATTAAAATTACATTAAAACGATACCGCCTGATAAAGGCGGTCGGAAGTTGAAAGCTACTTTATGTAATGTAGTGCAAGCTATTTGATTTCTCTTATTCACCCGCCTTCCAACCATAGAGTCGGAAACATACAAATTTAACGTCTGTAATGACGTACATAAAAGAGGCTTTCAAACCTCAGACAAGTTACCTTATCCTGTTTTAACTATATCATAGAAAAATCAAAAGTCAAATTTTTTTTTGCAATTTTTGCAATAATGCCTATTTTTCCTCTTGACTCGCATAAAATATATGGTTATAAGAGAGCGAATTTACCGAGAGTCTGCATGGGGCAGGCTTTAAATAACAATAATAAACCGGGGGATTTTAATTATGAAAAGAACATATCAACCAAGTAAATTAGTTCGCGCTCGTCGCCATGGATTTAGAACTCGTATGGCAACAGCTTCAGGGCGCAAAGTTTTGTCTGCTCGCCGCGCCAGAGGACGTAAAAGAATTTCAGCTTAATTTTAAAGCTTAAAATCTATGAGCAAATTTCCGATTCTTAAAAAAAGAAGAGATTTTTTAAGAGCCGCCGGTGATGTTACGGTTATTTATCAGCACGTAATTGTTCAGGCGGCTCAAGATTTATCGGAAGAAAAAAGATCGGCACGAATCGGTTTTACCGCCACTAAAAAGGTGGGAAAAGCGCATGAACGCAATAAAATGAAACGACGTATGCGTGCTATTTTGCGCGAAATATACGAGAAATATACCAAAGAAAATACCGATTATGTAATTGTGGCTCGTCGCGATACTGCCACATGTTTGTTTAAAGAATTAAGAAAAGATGTAAGACGTGCCATTCGCAAAGTTAATAAAACTTTTATCATTCGGAACATTGCTAATGATCCTAAAAAGAAAAAGCGTAAAAAACGTGTTGCAGCAGTTGCTCATACTGCCGATTAGGTTTTATCAATATTTTATATCGCCGTTATGTCCGGGAGTTTGTCGCTTTCGCCCGACGTGTTCGCAATATATGATAGAGGCAATACAAATTCATGGAGTTATCAAGGGGGTTGTTTTAGGAATAAAAAGGATTCTAAAATGCCACCCGTGGGGCGGTTCGGGATATGATCCGGTGCCGGCAAAAGAAACACGGCATAAATGATTATAAACACTTGATTTGAGAATTATTTTAACTTAAAAGGTTATTGTTTGAAATTACGGAGTCTTAATTTATGAATGATGAGATGAAAAGTTTGTTGGCTGCGATATTGTTATCAGCCATTGTTGTGTTGGGAGTTAATCATTTTTTGCCGGCTCAACCGGTTGATGAACCGCAGCAAGAAGAAGTGCAAACAGACAATAATAGCGCAGAGCAAGCCACAGATGATAAAAACACGCAAATTGTTTATGCCTCTGTTGAAGAAACTTTGGAACAAGACGTTCGTTTACCGCTTAAAAACAATGTAATCAGTGGCAGTATACGCCTTAAAGGAGCACGTTTTGATAATATTGTGCTTTCTAAATACAAAAAGACCATAGATGAAAACAGCGCAAATGTTGAATTGATGACGCCGGCAAAAACGGAAAATTATTTTTTTGCCGAATATGGTTGGCTGAGTAATAATAAAAACTTAAAATTACCTACGGCAGAAACTTTATGGGATGTTGAGGGCAATCAAGAACTTACTCCGCAAAATCCGGTCACTTTGGTGTGGGATAACGGCGAAGGCTTAAAATTTATTAACGAGATATCGCTTGATGAAAATTATGTTTTTGACATTAAACAAAAAGTAGAAAATAACTCTGCCGAAGCAGTAACCCTTATTCCTTACGGTTTGCTCAGCAAGATGGTGAATCCATACAGTATGGAACGTAGTGTGGTGCACGAGGGTTTTACGGCTGTGATGGATGAAAAGCTAAAAGAAATTCGCTACGGTAATATTGAAGATACGGCAGAAAAATTTTCTACAACCGGCGGATGGGCCTCACTTTCAGACAAATATTGGTTGGCTTCGTTTATTTTTGATGATAATTTCAAAGCAAAACTTAATTTGCGTAAAATAAAAGAACGCGCTTTTCAGTTAGATTTTACAGGCGCTCCTTTGCAAATTCAGGCAGGAAATTCGGCAGACGTTATTACACACTTATACACCGGCGCCAAAGAAATTAAATTATTAGATAAATATTCCGATACATTCAAAAAATTTGATTTAAACGTAGATTTCGGTTGGTATTATTTTTTAACTAAACCGTTCTTTTATATTTTAGACTTTTTATATGGCATAATCGGCAATATGGGGTGGGCGATTCTTTTGTTTGCCTTTATATTACGCGTTTTTCTGTTTCCGATTGCCAACAAATCATACGAAAGTATGACTAAAATGAAAAAAGTGCAGCCGAAACTAATGGTTCTGCAAGAAATGTATAAGGACGACAAAGCCACATTGCAACGTGTAACAATGGATTTATACCGTCGTGAAAAGATTAACCCTGCGGCCGGTTGTTTGCCGATGTTAATCCAAATTCCGATATTCTTTTCATTGTTTAAGGTGCTCAATATTGCCATTGAGATTCGTCATGCGCCATTCATCGGCTGGGTAAAAGATTTATCGGCTCCCGATCCGTTGACAATTTCGTCGTGGGCACATATATATGTTCCGACAATGTTGGATGTCGGTATATGGCCGATAATTTACGGATTAACCATGTTTTTGCAAAATCAGCTTAATCCTAAACCGGCAAATAAGGACCAAGCCAGAATGTTTGCACTTATGCCGATATTGTTTACACTTATGTTTGCACATTTTGCCGTAGGTTTGGTAATTTATTGGATTTTGAGCAACATTTTATCTTTAATTCAGCAAAAAATAATTATGTATAAAAACGGAGTAAAATGAGCGAAAAATTTAGCGCAGAACAATTAAGCAAAGCAGAAAAACAATTCACTCGCCCTTGTGAATTTGTGCTGAGTGTGGCGAATTTGGAGCAATTACCGGATGCAAACCGTGATGAGATTGCTTTTGCCGGTCGTTCTAATGTTGGAAAATCAAGCTTGATAAATGCCTTGTTTAATCAAAAAAAATTAGCAAAAACCTCTTCTACTCCCGGACGCACACAACAACTTAACTTTTTTAATTTTGACGATAAGTTATATTTGGTTGATTTACCGGGCTATGGTTACGCCAAAGCACCGGAAGCGATTGTAAAAAAATGGCAAACAACCTTAAAAACATATCTGCGTGGCAGACCTAATTTAAGAAGGGTGTTTTTGTTGATTGATTCACGACACGGAATTAAAAACGAAGATGAAGAAATAATGAAATTGCTGGACGACTCGGCGGTTGCTTATCAGATAGTTTTAACTAAAACAGATAAAATCTCCACGTTGGCTCTGAATAATGTTATATCAACAACATTGGAGAAAATAAAAACTCATGCGGCGGCAATGAATGATGTTATCAGCACCAGTGCGGAGAAAAAAATCGGTCTTAATTTATGTCGGGCGGAAATATGTTCTTTCATAAATTTGTAAATTTTTACCGATTTTACTTGATAATATTAATTTATTATGTATTATAATCATGTAGTTTATTTTTTAGGAGGATAAAAACTTTATATGAACGATATACAGCGTAACGAAGATGCAACCAGAATAAATGAAAATATTAAAGCAAAACAGGTTCGTCTGATAGATGCCAAAAATGAAAATCGCGGCATTGTTTCTATTACTGAAGCTTTGGCTATTGCCGAAGAACAGGGATTGGATTTAATAGAGATTTCTCCACAGGCGAATCCGCCGGTTTGTAAGGTGCTTGATTACGGAAAATTCCGGTATGAGCAGCAGAAGAAAAAAAACGAAGCCAAAAAAAATCAAAAAGTGGTGGAAATTAAAGAACTTAAGTTACGCCCAGGTATTGAAGCTCACGATTATGAAGTTAAGGTAAAACAAGCTAAAAAGTTTTTGGAACAGGGCAACAAGGTAAAATTTACCATGCGTTTTAAGGGTCGTGAACTCAGCGCTAATGATATGGGTAAAAAGGTTTTGAGCCAAATTGCAGATGATTTGGAATTGTGCAGTAAGGTTGATTCGGAAATGAAACTTGAAGGGCGACAGATGACGATGATTTTGGCCCCGCAAAAATAGCCAATAATAAAAAAAAAGCAAAAGGAAAAGCCTCGTAAAAAAACGAGGCTTTTCCTTTAATCATTCGTCCGTGGTTTCTGAATATCTGCAAACCAAACGGATTTTGTAATTTTCTCTGAACGAATTACCAAAGTAAGTGTCGCGACCATCAACATATTTTCCGTCTAACTTGTCGCCCCCCATCTTTTTAAATATCTCGTTCATAACATCTAACGGCTGTTGCTTAATGAAAATGTCGTCTTCCGAGGTTTTGAGGCGCCAACGATGGTTTTGGAAAGGCTTGCGACTACGCGCATATTTTTGTGCCTTTTCAACGGTAATCAGCGGCTCATCACGATAACTTACCAAAATGTATCCCGGAATCTTCCTAAATACATAAGGAACAATCACCCCAACAGGTTGAACTCCGGCCTCACCTCGCAAAAGCTGATTGGTGCAAACATAGAAACCGTTTACCAGATATACAGAATCTAAGCTATATGTTTTACCATATTTCAAAGATTCGATATAAGAATCGTCCGGCTCGGTAGCAGCAGGAGCCTTAACCGGCGGTTTAACAGTTTCTGTCTGCTCTGCGTTCTCTGTTTTTGGAACAGTGGAAGGCGTGCTTTCAACCAAAGTTGTGCTTGGAATTGTAGGCGGTTCAGAAGCAGGAGCCGAAACCACTTTTTCTGCGCGAGGTTTACGCCCAAGTCTAACACCATACTTGCTATAACCCTTTGGAGGATTTGCAATAACTTCACGCTTGGGTCCGGCAGACTTTTTCTTTTTATCGGAAACGGACTTTGTTTTTGCAGTTTTCTTTACGTTAGCCGGCTTCTGCTCAGATACCTTTGTTTGTGAAGATTCAGCAGAAGCTCCAACTTTTTCAGCAGAGGGTGAAAGAGGCTCTAAATCAGCATTTGCCGATTTTTTAAGCTCTGACGCATCAAGAGCGGAAAAATGCTTTTGCAAATCATTACACATTCTTTGCAGTTCTTTAACACGCTCGTTCAACGATGTCAGCAGACCTTCAGCATTTTGGTTAAAATGCAGAAGTTCAGATACAGCGGTTAAACATTTTTGGTTCATACTTGTCGCACACATGTTGCGAGATATCCATTCAATGTTAACGGCAGAGATTTCTTCGGGAGATAACTCCAAACTTTGAATCGCATCCAGCAATCCAAAAGCAACATCTAATTTAGTTTTCATACATAATTGTTTTTAAAATTAATATTTAGATAATTAACTAAGAGACTGTAATATAACACGATAAAAAGCAAACTGCAAGTTTTTTTTGTTTGACTTTTGCATTTTTTATGGTATAGTGAAGTTAGAACTTCGGTTCGGGGCCCTAAGAAAGCTCTTAACGAAAGCGGTGCTTGGCAAAAGGCATCGTTAGTGGATATGATGATATCTCCGATTGGGTCGGGGAGCTGTCAGTAGATGTTCAGGGAACAATCCTAAAAATTGACAGGGTCATTTCTTTCGTTGTGATTTTCTTACTCCCCTGCCGCCGTTTGGCGGTTTTTTAGTATTTAACCTTTAATTTTAGGAGATAAAATTATGAGAAATTTTGAAATAAAAAATATAGATTGCCGCGCTGCGCTCGAAATGACAAAGAACGCGCAGAGCGGACGCTGCCTTCTTCCGGAGAGTGGTGCAGATGCGCCGGTTGTTTTGAGAGCTGTGTACACAGACAGTACACCAGCGAAAAACAGGCAAGCAGATGTGCCGCAATACGGAAGAAGTATGATTGAAATGTTGGGCGTGCTCGCAATAATCGGCGTGTTATCTGTTGGTGGAATTGCAGGATATTCAAAAGCGATGATGAAATATCGCATTAACAAAACCATTGAGCAAGTGGCTCAAATATCCACCAATGTTCGCACATTTTTTTCATCACAAAGAGAATATGATTTATGTATTATTTATGAAGGTAGCGATAAAACAGCAGCACAAGTAAAAGTAATTACAAAAGCTAAATTGGTGCCTGATGAAATGCTGTCGGAAGAAGGCGATAAAATATTTATCAATAATTCTTTTGGAGGAACTGTTGAACTGTGTGATTGGTTTTCAAAGGGTCCGGACACACCAAAAGATATGTTCGGTATGTCATTCTATAAACTTCCGCAAGAAGCCTGCATAGAATTAGCTACTTTGGATTGGGGTTCGGCAGCCGGCGCCGGTTTAATCAGTGTAACTGCCGGAAAAAGTGATACATGGGGAGCAAAAGGCTGCGCAGGTGAAGTCGGCACAAATTATATTATGGGATGTCCGAACGGAGCAACAGTTTCTGTTCCGATTCCGTTAGATAAAGCAGCAACTGCCTGTGATTGCGACGGGGACTGCATATTTTCAATATCTTATTATTAGATGAAAATTATACGCCGGCTCCGTTAACAGAGCCGGCATAATCTTATTTTTTTGCAATACGTCGGGTTAATACATTCCGCCCATACCAGGAGCCTCAGCACCATGACCGCAACTGCACTTTTCTTCCGGAATTTCGCTTACCATGGCTTCCGTGGTAATCAACAATCCACCAACCGAAGCAGCATCTTGCAAAGCCGTGCGAACAACTTCTGTCGGATCTACAATACCGGTTTTCAGCATATCGACAAACTCATTTGTTTGCGCATTATAACCATAATTGCAATCTGTGCTTTCCAACAACTTACCGGCAATAACCGCACCATCAACGCCAGCATTCTCAGCAATTTGGCGTAATGGAGCCTGCAAAGCTTTGCGAATAATATCAATACCAACATTTTGGTCCTGATTATCGGTTTTTAAGTTTGCCAATGCCTTTGTGGCGTATAATAAAGCCGCGCCACCGCCGGCAACAATACCCTCTCTAACCGCGGCACGAGTAGCATGCAAGGCATCGTCAATACGATCTTTTCTTTCCTTAACTTCAACCTCTGATGCACCGCCTACTTTAATTACGGCAACGCCTCCGGAAAGTTTACCCAAACGTTCTTGCAATTTTTCACGGTCATAATCAGAAGTTGTTTGCGCTATTTCCTGACGAATTTGTGCCGCTCTTCCGGCAATGGCTTCTTTATCGCCGGCACCATCAATAATTGTGGTGTCATCTTTGGTAATTTCTACACGTTTGGCCGTACCAAGCATATCCAAAGTTACATTTTCCAACTTCATTCCCAAATCTTCGGAAATAACTTGTCCACCGGTTAAAGTGGCAATATCTTCCAACATTGCTTTACGTCTGTCTCCAAATCCCGGAGCTTTAACAGCACAAACTTTCAGGCCACCGCGAATACGGTTAACTACTAATGTAGCCAATGCTTCGCCTTCAATATCTTCGGCAATGATAACCAAAGAACGGCCGGATTGAACAATGGCTTCCAAAATAGAAATCATCGATTGCAAGTTAGAGATTTTTTTATCAAACAACAAAATGAACGGACTATCAAATTCGCAATTCATTTTTTCAGGATTGGTTACAAAATACGGAGACAAATAACCGCGGTCAAATTGCATACCCTCAACTACATCTAATTCTGTTTCCAAACCTTTTGCATCTTCAACAGTAATCACACCGTCATTACCAACTTTTTCCATAGCTTTGGCTAAATATTCGCCGATAGTGGTATCCCCGTTAGCTGAAATTGTGCCTACCTGAGCGATTTCTGACGAGGACTGAACGGCCTTAGACCGAGATTTTACATCATCAACAACGGCTTGCACCGCCAAATCAATACCACGTTTAACATCTAACGGATTCATACCGGCAGCAACGGCTTTACAACCTTCGCGAATAATGCTTTCGGCCAAAACAGTAGCAGTTGTGGTTCCATCACCGGCCTTATCAGCTGTTTTTTGCGCAACTTCTTTAATCAGTTGAGCCCCCATATTTTCAAATTTGTCAGCCAAAACAACTTCTTTGGCAACCGATACACCGTCTTTGGTCAATTTCGGTGCGCCATAAGATTTATCAAGCATAACATTACGTCCCTTAGGACCCAATGTTACCTTAACGGTTTTTGCCAATGTTTCCACGCCTTTGAGCATTTTGCTGCGAGCGTCTGTTCCAAATTTAATATCTTTTGCAGCCATTTTCTATATCCTTTGCTAAAATTATTCTACTATTGCCAAAATATCAGATTCTTTAATTATTAAGCGGGCTTCACCGTTGATTTTAATTTCCGTGCCGGCCCATTTGCCAAACAAAACATGATCGCCAACTTTCACCGACATAGGCAAAATTTTACCATCTTCGGCTCTAAATCCGTTACCTACGGCTTCTACAATTCCCTCAGACGGTTTTTCTTTTGCCGTATCCGGAATAATAATTCCGCCGGAGGTTTTATTTTCTTCATCAACACGTTTAACTAAAACTTTATCGTGCAATGGTTTAATATTCATAGTTTTACTCCTAACACATATTTTTTTTATCACTAATACCATAGTTAGTGTTGCAAAAATTCAAAGTCAAGAAGCAGAGTAAAAAATTTTTTATTGAACTTCCTTATTTTTCAATTCTTCTTTAAGCATTTCATACAGTTGATCAGGATCGGACATACACCCCATAATTAATGCTTTTTTCTTTACAATGGAAAAATCGCCGCTGGTCAAATGGTGTAACTCGGAAATGTTTAAAGGAGCCATGTGCCCAAATATTTTTTCAAAAGCATATTTTGCCTGTTCCGGCGTTAAATAATCAAAATTCAATTTAAACACAAATCGGCGCAAGATGGCTTTGTCTATTTTATTCAGATGATTTGAAGTTCCGGCAAACGGCACTTTACAACTTTCCATAGAAGATAGAAAAGTGTTTGTCATATCGCTTTTCCATTTATTTGTGCCATTATCATTTTTTCGCTCGGAAATAATGCCCTCAATTTCATCAATAATCAGCATTGCCTTTTTTTCTTCGGCTTCTTCAAACATTTGTAAAACATTTTTTGCAGGCTCACCCTGATATTTAGAAAAAAGTTCTGCCGGCTTTTTTTCCATACTTCCTATACCGATAGTTTGCGCCAAATAACGCAAAAAATAACTCTTTCCTGTTCCCGGCGGTCCATAAATCAAAATAGAAAAAGGATTATTTTGATCATAATTCTTTAACTTATCTAATAATTTATTGATATTTACATCGCAATTAACAAGTTTGGTATCAAATTCAGTAAGCGGTTTCATATACTCTGTACCGCCGAATTTTAGAGTTAATTCATCCTTAATAAGCCTAACAATTTCGGTATCATTTTTTATATTAAGGTAATGAGCCTGCTTTTCAATGCGAGTAAAATCGTCAATAGTCAAACCGCTGATGCGCTTTAATTCATCCGGAGCTTTATTATTAAAAAACAGTTCATAAGCTGCCTCGTCTTGCTCGCTGTTCATATAAGAAAATCGAATTTTGAATAAAAACGAAACTACAAAATCTTTAGAAAAATCGGCTATGTCATTTACAAGCATTATCACATTGTTTGTTTGTGCTTTAATCTTATAAAAAATTGCGTAACAACGTTTCAAATCCTTAGATAGTATTCCATATTCATCTTTAATTATAACAACATCAGAGCCATTTATTTGCGGAAAGTTACTATCAAAATTCAAAGGAGTTATTATTTTTTCTTTCATAGAACAATTAAGTTGTTTATAATGCTCTCTTATTTTTTCGGATATATAATGCGCAAATTGTTCCTTACCACAACCTTGTGGTCCATACAACAGCATTGAAAAATGGCTTGTTTCAATATTGTTAAGAATTGTATCCGTAACTTTGGAAAGATCTTTATCCGTATTAAAAAATTCAAAAGAAGCTTTTGCTTTATAGGTATTAAGAAAAGATTTGTATTCTTCAACTGCTCGTTGGCTTCCTCTGTTTATTGCTTTATTAAAATATTCGTCTGCTAATTTAGCAGCATCAATATTTTTAAACATATCAATATCCAAATTAAGTCTGTAAAAATAAGCAAAATACAAATATACGATAGCATTATCAGGATCAATCGAATTAGCCAAATTCAAAAGATAAACAATATTATCTCCCACATCACTTATGTTGTGCCTTGTCATTTTTGCTGAATTTTCTTTTAGCAAAAGGATATACATTCGGGCAAATTCACGAAAAAATTTGGCTGGAAAATTCTCAATTTTATATTTTTCATAAATTTTATTAAAAATTGTTAAAGCATAGCGAACATCTTCATTATTTTTATCGTATTTACAAGCATAATTACAGATGGTATTTACAAGTCTTTCTATTTCTTGTCCTTCACTGAGCATTTTGTTTATTCTGTGCTCTGTTTGAACTTTTTGTCTGGTATATTCTATATCATCATCTATCATTGCCATTTTCCTTATTGAACTTTATCCGGCAAAGAAAAAAGTTATAATCAATAAAGCGGCATAAATTATAGCCGGACCGAACGGCCCCACTCTGCTATGGTTTATTAAGCAGGTAACCGCAAAAATAACACACGAACCGAGCAAAATATAGGTAATAATTTCCGGTCCCACCCAAGCTCCCAAAGCTGCCAACAATTTAATATCTCCGCCACCAAAGGCATCAGGATATTTCCACACAATAAACATGCTGGCTATTACCGGCATTGCATAACCAAACACCGCCCCCATTGCACTATGTTGTGCGTAGTTCAAAAATTCCGGAGCCGAAGTAACAATCCACTGCCCTTGAAAGGCTGCATAAAAAAAGCCCAAAATCAACAGCGGAACGGTAAATACATCCGGCAATAGCATAAAACGCTTGTCAATTTCCACCAGCAGCAACAAAATCCATAAAAAAGCAATGTGAAAATAAATATCTCGCACACTGCCGGCAAAAGTAAATTTAGTAAACAAAGTGGCAAACAAATAAGTTACAGCCGCAGTAAAAATTCCCCAGCCGATACTACGCATAATATAACGCTTGAAGAGCTCCATATATTTTTGGTTTGTTCTTAATTTGCTCCATGGCATATAGTGATAAGGAATAAACATTTTAAGCAAAATATATCCCATAGTTGCCGGCATTGATTTACCGACACGACGTGCAAAAAATGGAATCAAACACCCAAATACAAAACCGCAAATAACATAAAGCATAGTTTTTCTCCTTAACAATATGAACAGACTAACAGATATTTTAAGATTTTTAAAGTGCTTTTATTTATTTTCAAGATGGAAAATAAAGGTTGAGAGAGGAAAATTTATTTTAAGTTTTATTGGTGCTTGCAATTCTGCTAGTGTTTTCAACCCATCGGCTATTCTTTGCCTTCCAGCAATTCATTCACAAACTTGGGCAAGGTAGTTCCTGCCGGCCCGTAAATATGATGATCAAACATTGAATTATTCGAGGTTTTTTCCATATTAAACTCGTATGTTTCAGCCCCAAACATTTTGGCAATTTGCACAAATCCGGCGGCGGGATATACCACGCCGGAGGTACCGACGGAGATGAACAAATCGCACTCTTGCAACAGGCGATCAACCTTATTCATATAAAGCAAATTTTCACCAAAAAACACTATATTCGGCTTTAACATTCCGACAATTCCACATTTTTCACACTTATCTTCCGAACAAATATCACCCCAAGTTTCAAACACATGACCACAATTTAAGCAAACAATTTGGTTTATTTGCCCGTGAATATGATAAACATTTTTGTTGCCGGCTTTTTCATGTAATGTATCAACATTTTGCGTTATCACATTGATATTACTTGGATATTTATTTTGTAATATTGTTATTGCCAAATGTGCCGGATTCGGCTCGGCCTTGTATAATTCCGGTCTCATTTCATTATAAAACTGGTGCACATAATCCTGATTGCGGTAATATGCTTCAATAGTTGCCACATCTTCCACCCGGTGATGGTTCCACAAACCGTTTTCACTGCGAAAGGTTGATAATCCGGATTCTGCCGATATTCCGGCACCACTCAAAATTACAATATTTTTATATACCTTTTTCATTGATTATTTCCGCAAACATTGTTTTGAACATTTTTATACTTTGGCGATATCTGACACATAATCAATCAACCCGTAAACGGCTGTTAATTCATTTAAAAAACGTCGTCCATTATTCGGCGTGTCTAAACGCTGAAATAAGCTACCTAATTCAAACAGATCGTTTTTGGAAGATACTGAAATAAAAATATAATCCTCAAAAAAAGAACATTTTAACTTTCGCGTTCCGAAAGCTGTTTCAATATTTTTGAGTTTTTCCATAAATACAGGAGTTATAAGTCGGCGAGCTTCAACTTGTTGCTCGGAATAAACCGTATAGCGTTTTGAAAATAAGATATCTTCCAAAGATACTTTCTCAAGCTTAACAAACGGAAGCAAACCTTGTCGACGCAAATCCCATTCAATTAATAGAATAATAAAAAAGACAAATAATGTTGCACTTAGTTTAACTTTAACTTCCGGCGGAGCAATAAAAAAACAAAAACAAGTAGAAACAAAAGAAATAATGAAATTAAAAGGAATATTGCGTGTCAAAAAATCATATTTTGAAACAACTATTGTCTGACAGGAAAAATTCTTAGGCACAGAAACACCAATACCAACACCGCTGAATAAAGTTTTTATGGTTGTCTTTTTTCCAAAATCAAGCACTTTCATTTCAGCCATTTTAAATTCTTTATCTTTATAAACACCGGCAAAAATATCGTCATATTCAACACTATTAAACGCAGAAAATAAATTGCTTTTTTCTAACAATAATTTGTCAAATCCTTTCTCATCAACCGTCAATGAGGGAATTTTTTTTAACACCTCAGGCAAATATAATTCTTTTATATTTTTTTTGAATTTTTTATTAGCTTTTTTTGCTAAAATAATCGCCGAAACTGCCGTTGGCAGCAAACTCAATAAAAACAGATATAAACAAACAGTTGGACGAGGCCATATAATTCGGTCGTATAGATCATAAAGCACCGTTATATCTAAAAGTAAACTCAGAAAAAAATAAAAAACAGCACATTTGAACACTTTCATCATCAAATTGTGCAGATCTCTATTTCGCAAAAGTTCTCCTTGTCGCAAGAGGTCCGACACAAAGTTTTCTACACGTATATTCATGTAAATTGCACTCCTAAAAATATTTTACAGATTTTTTTCATTGATTATATTTGCAAATAACTGTTGGTTCGATGTACTTTTCCATTCGGCTTTTTGCATAGAAGCTATATATTCTGCGCGTTTGTTGTACACATTATCTATAGCTTCAAGCAATCCGATTTCTACATCATTATCAGCCAAAATATCGGCAAATCCCTGTGCCTTAAATGATTGTGCGTTCAGCGATTGTTCTCCGCGACTGGAAGTAGACGGCAGTGGCACCAAAAGCATTGGTTTTGTTTGACTCAAAAGTTCAAAAATTGCATTTGAGCCTGAACGTGAAATAACCACATCTGCCAAAGCCATTAAATCTTTAAATTCGGCATCAACAAACTCAAATTGTTTATATCCTTTGCGATAAATACTATTCCCCTGCCCTTTACCGCATATATGAATTATCTGATATTTTGCAAGCAATAAATCCAGATTTTTTTCTACCGCTTTATTGATACTTTTTGCACCCAATGAACCACCAACAAACATAATTACCGGCTTATCATCACTAAAATTGCATAACTTTTGAGCCTTTTCCTTATCGCCGTTATTCAGACGATCTGTCAAAACCGGTCCGACATTAATCACTTTCTGTTTGTTTTTTACATAATTCACGGTATCGGCAAAAGTAGTGAAAAAAGTGCTGACAAAAGGAAGGGACATTTTATTTGCCAAACCCGGAGTAACATCGGATTCATGCATAAAAATCTTGCGGCATCCGGCCATATACCCACCGAAAACCACCGGAAAAGAAACAAACCCTCCCTTAGAAAAAATAACATCCGGTTTAACTTTACGCACAATATTCCATGCTTGAACAATGCCAAGCGGAATATGCAGCATATCAATAAAATTATCTATCGAAAAATAGCGCCGCAATTTTCCGGTTTCAATTTCATAATAGCGCACACCAGAAATTTTGCAAATTAACTCTTTTTCTATACCTGTTTTAGAACCGATATAGCTCACCTGCCATCCGGCTTGTAAAAACAAAGGAATAAGGCCCAAATTTAAGGTTACATGCCCTCCGGAACCACCTCCGGTAAAGATAATTTTTTTCATATCACAACACCTTTTTTGCAAAATTGTCATTAAGTTTCAATAACTCATATTATTTGTTATACCTCTATAACATATGTGCTGAATTATTGAATATTTAGTGCAGCACATCAGCGCATATTTTATTGTAAAATAGGAAAAAGCGATTAGCAAGCAGATAATATATTTATCAACTTAAAATTCCGCTAACAAACCGCTCTGATAAAAAATTTCACCCGTTTCCTAAAATCAGTTCAAAATGTATATCAGAGTTGCTTGTTTGCATTGGCAATTTCAAAATCATGTAAACAACATCATTAACTAATCTTTGCGGACATCGTGTTAAATTGAACAAATCAACCTTTTATAAACAAATACACTATTTATAATGTTCTTGTATGCGGGTAATTTAGTTGTTGAATATTTGAAAAAAAATATTGCTAAATTAAAAAAAATGTATAGATTGAAGTTGCCTTGGATAGATGGCCGAGTGGCCTAAGGCGCACGATTGGAAATCGTGTATACCTCTAAAGGGTATCGAGGGTTCGAATCCCTCTCTATCCGCCACTTTGATGGATAAGCATTTGTTTTATCACAATAAAATTTGTAAGAAAAACCTTAAAAAAGGGTGATACAAAGGGGTGATACGACAAATGCTTAATTCTTATACAAATTTAACTATGAGGAATCATACATATTATGCCAGATTCTCTATTCCAAAACATCTCACAGGAATTGCAAAAAGCAAAAATTTTTTCTATTCTTTATTCATAAAGGATTACTATGCAGCACTTCATAAGGTTAAAGAATATGCTTATAAAACCGACTTGCTGATGCAATAATACGAGAGGAAGTATCAAGAGATGCTGAAACTGCGACACAAGCACACCAAGTAAATAAGATTATGCCTGACCTACACAGAGGTTCAACATATTTTTATTCAATGGTGGTGTGAAGTTTTAAGTAAGATTGTTCGCTATGAAAGAGAAATAAAATCAGGTAGAAAAACATTTAAGGATTTTTGTTTTTATAAACCTGTTCCAATGAAAGATATTGAGCGAATTGTTGATGTGGAATATGAAACAACAGATGGTGAAACCATTTTTGAAACGCTTACAAAGCAAGATGTATGAATTTTTAACAATACCTCAAATGCTTTTTGCTTGAAATATTGTAAAAAATGTATTATACTGGTAAAAAAAGTGGAGGTTGTCATGGGAACACAACAAATTATGTTCGATGATGCACAAAGAGCTCGCGCTATTATGGATGGAATTAATGAGGGAAGTATCAGAGAAAGTGTTGATCTTGTTAATAATACCGAAATTGTAACAGAAATAAGCTTACCCTCAGCACAACAGAAATATCAAGAAATTGCCGGCAATAATGATGAAATTGATATAAAAACATTGATGGATAATGCCGGAGTCTGCAAAGAAGATTTTCAGGCTCTTTGCAATGAACATCCTGAAATGATTGCTCAAATTGGCGGCGGAAAAACCTGCACAGATTTAGCCAAGGTAGCCGATAGAGTTAATATTATCGGCAACGGCGGTTACTGTTTGCCGGGAGTGCGTAAATTATATTTCCAATGCCAAAACGACTCCATGACTAATGCCAGTGCTTTACGTGCACAGACTCAATACACGACAGAACACCGCTACCAAGGAACAAATGGAGGATGTTCCGGCTATGAAACATTAGAAGGCAGTGGTAATTATGTCAGCGTAGCGCTTAAAAACACAGCCTACGGAAAAGCAAAAGGATGTGAGGAAAACACTGTTATGAATAATTTGTTCAAAACAGTGCAACCGGGAATAACCGTTACCATGGATAGTGTTGAAGATAATAATATGCGCCGTTCAATGGGGCATAACGGAGCCAAATACGGACATATAGCCGTAAAACGCAGCGATAATCGCTTTGCTTGTGATATTCGGCAGGAAAATATAGGTTTTACACGTTACGGCGAGTATGCTCACGTTTGCTTTCCGAAAGATGCTTATGTTTCTAAGGAATACGCGGAAATGTTGATAGAAAAAGCGCAAACACGTATGGCTAATGACAGGGAAAAATCAAATACAGAGATAAATAATGGAACCTCCTCACAACAGCATGCTGATGTATCTGCGCTAACCGGTGCTATGCAACGAACGCTACAAAATGGAATATCTCGATAAAATATACATGATAAAACACCTCTTTTCAGAGGTGTCTCTTTATTAGCTGATATGTAATTTTAACTCTCTAACAATGGAAACTAATTTTTAAATTTCATTTTTACAGCATATCTTCAAAACTGCTATATCTGAAAAAAACATGATGTCTGGCATTTTTGACAATATGTAATTTATCTTTATAAAAATCCTTTTGCACCGACACATTAAATATCAAATCATTTTCCGCCACAATCGCCGCATCAAATTCCGGATTAATTTTATCTTTCATATCTGCATACATTTTTTGCAAAGCATTTAGTTCATCTGCACAGCTCTCTATTGTGCGCAAGGATTGCAAACGATTATATTTTTCGTATTCATCATCTGTAAACACCATATATTTTCGGCGAAATTCCAAATAGTTATCCAAAGTTATATTTTTAAAAACCTGAACAGTCTGTTCTGATAACCCCAAACGCTCGTCAAACAAATAAGGATTACCACACAAAGCTATTTTCTTTCGCACATTCGGAATATTTTTTGCCCAAATTGAAGCAATAAAAACACCGGCAGAATAAGCTATAACATAAATATCTACATATTGTGAAAAATCAAAATCCAATTTCAAATCCTGATAGTCGTATAAGATTAAAACATCTTTTTTATCTTGCAAATTAATGAATTGATTTTCGTCACATCCCCAGCCGGCAAAAAAAACTATTAACTTCTGCGAATTATTATTTTTGTAAAAATACCTCATTTTCGCGCTCTTAATTTATTTATCCAAGTATTAAGAATATCCGCTTTATCCTAATATTTTCTTAAAGTTGCGGTTAAATAGAATAACAAATTATAAAATTATTTATCCGCCGATATTTTCGGAACAAACACCGACGGATAATTTGGATGTATACCTAATAGAACAAGAAACCTACACTATTATTTGTTGATTGACTGCAAAATTCAATCGCCTTATCCACCTCAATAGGCAAAGAATAAGTTGAACCACCTGCACAAGCGAGGTAGTGATTACCAGACTTAAAACCGGAACAGCCTTTACTACAATTTTTACCAAGATTCCCACTATTACCGCCAATATTTCTTAAACTAAAATTGACTGAAACAGCATACAAATTAGCGACATTCAGCCAATTTTGCGTTATTAAATCTATACACGCATCTTGTGGTACACTGTCGAAATACAAATAATAGTTATCGCTATGTCTAGCATAAGTAGGATACCCGTTATTCCAATCAAGTCCGGTAATTGTCCCCATTTCAACTGTTCCGCCGAAAGTATTATTAATTTGCTTTATAGTGCCATCATCATTAAATCCTAACATTTCATCAGGAATCAGCTTTGCTTTTTGTACCAACTTTTTACCATCTGCTGTTGTAGAATCTAAATCACTGAAATCCCTTTGCGGAGCGAAAAAAGTGCGAATATTTTGCGATATTTGCGATACTTGTTCAATGGTTTTATTTATTCTATATTTTTGCATAGATTTAGAATAACCAGCGATTCCACCGACGCTAAGCACTCCTATTATTGCCAAAACACCCAACATCTCAATCATTGAACGACCGGATTCTATATTTTTAATTTCAAAGTTTTTCATAAGTTTATCTCCTCTGTTAAAGTTGTTTATTAAAAAATTGACCACCAAACGGCGGTCGGGAGAGTTCAAAAATCATGCTTGTTAAAGTGATCCGCGTAATTTTTAGGCATACGCCCTGAACATCTACCACGCGCTCCCCGACCAAATCGGAGATATATCATACATTTTAACGATGTCTTTTCAAAACACCGTAACAAGCAAGAGCTTTTGAAGACTCTCGAACCGAAGTTCTGATTTTATGTTAACATATTTTTCTCAAAAGTCAAACATTTTTTGCAGAAAACAACATATTTCCTACCAACACAGCACAAACACCGACAAATCGTAGATAATCAATTTCCATGTAATAATTTAAGCGCTTCATCAATATCTTTTTCCAAACGTTGGCGTTCTTGCCGTTGGCATTGACCGTTTTCTGTTTTTATTTTACAATTTTGCTGGAAAGTTAAAAAATAATTTGACATTTGCGCAATTTGTGCTATTATAAAAACAGAACTTCGGTTCGGGGCCTTAACAAGCTCTTGTGTATTTCGGTGCTTTGCATCGTTATTATATATGATAGATATCTCCGACTTGGGTTGGGGAGCGCGTAATAGATGTTCAGGGCTTTGCCTAAAAATTGCGTGGATCATTTAAATACACATGATTTGTTAACTTCCCGGCCGCCGAAGAGGCGGTTTTAATTTTTTACTAATATATATTTCTCAAGAAAGGAGATAAAGTGATGAGAAAATTAGAAATTAAAAATGTAGATTGCCACGCTACGCTCGCAATGACAAAAAACACGCAGAGCGGTCGTTCGATGATTGAAATGCTAGGTGTATTGGCAATTATCGGTGTTCTCTCTGTCGGTGGTATTGCCGGATATAGCAAGGCAATGCAAAAATACAGAATCAATAAAACCATTGAACAAATAACCCTCATTGCCGGTAATATAAGAACATTTTTTGCACCGCAAAGAAGTTATTCTGGTATATCAGTTACTGTATTAAAAAAAGCAAAACTGGTACCGGATGAAATGTGGAACGGTAGCAATATTATCAACGCTTGGGGTGGTCAGGTGAATATAAACCTAGCATCATCTGTCGATGGAAAGGGAGATAATAAAGCTTTTAGCATTATGTTTCTTGGTTTGCCGCAAGAAGCGTGCATTGAGTTGTTATCGCAAGATTATACCGCATTAGATGTTAAGATGATAGATGTTATTTATTCTAATGATGTTGCTTTTACTAACTTTACACCGATAAGTTTTGAACAGGTAGTCAATGAGTGTGACGGTGATAATGCAACAGTCAGATTTTATTTTGATATTAAAGAGGCTTATGCTGTTTATACTATATAAGCATTTAATGAGGTAAAAAATCTAATTCTGCCCTTTCAGTAATTTGAGGGCTTCATCAATATCTTTTTCCAAACGTTGGCGCTCTTGACGTAAACATTTACCGTTCTCTATTTGGCTCAAACAAATATCCGGTTCAATGCCTTTTTCATGAATAACCGCACCGCTTGGGGTAAAAAATTGCTCGGTAGTCAGCACTAATTTACCACCATTACTCATCTGCGTTATGTTTTGAATTGTTCCCTTACCGAAAGTAGTTGTGCCAATGATTTTGGCGCGCGACTGCTCCTGCAAACCTCCGGCTAAAACCTCTGCCGCAGAAGCCGTATTTTCATCAACAATAACCACCAACGGACCATTATATATTGCACCCTCTGCCGAGGTATAATAACGGATGTTTTCCTGATCTCGACCGGCAGTGTAGGTAATAATCGCATTATCGGTAAAAAAATCGGCCACTTTTAGAGCTTCATTAAAAATCCCACCACTGTTGCCGCGCAGGTCTAAAATTATCCCTTTTGCTTCGGGGTGTGCATTAATTGACTTATATACCGAATCTGCGGTCTGTTTATTAAAAATACGCACTCTCAAATACAATATATCATTTATCATACGGTCGGCATAAAGAGTAAAAATAGCGTTATTCTCCTCTTCTTCTTTATAGTCAAATTCAGAATGATATGAAGAATATTTATCCAAACTCTGCGTTATCTTCTGCATCATTAAATCCGGCACCGTAAAATCTTTTATTCGCGCTTTTTCCGAAGCCTTCATAACGGAATCCAAAATTTGAGAAGTGGCTTCAACCCATGCATTGATATCACCTTTATTTTGCGGAAATTTAGCTATGCGATTGATTTGATTATCATAATAAAAATAAAAACTTTCCTCATCTTTAACTATTTTTATTTTATCATCAATTCGGTGCAACGCATTTAGACCTTCGCTTAATATGGCAGCGTTATCAACTTTCTGTAAATATTCATTATTGATGGTGGTCAGCATTTCATTCAACAAGTTTTTATCAATAACGGCATCTGCCATTGCCGGCATACTCCACAAAAAATAAATAATCGCTAATATTTTTTTCATTTTTAATCCTTAAATTCGGCTGTTAAAATAGTGTGATCGGAAGCTTTTTCCATGGCACGGAAAGCTTTGTCTGTTTTGCAATTAAGCAGGCGATCACTTAGTTGCGGAGAAACCAGTATATAGTCAATACGCATTCCTAAATCATTCTGCAAAGCATTACCCGTATAGTCCCAAAAAGTATACCCGTTACCGGTTGGATGCAGAGCTCGAAAGCAATCGGCATATCCGGAGCGCAACAATAGTTTTAATTTGTTTTGCACCGGTGGAATAAATAAGGCATTATCACGAAACAGTTCCGGATTATACACATCATCATCGCTTAAAATAACATTATAATCTCCGGCCAAAATAACATTTTTATCGGCCATACGCAATTTTTCCGCGCGACGCAAAAAAGCATCCATCCAACCAAGTTTATAAGTTAATTTGGAAGTATCATCCGGCTTGTTATACGGAGGATTTCCATTTGGCAAATATAATGAAGCCACTGTATATGGTTTGTTATTGATATAGACCTCACATTCCAAATAACGCGCATTTTCATCAGGAAAATCAGGTAAATTTTCAGCACAAACATTTAATTTATGTCTGCTTAAAATGGCGACTCCATTATAGCTTTTTTGTCCCAAAACCTTAACATCATATCCCAATGTCTGCACGTCAAAAAACGGAAAGTTATTGAACTCGCACTTAATTTCCTGCAACATCATAACATCCGGTTGATTGTCGCGTAACCAACCACACAAATTGCTCAAACGAGCGTTAACGGAATTAATATTCAAAGTAGCAATTTTCATCTCATTTTCCTTCTTTCGTTACTATAACAATTTTTTTCAAAAATAAAAGAAAAATTTTCGTTCGTTAAATGATTTTAAACATTAACGCGCATATAATAAGTCGTTATTGTAAAGAGGTGTCGTAATATGTATCAAGATTTTTTTAACAAACAAGATGATTATTTGAACGACTTTAAGCAAAAAGTTGCCGAACAAAAAAATGCTACTATGGAAGAACGACGCAGTGAGTTAGTGCGTTCTCGCAACAATTTTTTGGGCACTTTTGCCGGTATTGTATTAGCCGGTATTGTAGGTTGGTTTGTTTTAGCCCCTCAATATGAACACAGCAGTGATGAAATTCCGGTTATCCGCCGACCGCAAACAGCAATAAAAATTAAGCCGGAAAATCCAGGCGGTATGGATATACCTAATCAAGATAAAGATGTTTATAACATAGTAGAAAAGAAAAATATTGATAACACAACGGTAGAGAATTTGTTGCCTACACCGGAAAAACCAAAATTACCGGATATAGTTCCGGACGAACCGGAAGTTGATGTTAATGCTAAAAATTTAGATGAAATAGTTGATAATGTGGCAGGCGAAAAAACAAATATTTCTTCTGAACAGGAAAAAAATAAAATAGCTGATAAAGCTACCAAAGAGCTGGAAAAAACATTGAAAACTGCAAAAGAAGAGAAAAAATCAGAAACTAAAACATCGGCACCGAAAGTTGCTGAAAACGGAGCGTGGCAAATTCAGCTTATCGCGTCAAAAAACAAGGATTCCGTTGAAAAAACGTGGAACAATTTAACAGCAAAATACTCTCTTTTGAAATCATATACGCATGAAGTGCAATCTGCCGATTTGGGTGCACAGGGAATGATTTATAAATTGCGTGCCGGAAGTTTTGCCGACAAAGCGGCTGCTCAATCTGTCTGTGCTGCGCTCAAAAAACAAGGTTTGAATGATTGCATAGCCAAAGAGCGTTAGGATTTTACAAATGAAACCTATTCTGCCGGCTTTTTTATCTGTTCAGGGCGAAAAACTTTCCGATGATGAAAAACGTCTGTTTGCTCAATATAATCCATTGGGAGTGTGTTTGTTTTCGCGTTTTTGTGAAAATGTGAAAAATCGTAACCAACTACGTAATTTATGCGCGGAAATTAAAGATGTTATCGGCAGAGAAGATGTTTTGATTGCCGTAGATCAGGAAGGTGGCAGAGTTAGACGTTTGCCAGAGCCTGAGTTTACACCGGTTACAGCACAGCAAAATCTAACCACCACTGAACTTGCACGACAACACGCTTATTTAATCAGTTCAGATTTACACGATTGCGGTATAAATGTTAATTTTGCACCTGTTTTAGATATTATGACATCGCAAACTTCAAATGTTTTGCAAGGAAGATGTTTTCAAAACAATGTTGCGGAATTAGGGTATGCCATGATTGATGAATATATGAATAACGGTATTTGTCCATGTGCCAAACATCTGCCTGGACATGGACGTGCCGAAGTTGATCCGCATTTAGAATTGCCGGTAATAAATGCGAGCTTAAATGATTTGCAAACAGATTTTGCCCCATTTAAAGCCATAAATAATTGCCCGATGGGAATGGTGGCGCATATTGTATTGCCCGCGGTTGACAAGGAAAATGCAGCCACCATATCGACAAAAGTAATACACAATATAATCCGTAAAGAGATTGGTTTTACGGGAATGTTGGTATCAGACGCGATTGTTATGCAAGCCTTAAAAGGCAGTATTGCCGAAAAAGCTGAGCGTTCCATTGCTGCCGGATGCGATGTTATATGTTTGGGAAACGCCGGATTTTCCGCTAATGAAGAATTGTGCCGTAGTAAAATATCTCTTAGCGACGCCGGATACGAACGCTTGCAAAAAATAAGCGAAATAATAAATAAAAAAGCAGATTTCTCTAATTATGCAAATGTCAAAAAAAATTATTGTAACTTATTAAAAAATATTGTAACATACGATCATGATTATGATGCGACGGAAGTATTAAACCGTTTGTATGAACAACAGAAAGGAGTATAAAATGTCAGGATTTTTTGGTTGGTTTTTAGTGTTTATCGCTGTTTTAGCCGTATTTAATGCAGAAAAGTTGCCGGCTATTCGTCAGATGTTGGAAAATAAGTTTAAAGATAGTTTAGAGGCGGCCAAAGAGGGATCCAAGGTAGCCAAAGATAAAATAAAACAGGTTAAAACTGATATAGAAAATAAAAAAGCTGCTGCTGCCAATGTGGAACAGGAACCAGAGGAAAATACTCCGGAAGAGATTGAAGAATCACTTAAATTTATGGATAATATAATCAAAGAGGAAACCGCCAAAAAAGAACAATCGGAAAAACCGGAAGAAAAAAAGGAAGAAGTTATTGAGCTTCCTGAGGTAAAAGAGCCTGATCCGGATGCTCCGATTTCTTTGGATAATCATGATTAAACTCTGTTATATTCGTTATACTGCCGATGAATATTAATTTATCGGCAGTATTTTTAATAACAATGTTATTTTATTTTCGTTTTGTTTTGCGCTCCGGTAAAGGCACATTAAAGCCGATTTTAGAGTCATAATTTTTGATTTTACTCAATAATCTGTAATCCGGATATCCGTCTTGCGGTAAATTGGCTCTGTTTTGCAAATAACGCACGGCTTCGCGTGTTTGTGGTCCTAAACGGCCATCTTCCTTTATTTTTTTCTTACTCAAACGATTATAAAACTTTTGAATGAGTAAAATTTCATCGCTATTCATAACATATTGCTGAGCAGCCGTTAAAGGCGACCATTTTTCAGAGTTTTTGATATAGTCAGAAAGTATTAACACTGCCAATGCATAATTATCAGAACGGTTCCAAATCATTACCCGATTAAAGTTGCTAAACACCATGAAAGCCGGACCTTTTCGCCCATCTGGCAACAAAACAGCTCCTTTCAGATCGTTATCAAAAGGCAAAGTTTTGCCGGCATAAGTTTTGATACCTAACTTTTTCCATTCGCTGATTTTTTTCATATTTTTACGACCGGAAAGTTTGAAATCAAAATCCCACGGCAACATTATTCTTGTTCCCCAAGGCTCATCAGTTTTCCACCCCAATTTGCTCAAATAATTCTCAGCCGATGCCAAAGCATCTTCAAATTTATCCCAAATATCGGCTATTCCGTCACCGCTATAATCAACGGCATAACTATTATATGTAGAAGGCATAAATTGAAAATGCCCCATTGCGCCTGCCCAAGAACCCAAAATCTTGTCATCATCCAAATTAGTCTTATCCATAATTTTCAAGACGTTATATAATTCGTTTTTGAAAAATTTGGAGCGACGGTTTTTATAGCTTAAATTAGTCAAACTGTCTATCAAATTATGTTTGCCCTTATTTTGCCCAAAGTTTGTTTCCACTCCCCAAAAAGCGGCCATATAATTAAGCGGCACACCATACTTTTCAGCAATTTTCGCATATTTTTTTTGCATTTCTTTATATTGCTTACGTCCATATTCAACCCGATGTTTATTAACCAAACGATTTACATAATTACAGGTAGTCATAACAAATTCAGCCTGTTTTTTATCTTGTTTAACAACATCGGGGGCTTTGTGATAATAGTTTTTACCCTTATAGGCCTTATCTATTGTTTTTTGCGAAATACCTCGCGAAAGCATCTCACGCTGCAAGTTGGTAACAAAGGTTGTCCACTCTTTAGGCGGAGTAATTTCGGCATTTTTCTTTACCGCCCACGATGGCGCCAAATCGCAACAAAGCAACAATATTCCCAAAAGCAATCTGTAAAAAATCTTATTCATTATCACCTCACGCAAACGTGGTTAATTATAGGAAAAATTTATTTTACAAAGAGTTAAAAAATCCGGCAAATTAGCTGTTTATTGGATAAAAGCAAGCTTAAAAAATAAAAATTGCTGAAATCATTAAAGACTATAATTGCAGGACTCTGTGGTGTTTTAGTTTTCAGCATTATGTTTAATTTTGATTATACCAAAGACAGCAATATTGTTTTTTAATTGATTTAATAACACCTTATAACAACTCAACCAACTTTTGAATGGCTTTCTTTAAGATGGCCATTCTTTCTTTGTAAGAAGATAGATCGCGCTCAATAAACAAACGCTGATCCGGCCGAATTTTCATTACCCCGAACGAACGTGATACCAAATCTATTAACTTATCGGCGGCAGCAAAAGTGTTGTTATGAAAACTAAGCAATATTCCCTTTGAACCGGCATCTACTTTGGCAATGTTTGCCTTATAGCAAAGCTGTTTTATCTCTATGGTTTGCAACAAATTTTCTACCTCGTCCGGTATCGCTCCGAAACGATCTACTAATTCTTCGCGCATATCCGCCAGTTCATTTTCATCTTTGAGCGAACCTATGCGCTTATATAATCCCAAGCGAATACCCAAATCCTGAACATAATTTTCCGGAATCATCAGCGGAATACCGGTAGTTATTTGCGGTGCCCAGTCCATGTATTCTCCATTTATTTTTGCATCTTGCAACTGATCGGCTTTTTGGCGAGCAATTTCCTCTTCCAAAAGATGTTGATATAAAGCTATTCCCACATCTTTAATGTGTCCGGACTGCTCTGTCCCCAACACATTACCGGAACCGCGAATATCCATATCATGGCTGGCAAGCGAAAATCCAGCTCCCAAAGTATCAAGAGCTTGTAAAATATTCAAACGTTTTTCAGCCATAGGTTTTAAGCGTTTTTTGGGTGGAACTGTAAAATAACAGTAGCCGCGAAACTTAGAACGCCCTATTCTTCCCCGCAACTGATATAACTGAGCTAAACCAAACATATCGGAGCGGTTGATTATCATAGTATTAACCTTAGGCATATCAATACCGGATTCAATTATGGTGGTAGAAAGTAATAAATCATACCGACCGTCGGCAAAATTACTGATAATATCTTCCAACTGTTTGGCACCTAATTGCCCGTGAGCCACCGCAATTTTAACATCAGGCACCAGCTCGCGCAAAATTTTTTCCATCTCCGGAATGTCCGATATGCGGGGACAAACAAAAAATACTTGCCCACCACGGAATTTTTCACGATAGATCGCTTCTTTTATCATTACCCTGTCAAACGGCATAACAAACGTGCGCGCAGCCAAACGATCCAACGGCGGTGTTGCGATAATGCTTAACTGTTTCACACCGGTCAACGAAAGCTGTAAAGTGCGCGGAATCGGAGTTGCACTCAATGTTAAAACATGAACATCAGCTTTTAATGCTTTTAGTTTTTCCTTATGCGCTACTCCGAAATGCTGCTCTTCATCAATAATCAGCAAACCCAAATTGGCAAATTTAATATCTTTGGCCAGCAAAGCATGAGTACCAACCACAACATTAACCGATCCGTTTTCCATTCCCTCCTTAGTTTCACGAACTTCTTTCGGAGTGCTCAAACGTGAAAGCATACGCACTTTGAGCGGAAACCCATGCATACGTTCTTTGAAATTCATATAGTGTTGACGCGCCAACAGAGTGGTTGGCACAATAAGCGCTACCTGTGCGCCTGACATTGCCACCGTAAAAGCAGCGCGTAATGCAACTTCTGTTTTGCCGAAACCGACATCGCCGCAAACAAGTCTGTCCATAGGTTCTCCACTGCCCAAATCTTGCAAAACATCTTGAATTGCATGCAACTGATCTTCTGTTTCGCTAAACGGAAAACCTGAACAAAACTCTTCATAAGCACCACCCGGAGCAATAAAGCTTTCCGCACTTTTCAAATGTCGTTCAGCAGCAATTTTTATCAATTTTTCGGCAATATCCTTAATTTTTTCCTTAACTTTTGCCTTTTTAGCCTGCCATGCTGTGCCTCCCAAAATATCCAACTGCATATTTTCATCGTCAGAACCGTAACGCGAAAGCAAATCAATATTTTCCACCGGCACAAACAATTTATCATTGTTAGCATAAAGCAATTTAAGGCAATCGTGCGGAGCATTGCCGGCCATAATGTTTTCCAGTCCCAAAAAGCGACCAATACCGTGTTCAATATGCACCACCAGCTCGCCGACACTAAGTGAAGCAACATCGGAAATTAAATCCTTGGAAGTAACTTTTCGCGCTTTGCGATGTTGACGCTCACCCAAAATATCTTGTTCAGAAATCAGACAATATTCGTTACTGCGAAAACCATGTTCCAATTCGGCTAAAATAAGAGCAATGCCTTTTTTGCGACAAATAGTAAGCGCACTTTGCCAATCATTTGCCAATGCAACATTTTTTATGTTATACTCATTCATTAAGCCAAGCAAACGCTCGCGTGAACCCTCGCTATAACAACAAATAATACGGTTTTTACTTTTGTTTTCCTGTAAATATTTATTGAGTTCCTCATAAACAGCCGAACCGCTTATGTTGCGCACGTGAACAAAATCACGTCCTGATATAGTTTGTGCATCAACGGTATTTTTATCTTCGCTTGCATTCAAACCACTCAAATAAACAACTTCATGTTGTTGGCATATATCGGCAAATTCTTTGGTGGTTAAATACAATAATTCCGGAGCAATCGGGCGATAGGCTTCTTCCATATTTTGAGCATTTTTAATTTGCAACGCCTCCAAGCGTGCCTTATAATAGTCTATTATGCTTTCGCATTTAGCTTCCAAGGCTTCTTGTACTTTTTTGCCGACAACAACGGAGATATTAGGCAAATAATCAAATATTGTCGGCAATTTATCCTCATAAAAAAATGGCAGCCAATTTTCCATTCCCATATATTTGACGGCGTTTGAAATATTTTCGTAAATATCATCGTGCATACCGTCGGCACCAAAGTTCTCTCGATATTTTTTCCGAAAACAACGAATAGTATCAGAGTCCAAAATAACTTCGTTAGCAACCTGAAAATTATATTCTTGCAATTCTCCTATGGTGCGTTGATTAAAAGGATCAAAAAAGCGAATACGTTCAACCTCGTCATCAAATAAATCTATGCGAAGAGGATTTTCGGCATCACTTGGAAAAATATCTGCAATATCACCGCGCACGGCATACTCTCCGGCCTCCATAACCTGTTCCACTCGGTTATATCCGTTAATTGCAGCATAATGCAAAAATGCATCAAAATCCAATTTTCCGCCAACCTTAATTTTTTTCTGAGCATTACGAAAAATTTTTGCCGGCGGCAATTTTTGCATTATCGCCCCGATACTGCTTACTATTATCAGCGGTTTTTTGCCGTCATTAAAAAGGATGGCCGACAAAGTTTCTATGCGCTTGGCCATAATTGTGCTGTTTGGCGAAACGCGATCGTATGGCACAGTATCCCATGCCGGAAATTCCATTACCTTTAATTGCGGATTAAGATAAGAAAGCATGTGGGCGGTTTGTGCTAAATTTGTGCCGTTACTGGCAATATAAAGCAATGGTTTTTCCGCCGAAACTCTATTTTGCAAAATAAACGCTTCGTAGCCATCGGCAACCGAAGTTATGGTTTTTGAATTTATATCTTGTTGCATATTTATTGCTTTCTTATTTACAAACTGCCTAAGATTATATACACTTTATGCAGTATAGCAACAAAAAAAAGAAAAATTAACATGCGTCCTTCAATATTATATCCGATTTTTGCTCCGATTGAAAATATCAGCGGTATAGGTAAACGTTATGCCGGATTGCTCTATGGATTATGTGGCAATAAAATTGTTGATTTGTTGTGGCATTTGCCGAGCGGTATTATTGACCGCCGTTGCAATGTTCTGCTAAATCAGGCCGCTAACGGCAAAATATGGACCGGCAAAGTGCGTGTTGTTGAGCATTTAGCGCCTAAAACTAAAAAACAACCTTACCGCATTGCCGTTGAAGATGACACCGAGCAGTTAATTTTAGTGTTTTTCAAAACTTATGGCGATGGTTTGAGTAAACAATTTCCGGTTGGAGCGGAAAAAATTATTAGCGGCAAAATAGAAATATTTAATCACTCCCTGCAAATGACACATCCGGATTATGTAGTTGATGCCGAAAATGCCGAAAATATGCCGTTGATTGAAACCGTGTATCCTTTAACCGCCGGTATTACCAATAAAATGCTGAATAAACAAATTAAACAAGCGATTTCCTATGTTCCACAGCTACCGGAATGGTTGGACGAACACTTTTTAACACAACATAATTGGCCTAATTTTAATCAAGCCTTGCGACAAATACATAATCCGCAAAATTTGTCTGATTTAGAGCCTAATTCACCGGCACGACGCCGTTTGGCTTATGATGAATTATTAGCAAATCAACTTTCGTTGGCTATTGTGCGCGGCAGATTAAAAAAACAAAAAGGACGTTCTTTGACCGGCAACGGAACGCTTAAAGAAAAATTACTCAAAATAATACCATTTAAATTAACATCAGCACAACAAAGAGTTATAAACGAGATTGAATGTGATTTATCAAGTGAATATCGTATGTTAAGATTGTTGCAAGGAGATGTTGGCAGCGGCAAAACCATAGTGGCACTGCTGACCATGCTTAATGCGGTAGAATGTGGTTTGCAAACGGCAATTATGGCACCTACGGAAATATTGGCAGAGCAACATTATGAAACTATTGCCGAATTGTGCAATAAAATAGGTGTAAAAACAGCTCTGCTGACCGGCAATGTGAAAGGTAAAGCGCGCAAAGAATTATTAGAAGATTTGTCTGCCGGAAAGATCGATATTATAATCGGCACACATGCGTTGTTTACCGAAGATGTGGTGTTTAAGGATTTAGCGTATGCCATTGTTGACGAGCAACACCGTTTCGGGGTGCGTCAACGTTTAAGCTTGTCACAAAAGGGAAATTTATGCGATGTGTTAGTGATGACGGCTACACCTATTCCGCGCACGCTTGTTTTAACCCAGTTCGGAGATATGGAATATTCGCAAATAGATGAATTGCCTGCCGGACGCAAAGCGGTTACCACTACGGTTATGCCTCTTAGTAAAATACATGATGTTGTAGATGCTTTGGAACGCAAACTGCAAAGCAACACACAAGCTTATTGGATTTGTCCGTTGGTTGAAGAATCAGAAAAAATGGATTTGTCGGCAGCCACCGAACGTTTTGAAAGCTTAAAAGAAATATTCGGAGATAAGATAGGTTTAGTCCATGGCAAAATGAAAGAAGCGGAAAAAAATGCGGTGATGGAAGATTTCAAAAACGGTAAGCTAAAGCTGCTTGTTTCAACCACAGTAATTGAAGTCGGGGTAAATGTGCCAAACGCAACCGTTATGATTATTGAACATGCCGAGCGTTTTGGTCTGGCACAATTACACCAACTTCGCGGACGCATTAAGCGTGGCTATGAAGCCGGCAACTGTGTTTTGATGTATGGCTATCCGCTAAGCGCAGTTTCGCGTGAGCGTCTAAATACCATCAAAAACACAGAGGACGGATTTTTAATTGCCGAAGAAGATTTGAAATTACGTGGCGGAGGAGAGATTTTAGGCACCAAACAATCAGGTTTCAGCAACTTTCGTTTGGCAGATTTAAGTGTGCACGGTGATTTGCTCTTAACCGCCAGCAAAGAAGCGGCGCTGATTTTGCATAACGACGAACATTTGCAAAGTCCGCGCGGACAAAACTTACGCACGCTCCTTTACCTTTTTGAACGTGATGAGGCAATTAAAACATACAACGCCGGATAGTTACTTAGAAAAAGTTGTTTATTAATAAAATTTAACCGCCAAACGGCGGCAGGGGAGTTCGAAAACCATACATAATTAAATGATCCTTGCAATCTTATCGGAGATATCTATCATATCAATAACAGTGCTAAGCACCGAATCGTATAAGAGCTGTTTAAGGCCCCGAACCAAAGTCAACTATTTTTTCAAAAACACATAAGAAAAAACTGCGACATGTTTCCACACCGCAGTTTCAAAGGAGTATTATGAAAAACAATAATAATTATCTTCTGTCACCCATTATAGTTAAGAGTGACATGAAGAGGTTGATAAAATCCAAATACAAGCTCAATGCGCCGGAAACCGCTAATTTAGCCGAACTTTCTGCACTATTGCCATGATAATACAAATTCTTGATATTTTGCACATCATAGGCGGTTAAACCGGTAAACACGGCTACCGCTATGTATGAAATTGCATACATCAAACCGCTGCTTTGCATAAATATATTAACAATTGAGGCAATTACCAAACCCCAAACGCCCATGTATAAAAAGCTACCGATTCCGGTTAAATCACGCTTGGTAGAATAGCCATACAAGCTCATTGCGCCAAAGGTTGCTGACGTAATTAAAAATACGCGCGCAATACTTGATGCTGTATATGTTATGGCAACCGTTGCCAATGATAGTCCCATAACCGCGGAAAAAGCCCAAAACATTGTCTGTGTGGCGGCCACACTCCCGCGGTTGATTACAGCCGAAAAAGCAAAAATCATCAAAAGCGGAGCAAATGTTATCAAATATCCGAAACCGGACATAGACACTGTTCTTGTTGTTGTGTCTATATTAAACAGCCAAGTAATAAACGCAGTATTGGCGGCAATATACGCGGCAGCAGCTGTTACCAACAAGCCTAAACCCATATAGTTAAAAACTTTGATCATGTATTGACGCAACCCCTCGTCAACATGTTCCACCGTTTTTCCGACAATTTCAACCGCCGGCTTATGATTAAACTCATTCACGCTCATAAAAAACCTCCGTTAGAATCTCAATATATTGTGAATATAGGGTGTTTTTAGCTAAAAATCAATAAATATTCGGTTGAAATTAAAAATAATTTGCATTTTTAGGAATGTATGTTATAAATAATGGAGAGAGGAAAGATATGTATAGTGAGAGATTTCAGCAATTTATAGAAATGTGGCGCAAAGATTTTGCCATTGAGCGCAGTATGAATGAAAAAGTTTGTGTTGACCGTGACGGTAACCCTATTCCGTGGTATACATATCCGGCAATCGAATATTTGTCGCAATTTGATTATAGTAACAAAAAAATTTTTGAATTCGGAACCGGATATTCTTCAATGTATTGGGCAAAACGCGCGCAAAAAGTTATCAGTATTGAGGATAAACCTGAATGGTTTGCAAAATTTGCCGAAGAATTTAAGGCGGATAATTGGCAAATGCGTTATTGCGATGAAAAACAAGGCTATGAAGATACTATTTTTCAAGACGGGGAAAAATATGACGTTATTGTGGTAGACGGCAAACGCCGTGCCGAATGTGCCTTAAACGCCACTAAAGCTTTGGCTGCCGGAGGAATGATTATTTTAGATGACAGCGACCGTATTAACACCAGTTTAGAATATGCAGGAGCCGTAAAAAACTTGCGCGCGGCAAATTTGTTGCAAGTTGATTTTTACGGCTTTTGCCCAATGAATAACTATACCAAAACCACCTCTATTTTCTTTTCGCGCGACTTTGACTTTCCGTCGCTATATACGGTTCAACCGATTAATGGACTTGGTAATATCTGGTCCATGAGCCGCAAAGAACGTAAGCAGTTTTTTCGCAAACAGGACTATCCGATTAATGAACACAAACAAGCAACAGGAGAATAACCATGTTTTACAAATACGTTTTTTTATGTGCATTTATTTTGTTGGCAAATATTGCCGAAGCACGTTATTTAGGGCGGCTTAGCAGCAATAAATACGACAGCGATTCCACCTCAAACCGATACGGACAATACGGCTCTGAATATTCATCAGACAGCATAAACAATCCATACGGCGAATACGGCAGTGAATATTCGGATAAATCGGCGCATAACCCCTATGCCACCAATGCGCCTAAACTTTATGACCAAGACGGAAATTATCGCGGCAAATTAAGCGATAATCCCTACGATCCGGATTCTATATCTAATCCATACGGACGCTACGGATCAGAATATTCACCGGACAGTATAAACAATCCATACGGTGCCGGAAGCGAATATGCCCCTGATAGCCCCAATAACCCTTACGGCACCGGCTGGACCATTATAGGAGAATAAAACAGTCTGCAAACATTTTCCGCGTGTTTAAAATGGAGCATTATCAAATGCAAAAGATAAGTTACTTGTTGTCTTTTGAGTTGCTTCGTAACATAAAGTAGTTGCTGTTTCTAAACTCAACGGTGCAATATTATATTTTGGCATACTTGGGTAATACATTATAGCTACGAATGTTTTACCGGTATCACTCCAATCCTGTGTTACAAGTTCTATACAAGCTTCAACTGGTATTGCCCCTGAGGATAGTGTGAAATCTATACTAAAATATTTTCCTCCGCCAGTAATATTAACGTTATTTCCCCAAACATCTTGAATATTATCACCGTTCCACATTTCATCCGGCACAAGTTTGGCTTTTTTAATAATTGCTTTTCCTGTATCAGAATACGAAGATAATCCGTCATAATTTCCTTGTGGGGCGAAAAAGGTTCTCACATTACCGGCAATTAAAGTTATTTGTTCAATGGTTTTGTTAATACGATATTTTTGCATTGCTTTTGAATATCCGGCGATTCCGCCAACAGATAGAACACCGATTATGGCTAATACACCGAGCATCTCTATCATAGAGCGACCGCATTGCGTGGCAGAGCCACACTTATGGTCATGCCTCAATTCCGCAGGAATCGTCAAGGCATTTTCCGCTTGATTAAAATTAATTTGAAGATTTTTTGTATCAAAGTTTCTCATAGTAAACTTCCTTTCATTTTTGTTGCTATTACATTAAAATAACCGCCCACTGAGGCGGCCGGAAGTTGGAAACTACTTGAGATTAAATAGTGTTGCATATTAAACAAGCTGTTCTATTTTGCAACCTTCCGACCAAAGCCGGAAATCTTTACATCATAAAATGACGAATCTCAAAGAGGTTTCCACACCTCAGACAAGTTACCTCATCTTGTAATGACTATATCATAAAAAATACAAAAGTCAAACAAAAAATATAAAAACAATAAAATTTCGGCATATATTGATCTATTTCAAAATGCGGCTAATACCAAGCTTTTTCCGCCTTAACGGTGGTTGGTTCACTATGGCCGGAATATAATACGGTATTTTCAGGCAAAGATAAAATTTTTTCACGGATACTTTGATAAATTTGTGCCGTATCTCCACCCGGAAAGTGGGTTGCGCCGATATTGCCATTAAAAATCGTATCTCCGACAAATGCTAAGGCATTTTGTTTATCATAATAAACAACCGAATCCTCTGTGTGTCCGGGAGTATGCAACACTTCCAAGCTTATTTGCGGAGCGGCAGTTAATGAAATTATTTCGCCACCTGACAAATATTGCGCATCGGGTAAATATATCTCGCTTGCAAGATATGTCGATAAGTTATAAGTAGCATCGGTCAAATATTTTTCTCCATTACGATGAATATAATAAGGAATATCAGTTTCTTTATGAATATCTGCCACTGCTCCGATATGGTCAAAATGCCCGTGCGTAAGCAATATTTTTTCAATTATCCAATTTTCACGACGTATGGTTTGCAAAAGCAAATCCGCATCATCTGCCGGATCAATCAAAAAACCGTGTTTGCTCTTTTCATCAATATAAAAATATGTGTTGGTGGCTATTACGTTGCCAAGAGTAAGTGTTTTAACAATCATTTCTTTTTCCTCACATAGATTATATAAACTCCGGTAACTGAATTTTGTATTAATAATAAAAGTTTTTCCGTAAGATTTTATAAAATTCTATTGAAATATGCGAAAAAATATGTTTTAATGCTAAAAAATTTAAGGAGATTCTTTATGCGCAAAATGATTGATATTGATTTCGGGTCTTCACGCTATAATGAACTGGTTGAACTGCGATATAAAATTTTGTTGCAGCCGTTAGGATTGAAGTTTTTAGATTCTTTTCGCCCCGAAGAAGCAAAGTATTTACACATCGGTTGTGTGGAAATGTTGGACAATAAATTGGTGGGCGGCCTTATTTTGGCACCGGTTGATGATGAAACAATCCGCTTGATGCAGGTGGCAATAGATACGGTTTATCAAGGAGAAGGTGTTGGACGCGAATTAGTTGCTTATGCTGAAAAACGCGCCAAAGAAGCCGGATATAACAAAATAATTATGCACGCAATGTTATTTGTTGTCGGCTTTTATGAAAAATTAGGGTATCACGCCGAAGGTGATGTCTTTGAGGAACAAGGCATAACATTTATGAAAATGGTAAAAAATTTGTGAGGTAACTATGGACGGCGAAAATCTGTATATTCAAGATTATTTTGCAACTTTTTCTCAAATAGGAAAATGTGAGAATGATGTTGCTGAAAAATTGAAAGTTTTGCGCGATATTTTGCCGCCTGAACAATATAATGAAATAGCAACTTTTGATATTACCCGCCGCAAGCTTATCCACACTATTTCCGAAAATGACCTTGATGACCGCTATTTTGACGAGCAAAAAGTTATTCACGATATGGATAAATACGAAAAATTAGTCGATAGTTTGCCAATTCCGGGAGTTTACCGTTATAAACTTTATGATTTGGTTTTATACGCTAACGACAAGTTTGAGCTTGGTAATACACATTTTTATAACACTGTCGGCAAACAGTTAACCGATATGCCGGAGGGTAAAGAATACGATAACGAAATTTTGCAAACATTGAAATATGCCTATATGCACCGCGGGTATGTAGATAAAAGCAAACAACATGACATATATTATATGGCTTATGAAAAATTGACGCGAAAAAAACTCTTTCCTGATGATTTGAAAAAAGAAATTCGATTAATGATCAATCAAGCAAAGTTAGATAAGCGTAACGAAGAAAACAAGCGGAAGTTGGATGAATATGGCACCTATTTGAAAAATAATCCGCAATTATCGTCCGAAGATAAAATAAAAACATATCAAGCGGCATTTGAAATTGCCACAAAGGCGGGATATTCTCGCAATGTAGGTTTTATGATGAAATCTAATATATGCGGACATTTGGGAAATCTCTATGCGCAAAGACAGGAAAGCGAAACCGCTGATTATTACCGTATGCAAAGTGCATTTTGGCGCAAAATGTCTAACAAGGCCATAGAAATGGCAAAAATCAAGCAAGTAAGAAAAGGGAGCAATGATGGAAAATAGCTCTGCTCTTGAATAGAAATTATAGAGCTCTTGTCACGAAGCGCCGCAACATCACTGGCGGAACGCACCTTACCGCCGGTTATAAATTTTATCTTGACATATTTTATTCGCTGATTATTATTAAAGCAAAATAGCACAACTCCATAGGTTCAACCATGCACAAACTTTTCTTAATTATCACTCTCGTTTTGTTATCTTCTACGGCTCAGGCAGAAGACAATGCGTTAATAAATCAACTCGAAAAACAATTTACCTCTTGCTCAGATACTTTCGAACAAAGGGAAAAAGTATGTCCGGAATCTTGGAGTTTCAAATGCTATAATCATCTTATGAGTACTCATCATGAAGTGCAGGCTTGTTACAAAAAAGTTGCTGTTGAACTTTTTCATAAATTCTATAATCTTTCCGAAACAGAGGCTTCGCAAAAATTTGATAATTATGTTAAATTTATATACGAACAATATCTTTTTATTTTTGCTGAAACTGATTATTGCAACAAAGAAAATTGCGGCGTATCCGTCTATTTATACAGCGAATACGCCACCTCTCAGCAAATCTTTTATTATGTAAATAAAATTATCGGTTCAATATCAGCAAGAAATTAATACCTGTTAAACCTATCTCTATGCCCTTTTTCAAACACTCTTTGATTAGGATTATTCTGCAAATACTTGTCTTCTATATTGTGAACATTTTTGATAAAATTACTTTTAACAACATTATTATCTTTATTCTCAAAAGCCTTTATTGTGTTTGGACCAATTATTCCATCTGCATTGATTCCAAGTGCATTTTGTAAACTTTTAATAGCTGTAGGCTGTCCCTGTAAAACTCCATCATCAAACACTATATCAGAAAATTCATCCGGCAGTAAATACATTTTCGGCTGTAACCAATAATCTCGATATAATATAGCACTGGCTCGCTCAGGTGTCATATTTATTATATCTTCATTCGGATACCATCTTGAACTGATACCATAATTAGTTGCACCTCCCATGTCATTGGGATGGTTCACATAGTGCGTTAAAAATTAAAGGCGCTTACTAATAAGCGCCACAACATAACCGGCAGAACGCACCTTACCGCCAAAATATCAGTAGTATACATAATGTATAGACATGCCCATAATAGCCATATAAAAAATCAGCATTACTCCAAAAATTAGCAACAATTTACCTTTACTTAAATATTTAGTTATTAGCATCCATGCAATAATCGGTATAAAATACAATAACAGTCCCAGAAAACCGGTATAAGCTATCATCCAATCAAATACCTCTAAAAATCCCCACAAAGCAAACAGTTCAAACAAAAACCACGGAATAACTTCCATTAAACGTGATTTTATCGTAGGAGTTTCACCAGATACCAATCGTTGTATACAGTCAAAAAGAGGATAGAACGTAAATATAAAACAATACATAGATATGTAATATATAGAAGTAAATGTACATGGCTCTCCATAGCTCCACTGAAAAAAATCACCATAACGCCAACCGTCGATATTGCACATCGAACTTCGTGTATTATCTCCTGTCATGCCGATACGCAACGCAATCATAGAAATTATCCATACAAAATAAAGCATACCACAAATGATGAAACGAAGCATTTTTATGATAAAATGCCAAATACTCATTGATAGCGTATTTACTTGGGCATTTTCTCTGTTATTTTCTGTTACCATGTATTTTACTTTTCCCACGGTTTTTGTTCATATATTGTCTTCGTCCGTGCACCATAAGAACTTGTAACATTTTTTCCTGTACCATTCCATAAAGTTCCTATATTCTCAATACTTGGATTTTTCAGTGATTCAGTTATCTGCTTAATTACACGAACTGCTAATTCAATATTTTGTTCCGCATCCCATGTATCATAGTGTTCACCTTGAAAATCACCCCATGTTTCACCTTGTATATTCATCGGCATTTGACTATCTGATACATGCGCTATATCACCAAGCCAATTAAATATTATTTTATGACCTGTGGACGCTTCGTTATACATAATTGATTTAACTAAATCTGCATTAACGTTATACTTTTGCGCGTATTTTTCAATAATATCACTATACTTATCAACATAATATTTGCCCATTGAATGAAATGTTCTATATTCAGGAATATCATACATAACATACGGATTTTCCGCAACTTCAAGGCTTAAAGGATCACCTTTTTTCATTGCTGTTATACGATCTACACCCGATAGAAGATTATCGTCAGTGATATCTTTATAATACTTTTCATAATCTTCTTCAGCTTGCACATCTCTATTTTCCAACACAGATTGAACATCTTGAATTGTTTTTTTTAATTCCATTATTATAAGTATCCTTAAACCCTTCTAATCCGGCTTTTAATACACCCAATAAACCGTTGCCATGAGGCATATTCTGTAACATATTATCTCTTTTGACAATCATTTCCGGCGTTATGGCGAAAGACATTTCTTCATAATTATCATTTGCTAAATTATTATCCACATGGTTTCCTAATTCATTACTATCTCCACTTTGCGCATTGTTTGTTGTCAAATTATATTTTGGTGGCACAGCATCTCCATAGAGATCATGATAATCGTATTTGTTATGTTCATAGATATAATCTTGAATTTCATCGGCGTATGGATTAGGACTAAACTCATTCGGAACATCTATTGTTTCCATTTCCGTTAAACTTTCCGCACCGCGCGGATCTACATAATACCACTCACTCTCTCCGGCTTTCGGATTTTCCCTTTTTATCGGTTTTATGCCATACACAAGTTCTTTACTTATACTCATATTATATTCTCCTTATTATAGTTTTGCATTGTTATTCAATGATTCGGATATATTTTTTTGCGTTTTTGTCGCTTTTTCCCGTACCTGTTTGCCATCACTTATTTTTATTGTTTGCGGAACATGATCCGGCTTATTCAATTCTTCGGAGATTTTATCAAATGCGCTTTCCATAACCGCGTCAAATTGGCGAGCTTTCGGCATAGTGGCAACGGCACTTTCCAACATTCTTCGATAGAGAGGCAACAAAGCCGGTTGTTTAGAAACTAAATTAAACGCCAAAGCAATCATCTCATTGATACTATTCAAAACTTTGAGTGTGCGTCCTTCTTCCTGTTCCATATTATAGCATCCATCCGTTTCCAAATCTATCATCATTCCGCGTAATTTATCATGTTTTAAAAGTTTAACGGCTTGCATGGCTTTTTCTTCGTTATAAACTTCATCCTTGGTTAAAAATGTAAGCAAAAATTCCGGAGAAAATTGTTCACAAATAATCTCTGCCTTGATGGTGAGCAAATCTTTTAAGAAGCGCTGCATATCATTTTGCCGGTCTTGATTGCGTAATGTTCCGAAATTAGTTTTTTGCGTTACGGCCGTAGCAGTTTCCGTTTTTTGAGAAGAACCGCGCATAATATCCGAAACTCCGGTTATTTCATAAATAGAATTAACCAAAACTTCACGTCTTAAAGCCAAAGTTTGCAAAGCCTGAATATATTGCTCTATCGGTGCAAACTCTATAATTCCTCTTATACCTCCGGCATCTTTCAGGCGATCAAAATCACTGATTGAAATGAGAGTAACATCCTTATCTAAAATATTTGCCAACTCCGGAAAGCTATTATCATAACAGCCGGAAACTTTTAGCGCCTGCATCGTCAAACGCATACGATTGTTAACACCGTCAAGCTCGTCAAGTAAGCTTTTAATTTCAACATAATCGGGAATAGGAATTATACCATCATTGGTAAGAGTTGACATAATCGGTTTCGGACACGGAAAAAATCCTTTAAGATGTAATGTATCCTCATATACATCCAAAAAATCCATCGGATATTCAGGTGAAAAATAATAAATACATTTGCTTGGTTTATCCCAAATTTCATAAACTGTTATATTAGCATTTTCGCCAAAACTGTTTTGCAAATACCCTGCCGCTTCATCAGGAAAATTTTCGGCCACTTCTTTTAAGGTTAAATGTGTTTTGCGTGCAATCCATTCCACATCTTCCCATACATTAACATTTTCAGTATCGGCCAAAAAAGCAGTCGGACTGACATATGTTGTATCCACCTGTTCATTTTTTTTGAGCACTTCCGCTCCAAGACAAACAAAGTCAGGATTATATTGTTCCCATAAAATTCCCATACCTGAAAGCAAAAAATCATTGCGAGCATATTTTATAACACTGTCAAAATCAAATTGTTTCATATTCCACAATAAGGCTCGTTCCAATATTGTGGCGGCCAAAGATTCAATTTCACTTGAAGTTTTACGGCTACGCACAATAAACGGAGTCGGCTGACGAAAATATAAAAACGGTTTAAGGGTTTCAACCGATGACCAAAAAATATTTTGTTTATTTTTACGCCGGTCGTTACGATAATATTCGCGAATCTCCTTAACCAAATCATAATATTCGGCATATTTTTTTTCAGCTGATGAAATTTTAGCCTGCCATTCATCACGTAAATTTTTTCTGTTTTCTTTTGTCATATTATTTTCCTTTTTAAATGATAAAGGCCGGTAAATTACCGGCCGATGTTGATTACAATTTTAATCGGTTATAGTTGCCAGCAAACTTTTTTCGCGAACAACAACCAAGTTTTTTTCGGGCAAAGATATTTCGTCATAAGGGTGAAATACCACCTTATCGCCGATTTTTACCGAATCGACTTTTGCTCCAACCTGCACCACCTGCCCGATGTTTCTGATTTTATGCAAATCGGGTAACCTCAAAATCCGTTCTTCCGATTCGTCCAAACGGATAATTATTCTGTCTTTAATCGCTTTATACATTATTTTCCCCATAAAAAAAGGGAAACGAAATAATCGCCTCCCTTAATTTATCATTTTTTTATTATATACTTTTCTACATTATAATTATTTTCTTATCATAAAAGTAACCAAATGTCAAGAACTATTTTTAGAAATTTTCAAATAGTATTTAACAAGCCTCTCTAACCCCAAAGTTAAAAGCATTTTTCGATAATAAATATTATATTTACTTTTTATTCCGCTTTTCGGAACAGATTTATCGCAACCAAGCTCTCTATCTTCAATACACACTATTCGCACAGCTTCTAAAAACTCATACGGTATTGATTTAAGCGCATTTAAATATCGTTGTTGATGAAATAAAAAGCCCTCAATTCCGCCCTCACCTGTGCTTTTGATGCGAGGCATTTCTAAATTCACAGATCTTACATGATTAAGATTGCTTAAATAGTAGTCATAGGCCAATTTTTCGCCAACCTTTTTTCTATCCTCTGCACTGAATTGACTGTTTGGCAAATCAAGATATCCCTTTTCAAAATATTTTTCCAATACCGTTTTCTTGCGAACTGTTCCGTCATTTTCAACAACATAACCTCTGCTTTTTAATCGTTCTTTTGTTTTTAATGATAATTTCTTCATTTTTTTACCTCCTGACAGAATAAATATAAGAAAAATATTATAAAGTCAATAAGTAAAATATCGTTTTACAATGTAAGATTTATATTATATAATGTTGCTAAATTTTTTAAGGAGATTTGTTATGGCGGGAACAGAAGAGGTAAGAGCAAAAATAGCCAAATTGATTGTGGATAAGGGCTTAAACTTGGCACGTGTTTCATTGGCTGTCGGTAAAAATATTGCTTATATGCAGCAATTCATAAAAAATGGCTCTCCTCGCCGTCTTGGAGAGGTTGAACGACGTAAATTGGCTCTAATTCTTAATGTTGATGAACAAGAACTTACTGATTTGCCACTAAGTAACAAAGTTGGGGGCAACACCATAAATTCAGAAATTTTGGCCTTGATATTGGAAAAAATAGAAACATGGCTGATAAACCGCAATGCAACACTCTCTCCAAAAGACAAGGCCGATTTAGTTAAACTTATGTATAACAAAGTTTGCGACGAAACCTTGACAGTGGCAGAAGATAAAGTTAATGATTTTATTGAAATTTACGATGAACTGAGAAAAGCAAATTAATTGTCGGATGTTAAATATGGTGGAAAAATCTGAAATGACAGAAATAGAAAAAATTTTAGACAGAGCTTTGCCTTGCAATGATAATTTTAAAGGTGAAAAACAGCAGCCGCTGAAACACAGTCGCTCCATTGCATATATCAGCATTGTCGGCGATAACAATATCGTAATTGAAAGCAACTGGCTTATGTTGCTGACAATTTTATCACTGATAATTTTTAATTTTTGCAAATAATTGTTAAAAAAA
>JAFUSA010000014.1 GCA_017480745.1 Alphaproteobacteria bacterium
GTTCCTTTTTTTTCAATACTCATTTTTTGCTGTAATCTGTTGATTCTTTGATAAATATTTTTAAAAGGATTGACTATGATTTACGGATATATACGCACTTCCACCGATAAACAAAACAATGAAAACCAACGCTTTGAAATAGAGCAGTTTGCCAACAACAATAATCTCAAAATTAACCAATGGATTGAGGAAACAATTTCCTCTCGCAAAAGTTTAGATGAAAGAAAACTCGGAAAATTACTCAAAAAAATCAAACAAGATGATATTATCATCGCAACGGAACTGTCACGGTTAGGTCGCAACCTTTTACAAGTGATGTCCATTCTTCATCACTGTATGAATATCGGTTGCCAGGTCTGGACATTAAAAGATAATTACCGATTGGGAGCAGATATTCAATCTAAAGTTCTCGCTTTTGCTTTTGGTTTATCGGCAGAAATTGAACGCACAATGATTTCTCAACGCACAAAACGCTGTTTAGACAGATTGCGTGCCGAAGGAAAACACATCGGCAGAAAAAAGGGAAGCAAAAATAAAAGCACCAAACTCTCCGGCAAACTTGATTTAATCAAAACATTGCTCTCTCAAAATATTTCCAAAACACAAATCGCAAAAATGCTTAAAGTTGATTATTCCACCCTTTACAAATTTCTTAAACAACAGATGGTTTGATGTTGTTTCGCTCTATTAAACAATTTTGTTGAAAAAATGCTTGACAATCCTTATTAAAATGCTTACACGACAAGCATAAAGAAAAGGTGGAGATAATAACCTTTTGGTTAAAGAGTGTTTGTTTGGTTGCTAAAATCTATTTTGGGTAATTTTTTGGTATAAATAAAATATGTATAGAGGGCAAAGGATAAAAGCATCTTCACCCTTTATGCCTTAATGATTTATTTCTGTTAAAATGGTCTTAACAGGAATAATTTTGATAGGATTCCCATCTTTATCAAAAAGACCATCAAATGTGTATATTTCACACATTTCTATCTCCTTTATCTTACTATCAAAATATACAATCTTAATTGATTATATAACGATAGCAGATAGAGGTGATATTATTTTATGTATATGATTTTGTAAAGATGATTATTTATGATTAACTAATATGTTGTGTCATATCTTGACTGTGATGTTGTATAATTTGAATATGAACTTCTTGATTAACTTCATCAACATCATATAAAACACGAAACTTACCTTTATAAACAGGCATCAAACGAATATTATCACCTATAAGACGATATAATTTATAATTTCTTGATAACCCGTTAGCAGCATTAACAATTTCAGTATATACTTTTTTAGCAATATTTGGTCTTTCTTGTGATATATACTGAAAAATATTGTCTAATTGACCTATTGCCATATCTGAATAACTAACTTTCAAAATACTTACTCCATATCATTTTATGCACTTCTTCGGCAGGAGTATATTTATTTGCTTTTCTACTCTCTCTACATAATTCAATCATCTGCTTAACTTCATTCATATCAGAAGCATTGACCGATTCATCAATTAAATATCTGGCAGTATCATCTTCGTTTAATAATCCTGCTTGATACATTTCTGTTACAATTTGGTCTTTCGTTTTTTCCATTTTATTGTTTCCTCTAACTAATTTTATTTATCATATTACATTATATCACTTTTGGATCAAAATGTCAAAATTAATTTTGATAAAAGTGATTTTTAGGTGTTTTGAGATATAAATATTTGTATAATGTTATGGAGATACAACTATGTTAAACTTAATATTAAAACATATTAAGAGTTTTTTTAAACCACGATATATATACTACTTTGATTTTACTGGTTTGAAAAAAGTTCGGAACAAGTAGTTAATAATGCTTTCTTTTCGTTATCAGAACAATCTGCTTTTTTAATTTCATCACAAATATTTTCATAAGATATATGCGATGATTTCATTAATAAAGATATTATGTAAGCATAAATTTCTAATAAGTTTTTATGATATGTAATTTCAAGTTGCATTACATCAAGAGGATTTTTCCCTTTTAATTGTTTAAGTTTTGTCATTTTCATAACCCTTTCATAAAAAATATTGATAGGGTTATAATTAAACCCTTACCGATTTTAAAGCAAGGGTTTTTATTATGGATTTTTCAACAAAATTGTTTAATAGAGCGAAAATTATGTTCTGCTATTTTTTTATCATTTGTATATATGGAGTTATATCTTGTCTTCCATGTAATATAGCATGAATGTAAATTATTTGCTTATTTTCATCAACAGTAAATAAAATGCGATACTTATCTTTATATGCTAAAAGTTGCTTATATGTCCCATCAATTAATCTATACATCTTATAATTTTGTAATAGTGTATGAATTTTATTATATACATCTTTCTTAATTGTTTTAGCAATATTATCGTCTTGATTCATCATAACGATGTAATTATAATTATCCATGAATGTTTTCTTTGCTGTTTCGGTAATTTTTATTTTCATTCTCATTCCTAAAAACTATTAAAAAATTCATCAATATCCATACACTTTCCTTCCTCAACATCCTTCATACTTTGTTGAATTAACATTAAAGTTTGTTTTCTATAGAGCGTATCATTTGCTGATAATGATTCATCTAATAACATCTCTTGAGCAACTTTATCATTGATAAGTTTATCAGCACACATTTCTAAAATTATTTCTTCTTTCGTTTTTTCCATTTTATTGATTCCTCTAACTAATTTTATTTATTACATTATACCACTTTTGAACCAAAATGTCAAAATTAATTTTGCAGGAATTACATTTTTATTATTTTTGAGTATAAATAAAAATAGAGATGATGAATTAAAACATCACCACCTCTATCTTTTAGATTAATACCTAACCTAAAAGGATTTTTTTAGTTTGCTTAACAGGAATGGGGTTTCCATTCTTATCAAATAAACCAGAATCATATGATTTATTCATATATTCTCCTTATAGTTCATTTAAGCACAATTGCTTATAATGAGGTATATAACCCAATTATTTGATAAGAAGAAAAATTAAAAGAGTCAATAATTATTGACTCTTTCTATATAATTTTCAACATTTTATAATATTAAGTATTAACCCCAGCAATTTCTAAAATCTCATTGACTTCATCATTGATTGTTTCATATAATCTATTTTGTTTTGGTGCTTTTATATCTGATAAAATTATAGCATTTTGAATAACCGTATAGTAAATATTGAATCTATATTTTAATGTTGTAGCATAATGTAAGGGTCTTGTTTTTAATATTCGGAATCCATTTGGATTATTCATTATAATTTCAATAGTGTTTTCAATATCTAATATAATATTCTTAAATGATTTTTCAGAAACACCTTGTTGGATGTACCAATTTTTTATATCAAGATAGTTATCTTGATATTCATCCATATATACTATTTCTACCATTTAAAATCCTTATACGGTTTGCATTTACCTGCTTTATATTCAGCGATTGCTCTATCTGCTAACTGCTCTAAATACCTTAATTCCTTCTTGTCAGTAGGCATAAAGGTATTCTTTGATTCATTGATAATCATACTATTTTCTTCTTTGGTATTATCTTTGATTTGGTCTTTTGTTTTTTCCATTTTATTGATTCCTCTAACTAATTTTATTTATTACATTATACCACTTTTGAACCAAAATGTCAAAAATTATTTTGATAAAAGTGATTTTTAGGTGTTTTGAGATATAAATATTTGTATAATGTTATGGAGAAATGATGATGAAAAAATGGTGGTGGATGAAAAGGTTAAGTTTAGTAATGTATTTTGCTAAATTATTTAGAATAAATGTTAGACCACCACATTTATGTAAAATACCACCATATGTTATCAAAAATTAAACCATTGAATATCTTTATTATCATCTATATAATATTGTTTTTGTTCGTATCTATATATGTGTTCAAGGGTTTTATTTTGAAATTCAAAAATTAATAATCCATCTCCCTCATCATCCGTCATTATTTCAAATAATTCAGAAATCAGTAGGGAACTATTATTTATCCTGAAAAATAATGTAGATGTGGTCTTATCAAATTTGCCTTTGTATTTTTCAACTATATTCTTTAATTTTTCATATTTATCATTATATAATTCTGTGCTATTATATTGAAACTCATATGTTACTATCAATGTCTTCATAGTTAAAATCCTTTCACAAAATTCTAATAACATACTATTAAATCCTTACCAATTTTAAAGCAAGGGTTATTTTTCAACAAAATTGTTTAATAGAGCGTTTTAATTAACCTTATCATAACTATTGAAGAACAATCATTAAACTATTTCTTTTTAATCGTTTTACCAGACGCTTTATTTGAAGATGATTTTGAGGAAGACGCTTTGGTAGAGCGTGTTTTTGCAGACGATTTTGCCGACACTTTTGTTGCCGACGCTTTCGTAGCAGTTGCTTTAACAACCTTGGACTTATTTGATTTCTTTGTTGCGGCAGAGCGTTTGTCTGCTAATTCCTTAATTGTTAAATACTTCTCATATTGTGGGTCAAACCATTCATCTGCTTCAAGCATCATTTTCAAATGGTTTAATGCACCCAATTTATTCTCAAAGTTTTCTTTGCCGTGTCGGTCAAATACATCAGCATCTTCCATACGACCCTGATAAAAGATAACAGAACCATAACGAATTGTTGCAATCGTTTTGTTTTCTTCATCTGTCGTAAAGATTTTCTCTAATCTGCCGAGTTTGCTTTCAGGTTTGCGAGATTTTGCGTTCTCAATTGCCTGATAAACCTTTTTACAGAGGTTCAAGCGAACTTGTTTTTTCTTGGCATTTGCTTGGGTGTTTGCTTTATCCGTTGGTGTTATATCAGTGATAAAATACTTGTCTTTAACAGATTCAGGAATCTTTTTTGCTACGGATTTGGTTGTTTTGTTTTTCTTTGTTGAACATTTCTTGGTAGTTGATTTCTTCTCATCTTTACCCAAAAGTCTGCTTAATATCCCCATGCTTGCCTCCTTAATTTATTGTTTAACTATTCAATCAGTATGAATAACTATTGAATAACTATACCTTAGAATAAAAGAATTATTGCTGGAATACCGATTCGCAATTTATCCACAATGAAGTAAATATTCAAAAAGATACATTTTTGAATATTTTTTGAGCAAACCCTTATTTTACCTAACTCTTTGAAAACAGGATTTTTATTGACATTTTAATTATATTCATTTATATATGTTATATATACTTTAATGAATATTATATGAGGTGCAAAATGAAAAAGGGGAAGTCAAAACTATTAACGGATACGGATATTAAGAATTGCCTGCGATTCATCAATGATATGTCATCACATTCAGAACGCACACGCCTTATGTTTATGATGATGTTGATGACGGCACTTCGTATTCATTCGGTTCAAAAACTCACTATCGGTCAAGTATATGATGATGACTTCAACCCTGTTGATTCATTCTTATTGCAACCAGAGCAGAATAAGGGCGGTAAAAAGGCACTACAAGTTTATTTTAATGACACTATGAGACAGGAATTAAAGAAGTATGCCAAATATTTGCTTTCAAATCCTTATTATACGCCAAAACCGAGTGATTATCTGTTTAAATCCAACAAAGGTTCGTGTCTTTCAAAGCAACAGATAATCCATATCTTCCGGCAAGTATATGATGGTGTTGGACTAGATAAACAATGCAGAGTTCATAGTTTAAGAGCAACTTGCCTTACCAAACTTATGAATGCGAACTATCCGTTGCCTTTGATACAGCAGATAAGCGGGCACGCCAGCATCAACACTTTGAGCATCTACTATCGGAGCAATCCAAAGAATATTCAGAATGCTTTGGAGACGCTGAATATGTAGAGCATATTGAAGGTATGATGACTACTGCATTACCAAAGTAATGATTAACTATACGGAAAGTATGAGCAAATTACCGATTCGTTTATCGCTGGAGAAAATATCGTAGGTGTGCAAAAAATAGCACGACAGGACAAAAATGATATCTCAAAACATAGGTAAATACTTGCTTACAATGTATTTTGTCCAGTTTGCCAAGGTTGATGTCGTGGGTCCGAATCCCATTGCCCGCTCCAATACATAAAGCCACCTTTCGAGGTGGTTTTTTCTTTATAAATCAAGATCTTAATCTTTGTGACCAGATTTACGGGAAAATTATAGAACCGTTCTTTATGATTTTTTAAAACACAGCAAAATCAACCACTTAAACTTTTTGAACATTAACTGATAACCAAAGAGGAAAAAATGGTAAATAACTGTGTATCATCGTGTGCCCCAACAATAACAATGTGTCACACTTCTTTTAAATGCCCCGAATTTTGCCCCGAACCACATTTGAGCTTGAGAAACAAAATTTATTATTGTAGAATGGAACTTCCAGCTACAAATGGAAAAAGAAACGTTCTTCGCTTTTCTTTATCTACTGATAACTACTATGAGGCTTCTCAAATGATTAAAGACATAAAGCAATACCTTAAAAATATATCGATGCTTGATCAACTCTATAAACGTCTGACTTTGGAGAAAATATATACAAATACTAATGATTCAACAAATTCCAGCTATGTTTATGTGTTAAGCAAGGATAATGATGTCGAATTACTTAAAAACATAAAATCCCTATATGATGATTGTATGATCAAAGATCTTGATGACGATCTTGAATATTATAAGCTGGATACACAAGCTCAAATTATCAGCAGTAGATCTGATATGAAGAGGGTTGAGCGTTTTAACCCGTGTAATATGCAAGAAGCAAATGTATGGAAAAGATGTCTGTGGAATGTAGCATATATTAAAAAAGTTTTAGATAAAGTAGGTCAAATCATAACTCAAATTCAAAATATTTTATACCCACAGGATATGATTCCGCCACAAGCACAATCATTACCTCAACCATCACCTCAACCATTATCTGTTCAGAACATTTCCGTAGCACCATCAATACCACATCATACAATACAAGAGGTTTTGGACATATTGGCAATCGATTTGAAACATAATGTTAGTAAAGATACATTAACACGAAAATTACAAGATATCACGAAAGTTTTATCCAATGCAGGTATAAATATTGATGATAACTATGACAAGCTCAATAATAAAAAAACAATCAACGAAATAGAAATTAGTATAAAAGGAATTAAAAAAATCGGGGCAAAAGCCATAAATCGACGGATTCTTAGTATGAATGAGTTTATCAAAAGTGCCAACAAGTTAGAACCAGATTACTACCAATTATACCAACTTGATCATATTCAAATCAAGAAAGGCACAGCTTCAAAAATTTCAAAGACCTACCTTCCTTTTACTCAAGAGGAGTTGGTTCAAATGTTCGATCCAGAGTATAAAATCTTCAAAAAACATCCAGATATTTTTTGGGCTTGTATGATTGCTTTATATTGTGGAGCACGGACAAATGGAGCAACAACTCTACGCTATACAGATATTGTAGATCAAGGAGGCATAAAATGTTTTGATTTTAAATTGGATGATGATTCAGATGTTGAAGATCCTGATTATGATCCCTTCAAGAAACTCAAGAATGCAGCTACCGTTAGAGTTGTTCCAATTCACAGCAGACTAATTGAGTTAGGTTTTCTTGACTATATATACAAATATCAAAAAAGAAACGAACGTGAATTTCAAAACTTTATCTTTAGAAGAACCATATCATTTACAAAAGAAAAAAAGGAACAAATATATAAAAAGAAATTTATGGATCCTCTGTTCAGACATCTTAGAAAATTAAAAATTAAAACTGATCGTTGGAAAGCATTTCATTCCTTTCGTACCAATATAAATAAAGCTTTGCGAGATTTTGGAGTAGAACAGACAATGCGTAACAGCATAATAGGTTGGGAAGGCAAGACTACGCCTGAGCGCAATTACTCAGACAATGAATTGCGGGAAGTACAGAGAGAGCTGGAAAAGTTACACTATGATTTTCTTGATGAAGAGCTTGCTCAAATTGCAAAAGAGATTCTGGAAAAGAAGTAGGTGTCCTTATATCCACATCTCTTGCGGTAAGCCATACCCCATCCCCCACCTGTGGAGAGGGATCTCCGAGCTGGATAACGCACGAATCTGTTTGTTATCCGTCAATAGCGACTAAATAAATTTTAACCACACAAAAGCCAACCGTATTTATAACCAACGGTTGGTTTTTATATTAATTCGAATCATAATTAAAAAATTTTGATTTTTATCAATTTACATCAAAACACACCTGAAAAAATGAGTTCTACACCTATGAAGAATAATCATAGGAGAATGAATTATGTCCAGAGTGGGAAAATCACAAAAACTTAATGGCGAAAAAGCTGGAAAAAGACGTTACAAAACCTTTATTTACAACGTTTCTTGGTGGTGGAAAGTCATAAATTTTGAGTTGGATAATAGTTATATATATAAAAGAGTTGAAATTGTAAGGTACAAAAATGGTCATATAGCACGAGTTGTTAATCTTCCAAAATTCGAACGATGGGATGATATCACTCGTGTTCAGGAAGTAGCGTATTTTGCAAAGTTTTTAGCAGAAACCCAAGAATTTTCAAACTTAAAGCCATTTACTCAAGATTTTACATACACAAGGCATAAGAAGTACAAGAACAAAAAGCTTAGCAAAATAAAAAATGATTATGCTAAGAAAGTGTATAATAGTTTACGCTATTATGGAAAAAATGATGTTGAAATGGTTTATATGACTGAAGGAAAGAAGAAAAGAATCAATCTTCACGGTTGCATTGATAAATCACATATTGAAAACCAACAACATATATTGAAACAATCTGCAAGCACTTATAGAAAAGAATATGAAGAGATAAATTACAGGAATATGTTACAAATTAAAGATAATTATGATGATATTGACGGTGGAAGTTATGGTTGGATGGGGTATATGAATAAAGGAAATCGCTCTGAAAATGGTTTATACCTGTCTGATGCTTTAAGAGATAGAATAAAAGCCAATTATCAAGAACTTTATAAACAAGTCAGAACAATTATTGATCAACTAAAAACAGAAGGTATCAAGATCACATATAAAAAAGATAAATCAGAAGAAAGTGATGACAGTATGGTAAAATAAAACACCACCGCAAGATTTATGTATTATTATGTTTGATTTGATTATGTTTATATTATTGATGGCAAACAAGTATACTCTACTTATCAATCCTTATTATGTCTAAAGTTACAGCACAGTATTGTTTTTTCAAAATATGGCACGCATCCATCGCTTGTCTTAATGTTGGATAAACTTTATCAGATAGCAATACCCCGTTGAGTTTGATCATATAGAACATATTGTATACTCCTATCAATTTTTGTTTTTAGATAACAGTATAGCATCGTTTCTATATTAGTAGAACTAGTTTTATTACAATTAATTTGGTTTGTGCAGGATTAAATTGTCACTTTTTGATGGGTGAACAGAAGAGCTAATACATCTTTCCGCTTGTTTTGATCTATTACTCTACCTTCAATAAACCAGACACTTGGAGCACATTTTAAGATGAATTGAAATAGTTTGGAGCTTGTAGACACCGATAAAATTATAACTGAATCTTTTCCACGTAAAAATTCCCAAAAAGCCTGTTCCACTGCTTTTGCTTTTTCACTCTTGGTTTTATTCAATAAGTTTATGATACGGGGAATACCAGAAGTTCCAGAGTTTGAAGAAGATGAATTTATAGAAAGTGAGTGAATTATTTGTTGTTTGACTTCTGCTAGATTCATAGTTATTACCACTGTGAAATTTACTCCCCGTATCTATTAATAAGAACTTGATGAATTAAATTTTTTGAGTTGGTGACAACTTAAATGAACTTATTCTTCAGATGGTAAAACAAACACCCCTGTAGAAACCGATTTAAGACTCGTACAGAGCAGATTCAGATTCAAGACATAAACTAATTGTAAACCAAAAAGCGGTGGTTCCAGAGTCATTAAAGCGGGTTTAAGAGGTGTTTTACTTTTTATGCTTTTTCAAGAACTCAGTAATCTGTTCTTGCATTTGCATTCCATCAAAACCTGACATACTGATAGATACGTAACCATCAGCGGTAGGAACTAATTGATATCTAACACTCACACGTTCTGTATTATCGGCGGTGGTTTGTGTGCCTTCTTTGTTATTGATTGGAGAAAAGTCAACCATAACAGTTGCATTACAAACAACAGCACCTTTGAGATCATCATATAAAAAACTACCCTTAATAGGTGGAATTTTTCCTTTTGGTGGTGTTGCATATTCTGTAAAACCGTGCGCATCGACAACTTCCAACTTATAAGTTTTCAATTGGGCATCAGATACATCATTTTTCACCCATCTTTGAAAATTATCCATAATAAACTGCTTATCATAATTACAAGTCAGTGTAGTTGGATGTGCATTTGTATAATAATCATAAAATACCACACCTAACATACACAAAGCAATACCAGTACATACCTTATAAAACATATTATTTCCCCTTCGTTACATAGATTCTTTCTTCTTATTGGCTCTGGTTTTCAAATCGTCAAATAATACTTCAAACAATGCCTTCTTAATAAAGTCCAACTTCTCACTATCCTGCATAACTTCTTTGAAGAAAGCATCGTTTTGTTCATATCGACTAACCATAACTTCATTGAAACTCTTGCCATACAACCCTTCCAGTAAAGTCTTATCCTTCTTCATACCAGCTTTGACAATTGTTTCATCTTTCTCCAAATCTTCTTTAATCTGCAACAATACTTTATCTTCACCTTCAAATTTTGTGCCGAAACGATTGTTAAACTTCTCGATAATGACTGATAACGGTTCTTTTTTCTTTGATGTAGTGCCAGTTCCACCAGATGAAGGTTTAGTTGTACTATCTTCATTATCCAGTTGTATAGATCCTTCAAAGGTCTTTTCTTTTTTATAATATTCCAGCAACAATTTATCATCCAAATCTACGGCTTCCGACTTGGCACGTCTTATACACTTACTCAAATACTTAGCATATACATAAAATTGCTGTAATTCCTTATCAAACAACCGAACAACCTGAATTACAAATCCATACATTCTGATAAAATTACCCAATACTTTACGGAATTGATCTTGTTTTTCTTTATCTAACGCATTAAACCGATCAATTGCTGGTTTTAAATACTGTGAAAGTTTGCCCAATGCGTTGGCTGTAGCTTCAGATTTATAATAAAGGTTTGCAAACTGTCCAATCTCATTTTGATTATACACTTGCATTTCATCTAACACGTTCTTGAGCTTGTTTAAATCATTCGGATCAATCTCTTTTTCAAGTTCTATGGCTTGATAATATTGTTGGAATGATTCTTTAATGTCTTTAGCGTCATTTACAAAATCCAAAACAAATGTATCTTCTTTGCCCTTCATTGTTCTGTTTAAGCGTGAAAGTGTTTGTACCGCTTTAACATCTTGAAGCTTTTTATCAACGAACATTGTATGTAAATATGGTTCATCAAAACCTGTTTGGTACTTATCGGCAACAATTAATATATTAAAATCATCGTGAAAATACTCTGGCAACTGGCTTTCCTTGATATGTTCACCATCTTTACCGATATTCAATTTTGTTTCGGAATATACTTCTTTACTATCCTTTTCCTGCAACTCACCAGAAAAAGCAACCAGAACGTCAATTCCTTCATATTTATGCTCAGCGATATACTTTCGAAACTCTTGTAGATATTTAACAGCTTGCAAGCGTGAAGAGGTTACAACCATTGCTTTTGCTCTACCACCGATTTTATTCATTGTTATATCACGGAAATGTTCAATCATAATTTCAGTCTTTTGAGCAATGTTATGTGGGTGTAATGCTTCAAAACGTGTAATTGCCTTTGCACCTTTTGTTGTATCAATCTCTGGATCATCCTTGATTCGCTTGATCAGTCTGTAATATGTCTTATACGTCATATAATGTTTCAACACATCCAAAATAAAACCTTCTTCAATTGCTTGCCGCATTGAATAAATATGGAATGCTTTGAACTTACCGTCAGGTTGTTTCGTTCCAAAGCGTTCCAATGTTTTGGATTTCGGTGTTGCCGTAAATGCAAAGAAAGACAAGTTATGATGTGTTCCTTGTGCCGCAAGTGTTTGCAACATAATATCTTCATCATCTTTGCGATTGGCTTCTTCTTTACCTTCAATCTCGGCATATTCCTTCAAGGCTTCATCAATATCTGCCAAACCTTCGATAACAGTCGTTGCGGCTCTACCACTTTGAGAAGAATGAGCTTCATCAATTATTACGGCGAAGTTTTTGTTATTTGAAGTGATTTCTTTATAAATGTTTGGAAACTTCTGCAATGTAGAAATGATAATCTTTGTTCCACCATTTATAGCATCACGTAGTTCGGCAGAGTTCTTCTTTACTTTCTTAACAACACCTGCCACGTGATCAAATTGATAAATTGTATCTTGTAATTGGCTATCTAACACACGTCTATCGGTCAATACAATGATAGAATTGAATATAACGTCATCATCATTATTATGTAAACCTGACAATTGATGTGCCAACCAAGCAATAGAGTTTGATTTTCCCGATCCTGCTGAGTGTTGTATCAGATAACTTTTGCCAGTACCGTTTTGTTTTACATCGGAAATTAACTTTGTCACAACATCTAACTGGTGGAAACGTGGAAAGATCATTGTTTCTTTGACTTTTCCTGTTTTCTTATCCTTTTCCTTCTGCAAGTGTAAATACTTTTGGATAATCTCCATCAATCTGTCTTTAATCAACACTTTTTCCCACAGGTACGAAGTCATATACCCGTCAGGATTCTGTGGATTACCTTGACCACCGACATTACCTGCACCATTAGAACCTTGATTGAACGGAAGGAAGTATGTTGAATCACCCAACAAACGTGTTGTCATATAGATGTTGTATAAATCAACGGCAAAATGTACAAATACACGGTTTTTAAACTCAAACAACGTGTCTTTTGTTGCTCGGTCAAACTTATATTGCCGAATTGCATTAGTAACATCTTGACCTGTAAATTGATTCTTTAATTCCATTGAAACAACAGGAATACCGTTTAAAAACAATACAATATCAATACTATTTTCATTGGAAAGCGAATACCGAAGCTGACGCACACAGGTCAAAATATTCTGATCATAATGTTCTACAGCTTCTTTGTTATATGACAACTCTGGTTTGAAGTAACATAAGTAAAATTTCATACCTCTGTCTTTAAACTGATGACGTAACAGATTGAGCAAACCCTCATTTTTAATGGCTTTGCAAAGATTAGCGATAAAACAACCTTCTGGATCACTCGGATACGTGGTTTCATAGCGTTTCCACATTTTCGGCTGTGTGTTTTTAATAAATTGCAAGAGCGTTTGTTCGTTAAAAGCTGTTGATCTGTTAAAATCGTGCGGATCACCTTTAACATAACCACCATTTGTAATCAAAGAGGTTTCAATATCGGCTTCTAACTGCTTTTCTTTCAATTCATCATCGGTCATATATGTTCTCCTAATCGGTTTTATTGTCTTTTGCAAAATAAGAAAAATCACTTCTATCTATTTCATATTTATCAAGAAGTGTTCCTATTATACGCATAATATGTGAAGCACTAAAGCCTGTACTTACATAAATACTGCTATCGTCTATCTGATAAGAACCTTTTGTCATTTCAGGATCATATGAAAATAAACGATATGAATCCAAAGATGAGATCTTTTCGTTATTTCTTGCCATATTTTCAATGATACTTGGATTTTCTTCATAAAGGTTATGTATGAGAGATTTTAGCATTGCAGCAAAAGTCCTTGCGATAACACGTTCACCCTGAAAAACATAGTATTCTGGAGATTTTGAAGTTGCATCTTCAGGAACATCACTGGAATATTCCACATAATTGCGATCATAGAATGATATAATATGCTCTGCTGGTTTTATAGCAAACTGTTTTAGAATTTTTAATGCTAAATTGTCTGCTCTGGTAGTAATTGTAGTTTCGTTCCATATATCACCTTTTATATCTTCATTTAAGGTAACTATTTTTGTATCAGAACTATTGAAATATTCAAGTTTTTCTTCAAAACTTTTATCTCCCAATTCACTGTTATAGCCTGTTAATGTGAGGTTACCTAATGTATGTAAGTAAGTTTCTTGTATTTTTCTCCAATCAACACCTAACATTTTCTGCCAATATGGTGATAAATTCTTGTTTTGCGGAAGTATGTGTTCTATTGTTAAATTACTTACGTCTATCTTTTCTTTTCCAGAATTTTCAATGCTTGCGAGTAAATATTTACATAACGCATTTTTTCTATACAAATTGTTTTCTTTCAATGCCTTTTCAAACACTTCATTTGAAGGAAAGACATCTTTGGATGTCAATTGAGTTAAAAATGAAAGTATAGCGTCATAATAGTATTGTTTATGTTCTTTATTTGAAAAAACACGGGAATATAATGTTTTATACAAACCTCTTAATGAGTTTGAACCAATCTCACATACAAGACGTCTAATGCTGTAGTTCAAAAGCAATTCCAATATTTTTTCCAGTTCATTGGAATCAATCAAATTATTATGAAAATCATCAAATACATCAAACAAAAATACAAAAAGAGTTGTTTGCTTTAACTGTCTTAACCCAGCCAATAAATCATTTGCTTTTTTAGTATAGTTCACATCGTTATTCAAAAATGTGTGATAATATTTTGAGTAGCGGAGCATTTCTTGCAAAATACCTTCGTTTGTATATTTCTTTTGCTCAAACAGTTGTTTAAATAATTCATAAGCCTCATCTGCACGTGCAAACCCTTCCAATCTGAAGTTTAAATATGTGATAAAAAAGTCATCCAATTGACCAACTGAAACATTTTTTTCAATTTCCAACCAATAATTATTATAAAGTTTTTCCTGATCCTTATCAACCATCAGTACAAAATTTCTAATTTTATCGGCTAAACTCAGTGGTACACCTGTTGAATTAATTCGTTCAAAGATTTCTTGAGCATTATCGCCATCACCCAATATCATCTTGCCGCAAATTAATTTTTCTATTCCACGATATATATCTTTTACAGTTAATCCGTTTTCCTGCTGCTCCCGAATCAACTCACAAAATAGCGTGTAGTTTTGATACAGTGTAGAAGACTTATCAATATTTTTATCTTTCTCAACGCTATCACCCATAAGAAGTATAAGTTGATTATCATCACTGTTAATTGGTTTTAATTTTAATTTATTTGCCTTTTCTACTCCGTATTCATCAAACTTATCATTATTAAACAATATTTCCTTAATGCTCTCTTTTTCCCGATCTGTTTGAGCCATATCGTATAATGCCTTGAGCAAAATGTAGATCGTCGTCATTCTTTGTTGACCATCAATTATAATATAAAAATGAATATTATTTTCTTCCTTTAACGGAGCATATACAATAGAACCACAAAAGTGTGTTTTGTCTTTTTGGTATGCATAAAGAATGTCGTCAAACAACTTTGAACATTGTTTTTTAGACCAGCTATAATTTCTTTGATATACTGGAATTGCATACTGACGCTTATTTTCTTCAAAGAAATCGTTAATAATTCTACCTGATTCTATTTTCATTGTTACTGCTCCTAATCTTTCAAACCCAATTCTTTACGGATTTGTTCTTTGAAATCCAGAATCTTTTTACGGTTTTTATCCGATGTTTTTTCCCAATGCTTTTTGTAACTCTTGGCACTTTCCATAATATCTTCAAACAGCGTATAAAACTGCTCTCGGATCTTTACGGTTGCCCAAATTGTTTGAGGTTCAATCTCATTGTAAAAATCTCGGGTATCTTCACTGATGTACTTATTGCTTTTGTATGTACGGGCATCTTTTTCATAACGCATAACAAATTCATACATCTGCTCATACAGTTCTTCACGTTTATCACGTATATGTATTCTATCTTCACGTTTGTTCGTGAAGTGGCTCTGACATAAATTCAACAACCAGCCAATAACAATACCAATTATGGTGAAACATCCACCGATAATAACTCCTTGATTGTTAGCTATAATTTGACTTAAACACATTACGCCACCTCCTTTTTACCCGTTACACATTCATATATCAAAGATTTTTTGTATTCGGTAAACTTTTCGATTACTTGTTCTTTATGCGCTATGGCTTGATCAATCTCCGAACATTTTTTATCAAGATAATCGGCAATTTGCTGTTGTTCTTCAGATTTTGGCATAACAATAGTAATCTCTCTTAAGTCTGATTGAAACAAATGTGGCACACCCATACCGTCTTTCAATCTATCAATATATGCTTGAAATAAATTTGATAGAAAATAATAGTATAAAAATTTACCTTTTAGCAAGTTATTTGTTGTTATCACTGCAATAGAACCATTTACAGTAGACGGTTTTGGCATATTTTCAACAATTGCACATTTTCCTATTCCTGCACCATCTTTGACTAATAATACATCACTTTCTTGTAATTTTATTTCTGGAGATTCGTCATATCTGAATTGATTTATAAAATTCAAATCTTCAAATACCAATTTACTATTTACTATGTTAAATGCGGATAAGAAAGGATAACCTTCTTCAACATATTCTTCTGCTTTTAATCCTTTCCAGCCAAGTCTTGCCCGTATATATGTACAAAACTTAAGTTTCATGCTTTCCCAATGCGCTGGGATTTTGCCTATCCACTCAATACCACTGTCTTTTAGTGTGACGGATTTATCCAAACCTTTTGTGACGGCTTCGGTGATGATGGATTGTTTATATTCCTTCAGTTTTTCAATAACCGCTTTTTCCGTTTCAACAACCTTATCAATCTCACCACACTTTTTATCCAAATAATCGGCGATGGCTTGTTGAACTACATAAGATAAAAAAGGAACTGAAATGTTTTTACAGTTGGAAACATTGATACCACCTTGTGCACCACCTGTTTTATTTAACAAAATTTCTTCTCTCGCACTTTGCAATAAGTAGTATAAAAATTTCGAATATGTTTTATCTTTTGCAATATATGCTGTAACAGATTGGTTTGCACAACTATCGAAAGTTAGATATCCAACATTTCCACACGTAGCTCCAGTCATTGCAATTAATGTTGTATTAGCAGGAATCATTTTTGTTGAGCTGTTTACAAGACCTTCATTTGTTATAAAACGAACAGGTTGAGTTATTGTACAATTCTGAAGTTCCCCTGAAGGTAACCAAGAAATTTCACCTTCCCAATATTCTGGTCTTGTTGTATCAGGAGTTCCACCACTAAAAACAGTTTTGCAATAATTTTTGATTTTAGTTATATCCCAACCTTGTGGAATCTTTCCAATCCAATCAACACCTGAATCTTTCATAACTCTAGTCATTATAACCGTCCTATAACATTTGAGTTATTTAGAAGATGTTCTTTTATAAAGCGTTCTGCTGCATTGTAGTCTTTACCATTTTTCCCAATATATTTATAAATGACCTTTTCATTATTACCGAACACTTTATCATAATTAACCCTTAATTCTTCTTCTGTATCAGGATTAACAACATATATTTTTGCCTTGGATTTTCTTAAAGCTGATTGGAATAGATATTTTACAGACAAGTCTGTCTGCGGAAAAGAAAAACCTATAATATATATTTCATTCGCTTCTGTTAACAATTTTTCAGCTTGTTGCCATAAGGAATGTATAGCTACGTGGTTATAAAAAGCATTTTTATCCATAACAGGGGGAATAATATATGGTTTTAACCCTATATCTATGTTGTTTTTCTCATTTCTATTCCAATTTCGATAGTAAATTATATCCGAGGGATTTATCCCAGCCCAAAACCAATTTGCTGAACCGTGTAATTTAAGAATGCTGGGTACACTCGGTTTATTTTCTCTTTCATAACTGGTAAAACCAAATGCACCAGTATAATTTCTACTTCCTATCCAAGCCATTGGATACTTGTAAAAATCAGCAAAACCGATTTCTGAATTAATTGTTTTTAATTTAGTTAATAATGTTGTTTCAAGTAGCAAATCATAGTTTAACGTTATAAAATTGCATTCTTCTAAATGTGTACCTACATATTCTGCTAAATTTTCACCTATTGTACTAGTATTTTGATTCTGAACACTTCCTTTTGCTAATTCTGAAAATTGTTCTGATATTAATTTTATTATTTCTTCATATAAAGCACGGTTTGCATATTTTTTTGTATCTGTTTTCCAAGGGAAATCTGTCGAAAGATAAGTTAACAAAGCTTCTATATCTTTTTTAATTAACGGAGCTATCTCTCTATAATGCTCAGCAACAGAGGATTTGGCAATTTCAGAAACTATATTATCTGTTAATTGAGACATCAAAGGATAGCTATTGTCAATAGCTTTTGAAAAGCCTGCCCCAAGAAAAAATACTGTTTTAACCATTGAACACGTCCTTCAGCACACCATCGAGAGATTTTTCCAATTCTTTTATCTCTGCCATAATATCATCAGATGGTTTTGGCGGCGTATATTTGTAGAAATAACGGGTAAACGGTATTTCATAACCAATTTTGTCTTTTGTCCTATCCATCCAAGCATCTGGCGCAAAAGGTTTAACTTCTCGTTCAAAATAGGTGTCAATATCTTCATTCAACGGTACATTTTCGGTATCACGCAACGATGTATCAGGTGTTGGTTTACCTTTTTTCAGGATGGCTTTACCGTTTTCATCTTTCATCGGACGTTCAACCACAACCTTTGTGTATCCGAAATCTTCATTGTTAAATATCTTGCTAACTTCCGACTCCTTAAATTCACCGTATATGTTGGTAATGTCACGGATATAATTTTCTGGAATGTCATTACGTTTATTACCCAACGACTTGCGACGTTTTACGTACATATTGTTGGCATTGATGAGTTGAACTTTACCTCTGCGTTCTGGCGATTTCTTATTATTCAGCACCCAAATGTATGTGGCAATTCCCGTGTTATAAAACAAATCATTCGGTAAAGCTACAATTGCTTCCAGCAAATCATTTTCCAATAAATAACGTCGGATTTCCGATTGTCCGCTACCAGCATCACCGCTAAACAATGGTGAACCGTTTTGAATAATGGCAACTTTGGCACCTTCAGGTTTCATTTTTGCCACAGCAGTTTGTAAAAACAGCATTTGCCCGTCACTAACTGGCGGTAAACCCATTGCAAAACGACCAGCAAAGCCTTGTTTGGCTTCTTTTTCAACATCAGCTTTTTCTTTTTTCCATTCTCTACCAAATGGCGGATTGGAAAGTATGTAGTCAAAAGTATCACCAGCGAACTTATCATCAGAAAGCGTATTACCTTTGCAAATGTTATCGGCATTATCATTCTTGATCAGCATATCACTTTTACAAATAGCATAGGTTTGAGCGTTGATTTCTTGTCCATAGCAGACAAGTTGCGCACTGCTGTTTAAGCTACGTAAGTATTCCTGAGCCACCGAAAGCATACCACCTGTTCCAACTGTCGGATCATATAAGGTTTTGGCAGTGTTTTCTGTTAATATGCTGTTATCATTGCTAAACAAGATATTTACCATCAAACGAATCACTTCTCTTGGTGTATAGTGTTGCCCAGCGTCTTCGTTATGAGCTTCGGAAAATCTACGGATGATTTCTTCAAAAATGTATCCCATCTCCAAATTACTAATTTTATCAGGGTGTAAATCGGCATTCGGTGAACAAAATTCTTGAATTATGATGTAAAGCAAGTTGTTCTCAACCAATCTTGACATAAAGCGATCGAACTCGAAGTTATCAATAATATCTTTCACATTGTCCGAAAACCCGTTCAAGTAATCGTTGAAATTGGCTTCAATGCTATCTGGCGTATCTAACAGCTTGGCAAGTGTAAACCGACTGACATTATAAAACTGATGACCTGTGACTTTGGTTAAAAACGTGTCTTTCAACGGCAGATTCTTAACTTCTTCATACTTTTTCAGCACAGCGTCTTTGGTAGGTTCAAGTATCGTATCAAAACGCTTAATCACCATCATCGGCAAAATAACTTCACCATATTCGTGTGGCTTAAAAATACCCGTCAATTTATCGGCAATAGACCAGATAAGGTTCGCCTTTTGGTTAATATGTGCCTGTAAAGCGGATTCTTCATTCTTCTCCATAATCTCAAAGTCCTGTTAGAATTGCAATTACGGAGATGATAACAGCTATATTATTATATTTCTATTAAAAAAATCATCAAATCCACCGATTGATTCGGCAACTATGCCATATTCTGACGCTGTTTATGATATATGGCTTGACTTTTGTGTAATTTTACCAATAATAAACTTCGTAAAGTGGATTTAACCTAACTTGTCCTACTTTGAACGGACTAAAACAGGAGATTTTAATATGACTATGTGCTTTTTTGCCAAACCTGATGAGGCAAACACTCAAGATTTAGAAACATTTTTCAACAATTTTGACTTAATCCAACAACACAAGGAAGTAATCTACGCTAACCCTGAATATTACAACATTTTCATACAAGGTTGTGGTGTTTTTCCGCTATATGTTCAATCCATTCGCTTATCGATTGGCGAACTATTAAAGCTTTGGAGTGAAACAGAGTGGAAACAAGATGACAAATACTTCTATTGTATTACGGGTAGTCCTTTAAGTGGAGGTAATTCTTCAAAATACTGGTCATCTGATAGAGGTTTGGCAAGTATGGAAACAAAAACCTTCAGCAATCAGATCAGAACAGCATTATGGTTACTTCAAACAGGATCAACTGAAATTAAATCAAGATGTACACCTATTGAAGTACCAAAACGTGAACCATCAAAGCTAACGGTAAATGATTTGATTGCTATTTTGCGTAAAATGTAAGTACCGCAAAACATATCAAAATTAAAATAGTTTCAAAATTTTTAAATAATAGTTGCATTTTTGATACAATTATGCAATAATCACTGTTATAAAATGAAACAATTAAGGTGAAAACTATGTTAAATAAACGTCAAGAGATGATTTTTAACTATATCAAACAATCTGGTTCGGTTAGCCGTGAACAAATACAGGATGCCGTGTCACAAATGTTTGATAAAAGTTCAAAAGTTACGATTTTACGTGATTTGGATGTGCTAATTGCTGAAGGTTTAATTGCAAAGACAGGAACAACACGGGCAGCACTTTACGGCGTATCGGCTCAAAGCAAGTTGCTTGATGATATTGATATTGAGGCTTATTTTGCCAATGATGAACGTAAAATCGCTAATAATCATTTCAATTTTGATATTATGAACCACTTGTCTAACCTGTTGACACCCAAAGAAAAACAAGAATATGCGGTTTTGAATGAGCAATATCTCACCAACAAAGCCCAAATGTCGCCAACCATTTTACGCAAAGAGTTTGAACGTCTGACGATTGAGCTTGCTTGGAAATCATCAAAAATCGAGGGGAACACATACACGTTGCTTGATACAGAACGTTTGCTTAAAGAAAATGTATCAGCCAGCGGTAAAACTAAAGAAGAAACCCAGATGATCATTAACCATAAAACCGCACTTGATTATATCACCGAAAATCCAAGCGTTTATAAAGAGCTGACCGTGCGTAAAATTGAGGAGCTACATCGTTTGTTGGTTCAAGATTTGGGGGTATCATATGGAGTGCGTAAAACTTTGGTTGGTATTGTTGGAACAGATTATAAACCGTTGGATAATGAATTTCAGATAAAAGAGGCTTTGGAGCAACTGGTAAAACTTGTCAATAATACTGAAAACCCACTTGAGAAAGCACTAATCACGGTTTTGATGATTTCATATATACAGCCATTTGAGGATGGTAACAAACGCACATCACGTATATTGGGTAATGCGTTGTTGCTGGCGAATGATTATTGTCCGTTGTCATACCGTAGCGTAGATGAAGTGGAATATAAGAAGGGGATTATCTTGTTTTACGAACAGAATAATGCCTCATACTTTAAGAAACTGTTCTTGGAGCAATACAAACAAGCCGTGAAGAAGTATTTTGAGTAAATGAAGATGTTTTCCTTCAAAATTTACGGTAAATGATTTGATCACCGAACTAAAAAATGTAATTGACCGTTTTCAAAGTCATAATGTAAAGAAATGAATAAGAAGGGTACAACTTATTCATTTTTCATCTAACATATTGAAAAGCATCATTTTTTTATAAAGAAATATATTGACATCAAAATAAAATGAATATATAGTATAGATATAATAGAAAATTTATTCATTTATGGAGTACAAGAAAATGATCAACCGTGCGATAATTGATGACAAGAAACAAAAAGCAATTTTCAAATACATTGATACCCTTCGAAATGGTAAACAAATTAAGTTGATGTTTGGTTGTAACTGGCTAGCAGGGATGCGGTGTGTAAATTTCGCCTATTTGCAGGTTGGTGATGTGATAGACGAGTTTGGTAAAGTTCGTGATATAATTGAACTTACGCCTGAGAAAAACAAAGGTCATAAGAAAGCACGTTATTATGTAAACGATGAATTAAAGGCTATGATTAAAGAGTATATTAATGAGTATAAGTTAAAAGATCCTGCCCGTTATCTTTTCACAAGTCAAAAAACTCGTAAACCGTACAACCGAAACAGCATTAGTAAAATTTTCACCGCCATTTATAAAACTTTTGGTTTAGAATGCTCAACACACTACGGCAGACGGCATTTTATAACGGAATTACTTACAAAAGGCGTAGACATCACAAGTGTAAAAACCTTAGTCAATCACTCAAATGTGTCTATGACTGCTAAGTACTACAACGAAAACGAAAATATGTTAAAGAATGTGGTAAATTCAGTCAAGATCTAAGTTTGATTGTATTATTCACTCAAAATCCTTCTTTATGAGCTGTAAATATTCTTCCATATGTGTAAGCAGTCTGTCATCCAACAGGCAAATCGTTTGTATGATCTGATTTTCCTTCCTGATACGTGTGACTGACTTGTTTTTTGTAATCCGTGTGTCCAGTAGTTCATCAATAGTTATATCAAAATGCTTGGCTAAACCATATATCAAATCTAACTTTGGTATTACTCTTCCTGTTTCCAAATTTGATATTGTTCTCCAACTGACATTTATGGATTCTGCTAATTGTTCTTGTGTCAGGTTGTGTGTTTTACGTAATGCTTTAACTTTTGAACCAATTTGAACAGGATCCAGCATCATCTTACTTTTTCTTTTTGGCTTTTTTCAACATACTTGACGGTACATATTTATTACAACCACCGCTCTCAAGCATATACTGATTAACATCGATCACACCAGCAGATTTTATATCGTCAAGGTAAACATTCCCCAAAATACGTCCAAAACTATCACGTTCATCCCACTTGACACGTATATAACGATGATCTTTCAGTAATTGTTTTAAGGTTTTTCGTGATTGCTTGCCCTTTGAAATCATTTCGTCATACGGCAAACCGTAATACTGTTGTAGAGCTTTAGCGTGTTTATTCTTCTTGGTCTCATAGCAATCAACATCAAGCAAGCGGATTTTGGTCGTTTCGTTATTAACCAGAGCTGTCAACGTATCACCATCATTTATTTTGGTAATAGTTGCAACAAATTCGTGTGCCAAAACAGATTTTACACACAACATAAAAAAGATAAAAGTCGTTGCTATAAATTTATTCACTGACAAACACCAATCAGCCCAATAAGTAGGTGGTGGATGTCGTTAACTGCAATCAATGCGAAATGCAGCTCACATATTCGTGCAAGCCTTATTTTTGTGAGCATCCACCATATTGGTGTCTGCCCTATGACGTAATAACAAATTGCCAGTAAACAATAGTTACTACCGCCCGCATTGATGTGGTTTAACGATTACCAGTTGAAGTTCGGGCAAACCTCAACACTATGCACTGTATACATATAATATTAACAAATCTATAAGAAAGATGAAAAAACAGAGGGAAAACCATAACGATTACCAGATGTTACCAAATATTATCAGATAACAAAAATTTTTGGCTATCACCCCCTTGACAATGAGTAAATTTGATGCAATGATTCACATAGTTTAGGTGTGATCATACTGTGTCCGAAGTGTGTCACATTAAGACGAAAATCTTGATTTTGAAAAATTACGTTTTTCGTAAAATCAATAAGATAGAAGAAAAGTGGTTCGGAGCCCATTGCCCGCTCCAATAGATAAGCCTTGATTTTCAAGGCTTTTTTGTTATTAGGAGTGGCGGGATGAGGACCCACGAAGAAGTGGTCCGACCTCAAGCGAAAGGCAGACGAGAGTATGCCGGTCGGCAAAGCCGATGAGTGCAGGGGCGGCGAAGCCAATCCCATTGCTCGCTAAAATTTATAAGGAAAAACAAACACTTATAAAATAGTTTTAAAGAGAGAACGGTCGGTAAAAACGCTTCCTCTCTTTTTTATATAGTAAAAAATGTTTGACTTTTGATTTTTTTATGATATTATAAGAACAGAACTTCGGTTCGGGGCCTTCAAAAGCTCTTACTCTATACGATGTAGAATACATCGTTAAAGTTTTATGATTTATATCTCCGATTGGGTCGGGGGGTCTGCAATGGATGTTCAGAGCGTTTGCTTAAAGATTGTGGAGATCATTTTATAGAGTATGATTTTTGAACTCCCTGATCGCCGTTTGGCGGTCAATTTTTGATATGTTAACCTCTATGATTCAGGAGATAAAATTATGATAAACTTTGAAATAAAAAATAATGAGTCCGGACGCTCAATGATTGAGATGTTGGGAGTGCTTGCCATAATCGGTGTTTTGTCTGTTGGTGGTATCGCTGGTTATTCTAAGGCGATGACCAAGTATAGAATAAACAATACTATTGAACAAATAACTCTCATTGCCGGCAATATTCGTTCTTTCTTTGCAAGCCAAATTAATTATGACGGGTTGAGTGATGCAACAGTGATTAAAAAAGCCAAACTTGTGCCAGATGAAATGTGGGATGATAGTTATGGAATAACTGAAATAATTAATGAATTCGGATACATCGTTAATTTGAATGTTGCCGATAAATCTACAAGTGGTGATAATAGGGCATTTCACATAGATTATTCTATTGGAATGCATAATGAGGAAGTATGTATAGAATTATTAAGCCAAGACTGGACAACTGCCGGTGTTAAAGCAATTTATTTGACAGATCATGATATGGTTAACTTTAAGCTTAGAACACCGGTAAATATTGATAAAGCGGTTGAAAAATGTTCTGCAGCAATTGCAGCCCTTAAAGATGTAGGAATTACAGAATCAAATGTCCCCTATTTGGAATTTTATTTTGATATAGATTTAAGCGGTGCCGCGTGGAAAAATAATTCTTGGCAAAATTGACTTCGTTAGTTCACACAAAAATACTTCCGGCGTTTATAAGAATTATGTCGGAAGTATTTTTACATTCCTGTTTTTTGATTCAATTTTAGTAGCTTAACAATCGAAAAAATAGTATAGAATTGTTCAAATACCAAATCGATACGCTTTTTATTGATGTTCGAACCAAAAAATGAATGCGCCTCGAACATATCTTGTTTGGTGGGAATTGCTAAAAGCAATGTATTACGATTAAAGCAGAATTGTATAGATTCACCTTCGTATAGTTCGCGCAGCTTCATCATTCTTTCCATAAAACCGGCTGTTAATAAATAACGAGCCTCAATTTGGTCATCGGAATACACTTCAAAATATTTTTCAAAGCGAATATCTTCTAATTTTACATTTTGCAAACCTGTAATTTTATGCAAAATGTTAAGTAGTCCTCTGTCTTGTAAAACAACGGTGCGACCTTTGAAATTTTTATTCATTTCAAACAAAATGCAAATACCGCGAAAAACTTTTTTATTTACTTCAAATCCGTTGAAATCCTGATTTTTTTGTTCAAGTTTTTCTTCGGCTACTGTTATACGAACGTCGTTATATGTGCCGGAAAAATAATCATCTCCCGTATTACTGTTATATTTGCCGAACAAATCGGACTGCCGTAAATAATTATCATCTATTTTGCCGCCGAAAAAATAGGAAAAAGACCCGAAAAATTCAGCAAAATCAGGCATTATCTGCGGTTTTACTTTTTTGCGATATTTAAATAACGGACCGCATAAAAGCATGATAATGAGGCAAGAACCTCCCAAGACAAATCCGATAATATGATCATTTTCATTACCGTTTACTAAAATGAAGTGCAAAATTGTCGGATAAAAAATAATCCCCATAGCAACCAAAGCCGCAAATACCAACAAATAAAGATAGCGAGAACTTTCGCTTTTTTTCAATTCAGGCAGTAGTTTTTCCTGATAATAAACATCAAAATCTGCCTTTAAGCGTAAATACTCTTCATCTTTTTGCCTATCAATCATCTTGTGTTCGCCTTGCTAAATCTTTAACCGTATAAACAAAAGTCATGACGCTTTCAAATCTGTTGTGCAACTGTAAAAACTTGTTTTTATCTATTTTGTTGCTCCAAAATTTGTAATTTTCAAAATACAAACTACTACCTTCAAAATAGATGCGCATATAATTTTCATTTATCTCAACATAGGTGTGTTTGGCTTCAAAATCATCACTCATATCCAACAAGCGCTCCAAAAACGTTGGAGAGATAAACGATTCTGTATATTTTTGGGCATTAGAAAAAATATTAAAGTAGTTCGCTGCCGGAATCTCAATATTGCCGTTTTGATTTTCCAAATCCGGAAAACGTCCTTTACGATAAAAGCCAGAACGGTCAAAGATTAATATTTTATCCTTAAATCTCTGTGGAAATTCAATGTATAAAATAACGCCGTCAGAAACTGTATATCGCCAATTTTTGCTGCCTAAAATATGCTTTTTTTCGTAGAAAGTATCTCGTAGTTGCAGTTTAACATCGGCAATTTCTCCATCGACATTATGGCTTGATGACACATAATCGTGCTTCGGAATAATGGGAGAATGCACTAATTTTACTTCGGAATTATGAGCTAATTTCCAGTTTCCGAAAAATTTTATAAATTCGGCAAAAATATCTACACGCGGTTGACGATAGTAAGAATATATCGGTAAAATTAAAAGCGAAAAAGCCACCAAATTTACTATGGCCAACTGCTGATAGCTTATCGGTTTATCGTGCATTATAACATTATACAGAACTATTAGCGCATTTGATGACATTAAAAACATTATTGTCCACAAATAGCACCAAAATCTGCTGCGATATTTGTCTTTGATTTTGTTATCGGCTTCTACCAAAGGAACAATATTTTGCTCAAAGTATTCCTCCCACGGCTTAATTTGCGTAGTTTCGTCTGAAAGCTGTTCTGTCATAAATAAACCTATTTGAAATAATCTGCACTGTTTATCGGTTTGCGTTCTGCCTCGGAAATTTCAAAGAATGGCATATTTTCATAAGTAATTCCTAACATACTTGCCACTAAACTGCTTGGAAAAATTTCTACCAAATTTTTAAGTTCATTAACATTTGAGTTATAGAAGCGACGCGCTGCGGCGATATGTTCTTCTACCTCATTCATGCTTTGCATAGCAGTCATCATTGTTTGATTAGATTTCAAATCAGGATAATTTTCCAACGAGATTTTAAATTCTTGCATCTTTTGATTTAAGAGGTTTTCTAACTCCATTTTTTCCTTAGGTGCAGCCGCAAAAGTATTTTGCATGGCGCGAGTCCTTAGGTCGGCTAATTCTGTCATGAGCTTCTTTTCATGCTCCATAAATTTTGCCGCCATATTGAGCATATTTGGAATTAAATCATAACGTTTTTTTAATTGAACATCAATGTCTGACATAGATTCTTGCACTTTGTTGCGCGTTTTAATCAGACGTGCATACAAAATGTAGAACAATACTAATAACGCGATACCAACACCTAAAAATGTTTCCATAATATTTCTCCTTTGATAAATTACTTTACCGTAACATAGCATATATATTTTAAAAAAACAATAAAAAAAACATAAATTTCCAGCTAAAAACGCTTGACAAAAATAGTTAAAATTTGTAGTCTGCAAGTAGGTAGTTATTATTAATTAAAAACCTCGTGAAAAGGCACGAGTATTCTAAGAATTATGGAACAGTTACAAACAAAAGAGGTTTTGGCGGCAGTTAAGGAAGCATGCCCCCAAGATTTGCGAGTTTCTGTTTTACCAACACGACGAATAAGAGATGTTTATATTCTTCTGATAGAGAGTCATCATGGTAAGATGGAAATTGATGATTGGGCTTATGAGGTTCACAGGTTGCATTGGGATAAGGTTAATCGGCTATTGAAACCACATGAGTGTTTTCGCGCCCTTTATTCACACGATAACAGCTTTATTTTATATTCCCCGTTTGCAGGTGTTTTCAATAATTGGGAACATAAGTCAGGAAGTATAACGTATTTTAGCTGTGAGGAGCGTAGCAGGTATATCGGCGAATGCAGTGGCATAAAGGAGGTGATTCTGCATTTAACGGAAACACCGAATCTTGTGCTCTGAACCATGAGTTTTTAGATAAAAATCCATCGTTTTGATGGATTTTTATCTTTTTGTTGACTTTAAATTTTTTTGTGTTAATATGCGACTTGGATTTCGGTCCGGAGCCTTCGAAAGCTCGTAGAAAACTCGGTGCTTGGCATCGTTATTTGATATGATAATATCTCCGACATGGGCGGGGAGCTTGCAGTGGATGTTCAGAGCTTTATGCTTAAAGATTGCAAGGATCATTTAGTTTTCTATGATTTTCGAACTCTCCCGACCGCTGTTTAGCGGTCAAATTTTTTAACAAAATATTCTCATGGAAGGAGATTAAAAATGAAAAATAATTTAAACGAAAAAGGTCGTTCAATGATAGAGATGTTAGGCGTTCTTGCAATAATCGGTGTATTATCGGTTGGCGGAATCGCCGGTTATTCTAAGGCTATGACCAAGTATAGAATCAACAAAACGATTGAGCAAATAACACTCATTGCCGGTAATGTGAGGACATTTTTCGCTCCGCAAAGAAATTATAACGGATTAGACTACACTATTCTTAAAAAAGCCAAACTTGTACCCGATGAAATGTGGGACGGTGATTATATAAAAAATGTTTGGGGTGGGGCGTTTAACGGTGGTTCCAATGATAAAGCACAAAAAAATGATAAACAAGCATTTTATTTTTATACTTATTTACCCAAAGATAATGTAGAAGCATGTATTGAACTAATGACTCATGATTGGAGTGTTGCCGGAGTAAAAGCAATAGCGAGTACATCTTATGTAAGAAAGATACCTATAGATATAGAAGACGCTATAGCTGATTGTTCTGATACTGGTAATACGCAGATTCAGTTATATTTTCAATTTGATTCTGATGAAAAATGCCTTTCTCTTGATAATATATATGGACAGAAATGCTTATAAAATTTTGGAAATAAATAAGTTATTGGCTAATGCTTTTAATGCATTGGCCAATATTCTGTTCGGTGTTATTCTAACTGCACTAATTTTCACGGCAGGTAGTGTTTGTTTTTTTGAATAATCTTTACAAAACTGATACATCTATTTGCAATTAATGTGTTTCGTTTCTATACTTATATTTTAAAAAATTTCTATGATTAAATTTTCGGAAATCCGTTGGTCTGTCTCAGAGCCTCGGTTATAGCCATGGCGGCAGAAACAGCCATATTGATAGAGCGGGCGTTTGGATTCATGGGAATAAGAAGTTGTGCGTCTGCCAAATTATGCACATTTTCGGGAACTCCGGCGCTCTCTCTCCCCATAAGGATAACATCATTCGGGGCGAATTTGAAATCTACGAATGATTGCTTACCGTGTGTGGTAAGCAAAACGATTCGACCGTATTCTTCGGGATGTTCTGCTCGGTAATTTAAAAAATCCGCCCACGAATTATGACGACGATAGTTTGCAAAGTCTAAATAGTCCATACCGGCGCGGCGCATGGCTTTTTCATTAAACATAAATCCGCATGGTTCTATAATATCAACAGGCAAATCCAAACATGCCCCCAAACGCAACAATGTTCCAGTGTTTTGTGGAATATCCGGTTGATATAAAGCCAAGCGCATTGCCGATATCCTTAAAAATTATTTTTTCTTTTTCTTCTGGTCTTTTGTTTCTTCTGCCGGAGCGGACTGATTAGCATTTTCTGCCTCTTTGGCTTTACGTGCCTGATACATTGCCACAAAATCAATAGGGCTGATAAGTACAGGCGGTAAACCGGCTTGCGACAAACTGTTAGCTATAATGCTACGAACAAACGGGAATAACAAACGTGGCAATTCAATCATCATAATCGGTTCCATATACTCCGGTGCAACATTAACGCTCACAATTGCCGAATAAGTCAATTCAATAATAAACAGCGGTTTTTCGCCCAAATTGCCGTTCATTTTTGTAACCAAAGAAATTTCAAAATCATTTTCGCCTTCCAACTTTTTGTTGTTCATGCTGATATCCATGTGCATTTGCGGCGCTTGTGTCATCTCCTTAAAAATTTCCGGTGCCAAAGGAATCTCAATAGACATATCTTTGATATATTGATTGTGAATCATCAATGCGGACTGCGGTGCATTAATTGTGTTTTCTTTTTCCATTTTTTTCTCCTGTGTTAAATTTTTTAGTATAAATAATACAAAAATATCAAAACGTCAAATATTTTGTATTGATATTTTTTTTATTTGTTATATATTGCTACTGGTTATGTGTGTGAATTGAGGAAAAAATGACATCGATTTTAGATTTGATTGTGCTGATGGTTTTGGTGTTTTTTATTGTTACCCGCTTGTATAGCATTTTGGGAACAAAGGGTGATGAGAATGTTAAAATAGTGATTAAACCAATGAATAAGGAAGCCGAAAAAGAGCTTGTGGAAAATTTGGTGCAAATTATGGATGAACGGGAAGCTAAAACAGCTCCGGTTGCCGAAGCGGTGGCAGTATCTGCCGAAGACAAGAGTTTGGCACAGGTACCGGATTTTAATAAAGAGATGTTTTTAAACGGGGCGCGTAAGGTTTTTGAGATAATATTGTTGGCTTTCGGTTCCGGCAATTTGGAAAGCACACGCGATTTGATGAGTAAAAAAGTGTGGGATTCGCTTAATTTTGCACTGTTGCAACGAAGAGAAAATCATTTAACTTCCGAAGTTGATTTTATATGTTTTGAAAAAAGTGAGATCAAAAGTGTGAAGTTGCTGAAAAACAGTGTGCGAATCGTTGTTGAATTTGTCAGCCAGCAAGTTAACATTCTGAAAAATGACAAGGAAGAAGTTATTGAGGGTGACGAAAATTTTGTGCAAAAAATTACAGATATGTGGACTTTTGAAAGAGCTTTGAATGCCAAAAATAATAGATGGATTTTGGTTTCTACCAAAAAAACTGCTTAAATTTACGCTTTGTTTGTTACTGCTTGTAGAACTTAATGCTTGTTTTAAGGATAAGGCGGAGGCGCCGGAAGTTGGCGGAAAAGTAAAATTAGAAAAAATATCATTTAAGCAACTTTCCGGTTGGAATAAGGAAAACTTTGCCGAAGTTGTTCCGGTTTTTGCTAAAAATTGTGCGGTTATTGCCAAAAACAAAAATGAGTTGCTCTACGATTCGGAAATTAAAATAAAAACAAAAGATTATTTGTCTGTATGTGAGCGGTTTAACAAAAAAAATATTCGCACGACAGAGCAAATGAAACATTTTTTGGAAAGTGAGTTTGTGCCGTATGCCATAAGTAATAACGGCAATGCGGAAGGTAAGTTTACTTCGTATTATGAAGCCACCATTCATGCCTCACTTGAAAAAAGCGCTAAATATCGCTATCCGATTTATGGTAAGCCGAAAGATTTGGTGGAAATCAATTTACGCGATTTTGATGTTAATTTGCCAAATACGCGTTTGGTTGGACGTGTAGAAAACAATCGCTTTGTGCCGTATTATAACCGCCGAGATATTGAACGTAACGGAATTAAAGCACCGGTGTTGATGTGGGGCGATGATTTAGTTGATATTCATTTTATGCAAATTCAGGGATCGGCGATTGCCTATATGGATGACGGATCAGAACTGCGAATTGGTTTTGCGGAAAGCAATGGGCGCAAGTTTAAGGGAATAGGCAGTATATTGTTAGAAAAAAAATTGCTATCCTCCGGCGAGGCGACTATGCCTAAAATTCGCGAATGGTTACGCAAAAATCCGCAAAAAGCAGCCGATTTAATGGCGGAAAACGAACGATTTATTTTTCAACGTTTGAGTGATGCGGACGGACCGGTTGGAGCATTGGGTATTTCACTTACAGCGGGGCGTTCTTTGGCGGTGGATAATGAATATATTCCGTTGGGAGCAATATTGTGGCTTGATACTTATACACCAGATAAAGATGATCTTGAAAAAATTGTCTTTGCTCAGGATATCGGTAGTGCCATCAAAGGGGTAGTGCGCGGAGATTATTTTTGGGGACACGGTGAAGAAGCTTTGCAAGAGGCCGGACGTATGCACTCTGATGGCCGATATTATATTTTGGTGCCAAAGTATTCATCTCCGACGGTGCGTTAAATGATGATTTCTGAAGAGGATAAGCAGTTTTGGCAACAAACTATTAAAGACGTTAAACGCCAAAAATCTCAGGTGGTGAATAATGAAAAAAAAGTATCAAAACCTGTTTTGAGGCAAAAACATTTTTATGCCACAATGCAAGATTTTTCTGACTATTCAAAGGCGCTGAATGATGGTGAATTCGGGGGTATTGATTCATCAACCTTGCGCAAATTCAAACGTGAAGAGTTTAAAGTTGAGGCAACTCTTGATTTGCATGGCTTGAATGAAGCGGAAGCTTTTGATAAAGTGGATAATTTTATTCCTCAATGTTATTTTTGCGGCAAACGATGCATAATAATCATAACAGGCAAGGGCCTTACGGTTAACAAAGATGACGATGTTTTTAAGGAACGTGGAATTTTAAAAAACAGGGTGCCGCAATGGCTAAATACGCCGCGTCTTAGAGCAATGATTTTAATATATAAACATCCGACGGCAAAGTTAGGCGGTAGCGGAGCGTTATATATTCTGCTCCGCCGAAATAAAGACTTATAGGAAATAATTCTGTTTTATTTAACAGTATGAGTAAAAATTCATATACGTTATTTGCTTTTCCCGAAAAATAAGCCGATTTCAAACAAAATATAAGTAGGTATTGTCAGCATGAGTTGGCTTATAATATCAGGTGGAGTCAATAATCCGGATATAATTAAAATACCGACAAAAACATAAGATCTTTTATTTTTTATTTTTTCATAAGATACTATTTCGGAATGTATAAGCGCATAAGTTACAAGCGGAAACTGAAACATTACCCCAAAAAGAACTGAAAGCCACAAGGTGAGCGAAATAATATTTCCTATGCCTAACATTGCTTGAATATTGTCGTTTACAAAGCTCATTCCAAAGCGGATAACCATCGGCAAAATGAAAAACAAACAAAATAAAACACCTGTTATGAAAAGTGTGCTTGAAGCAAGAACTATTGACTTTATAAAATTGCGCTCATTATCGTATAAAGCCGGTAAAACAAAATCCCAGACTTTTTTTGCCAGATATGGAAAACAAATCAAAATATCTAAAATTAATGCTATTTTGATCTGCAAAATAAAAACTTCCATTGGTGAAAAGAAGTTGAGTTTTGCCTCACTATTCTGCATAATAATGTTAATTAGCGCATCCATAACAAACGGCGCTAAAAAAAACATAGGCAATAATCCGATAGCCAAAACCGATAAACACTTAATCAGCATTGACCGCAATGACTCCAAGTGTTCAATAAGTGTTACTTTTGTATTTTCGGTCATTATTTTTTAGATTTTGCGGTTGATTTTTTTGCAGACACTTTCTTTTGGGCATCGGCAGAACTTTTTTCTACTTCTGCTTTAAATTCACTAACCTCATTTTCAAAGGCTTCTTTCGCTTTTTTGTATTCTGCTTGTGCTCTGCCTAATCCACGAGCCAATTCTGGTATTTTTTTACCGCCAAACAACACCAAAACTACCACTAAAATTAAAATTATTTCGCTCATACCTAATGACATTTTTATCTCCTTTAACTTAAATTAATTTGTCTATCCAACGGTTCAATTTTAATTGCTTTAACGGGACAAATATTTGCACATGCACCACAACCTATGCATTTATCAAAAGAAATAATAGGAAACTGTTCGTCTTCTTTGATGATAATTTTACGCGGGCAACAGTGTGCACACAATCCGCATTTTATGCAAACATTTTCATTTACTACCGCAGTAGCAATTTTAGTATTTTGCTTTTGAAGCAAAGTAATTCGCTCAATAGCGCCGCTTGGGCAAATTTCCGAGCATTTATTACAGCTGAAATCACAATATGTGTCGCCATAATCCAAATGCACGAAAGGCGTATCTGCGGTTGCCGGTTTAATAATTTCCATCGGACAATTTTGCACACACAAATTGCAATTCAGGCAACGATTGGAAAATTCTGCGGTATTACGTGCTCCGGCCGGTAAAATTATTTTATTTTTAGGTGTCAGCAGACGCCACAATAAACTTCCTTTGTGGGCGGAATAGGCTGTTGCAGCAACTATGACTCCGACAATAAATTGTCGTCGCGAGGGGTTGAAATTAATTTTTTCTTTTTTGGGTAAGCCGTAATATATGGCTCCGTGATTACAATGTGCTAAGCATTTAAAGCATTTTATGCAAGTTTCGTTATTAACCGTATTAGATGAAGCGTCTATCGCTTCGCATGGACAAGAAAGTGCACACAAACTGCACATCCGGCATTTATCATTATCTATGCGGATTTTAAAAGGGGAAAAACGTGATATAAAGCCCAAAATTGCCCCAACAGGGCATATATTTGTGCAGAAAAAACGTTTTTTGAAAAATACCAAAATGGTTAAAACAGCTATAAATCCCAAGCCAAATAAAGCTCCGCTCATGGCATTTCCGGCAATAGCGTAAGGATCTGCTCTTCTAAGCAGAGACACGGTTCCTCCAAACATGCTTCCAAACAAAACAGCCGCCAAAATATATGCAAAAGCATGTTGTTTTTGAGCTTGTAATTTGCGTTTTTTGTAAAACGGCTTAAATAAAATAGTCAACAATTCCTGATATAACCCTAATGGACAAAGCATGGAACAATAAATGCGCCCGAAAAGCAAAGTTATAATAATTAAGGCAAGCAAAAACATAAGACTGACGAAAGAATCGAATATAAGCCCGCTTTGCAAGGCAGATACAAACTGCAAGTCAAATATTTTTACCGGATACAATTTGTTCCAAAATGCTAACCCGCATAATACAATCACGCCCAGAGCTATTAATAATCTGCCATATATTAAGACTTTATTTAACATGCATCGCCCTCATTCTACGTGTAATATTCCTAAAAAAACAAATTTATGTCAATGAAAAATAAAAAAATTTAACATTTTTTCTTGCCTTGTGGTGCTATCTTTGTTTTGTCGGTAAATTTGATATTTTTTGCAAAAAATAATTTGACTTTTGCATTTTTTATGGTATAGTTAAAACAAGATAAGGTAACTTGTCTGAGGTTTCAAAGCCTCTTGTAACACCGCCGTTAAAGGCGTTAATTTCCGGCACTGGTCGGAAGGTTGCGGAATAAACATATATCAATACGCAGCACTATTTGTGTTACAATAGCTTTGAACTTCCGACCGCCTTTATCGGGCGGTTATTTTAATGTAATTCAACAACAATAATGAAAGGAAGTTTACTATGAACAACTTTGAAATAAAAAATAATGATTTTTCCGCCCCTTGCGGGAGAGAGATTCAGTCCGGACGCTCAATGATAGAAATGCTGGGAGTGCTGGCTATAATCGGTGTTTTAAGCGTGGGCGGTATCGCCGGATATTCCAAAGCCATGCAAAAATATCGTGTTAATAAAATGGTATCGGAAGTTTCTCAAATTGTAGCCAACGTGCGCACTTTTTACAGCTCGCAAAAAAATTATGAGGGATTGAATATAAGTGATGGGGAGAATATAATCAAAAAAGCTAAACTAATACCAGAAGAAATGTGTGATACTGTGGAAAGAGAGTGTGATAATTTTGTTAATCCATGGGGAAATGCGATAAATATATTTGGAGGGCATGAGTATTATGGTCGTTTTACCGAACACGACGCTAAAGCTTTTTTGTTGGCCACCGGATATCTGCCCGAAGAAGCATGTATTGAATTAGCAACTCTTGATTGGGGAGCGGCAACTTCTTCCGGTCTGATTTTTGTAGCAGTAACCTATGCTGGTGGAGATAATGATATACTTTCCGGAGATGTTTATCAGGGATGCCAAGGCGGTAAAATCGGTAAAACAGCTATCGCTTGCCCTAATGGTAATAATATATCCGTACCAATGCCGATTGATGTGGCGGCAGAATACTGTTCGCACAGTAACTCGGAAATATTTATGAAATTTTATTGATAGGTTTAAAGAAGAATCACCTTATGTTTTTTTTCATAAGGTGATTCTTGATGACTATACTAATCCTTCGCGGCAAAGTTGTGCAAATATCGGTTTATCTAAACCTAATGTTTTAATTAAAACCGACGGACGGCTATCAATAGGCAGTTCCTGTTCTGATATTTTTTCGCCTTTGCGTGTCTTTAACACCGCACTTGGTAAATCTGATTTACCGATGCAAGATGAAAGATATACCCAAACTTCATCATTATCGGCCAAATTTTCTACCGCCAAACGACGCGCATATAAATTAAGGGTTAAATCGGCTTTGCTGGCATCTTTGGTCCATGGTGAACCACCACCGACAGCACACGCTGTTGAATAAAAATCGCACGCTAACTTACGACCGGTTATTCCGCAGTCTGCCAATGCTGAATGACAGGTATAATTGCCGGTTCCGTTGATAATTAATTGTTGTGGCTTCTGTTCTAAAACATTGCAAACAAAATTATGCAAATTTTCATTGTGCAACATAGGAATTGCCACTATTGCTGTTTTAATTTTTTCGCCATCAAGCGTTATTTGTGTTTTAATATCTAAACCTAAATTATCGCTTGTTTTGGCTTTTGCATATAAGGCGCGATTTAGCTTACGCGCCAAATACAGCTCTCGATTAATTTTACCAATACCTTGACAGGCATAACCGACAAATACACCCTGATCTCCCCAACCGTCAGCGTTAACCCCTTGGGCAATTTCACGCGATTGACAGCTTATCAGACTTATAACTTGTAATTTATTGATGTTAATAGCTTTATCTTGCCATATTTCAGCGTATTTTTCATCATAGCCGATTTCACGTAATGCTTGTTTAACATATTGAGTATAATCGGTAGGGCAAAAAGAGCTACTTATTTCACCACCTAAAACTACGGTATTATCCTTAATCATAACTTCAACACCGTAACGTGTTTGCGAATCCTTTTCCACAAAGCGATCTAAAATATAACTGGTGATATAATCTGCTGTTTTATCAGGGTGTCCTAATGACACATATTCTGCTGTTCTAATCATAAAATTTCTCCTGTTTAGTCCATTTAATGCTGGACAATTCGGTTAAATCCACATTGCCGAAAATATCGGCGCCAAAATGTATATACAGTTAATCTCTTAATATTGTCAAGATTAATATTGCATAATCGGTAAAATTTGTTATAGTCAGGAAAAAATCAGGGAGGTCGCCATGAAAAAAATCGGTTTAATTATCGCCATGGATAAAGAGATGGATATTTTTGCAGCCACATTGCAAAATTTATTGCCACAAAAAATTTATCAACGTAATTTTTATAGCGGAACTGTCGGCGACAAACAAATTACAGCAGTTGTTTCAGGTATGGGTAACGTTAATGCTGCTTTGTGCACGGCTGATTTAATCAATGTTTTTGGTGCTGATTTAATAATTAATGTCGGTGTTTCCGGAGGATTAGATCCGTCACTTAATATTGGTGATTTTGTTGTTGGTGATGATATTGTTTATCATGATGTTTGGTGTGGTGAACCGTATGTTTACGGTCAAATTGCCGGATGTCCTCTGATTTTTCACTCTGCCCCTGAATTAACCTCTTTATTACCGGAGCTAAGGCATGGATTGCTCTGTTGCGGCGATATGTTTGTTTCCTCTGTCGAAAGATTAAATAATATAAAACGGCAATTTCCGAACGGTTTGGCTGTAGATATGGAAAGCGCTGCCATTGCACAAACTTGTTACTTATACAACAAGCCGATGCTTTCTGTGCGACAAATAAGTGATATTCCGGGAGTGAAACACCAGATTGAGCAATATGATAGTTTTTGGCAGAATGCTCCGCAAAATTCGGTGAAATTGTTGAATTATATATTGGAAAAACTATGAAACGCGCATTTCATGATTTGTTAGACAGTATTTATGAACATTATTTGGCTTGGGGTATTCTTTTTGCTTTGGCTGCCATTGGAGCTGATGTTTATTTTTATTATTTAAATTCTCCGCTGTTTTTTTACGAAGATACCGATTGCTATACACGTGCTTTACGTATTGTTGATTGGCTGAGTGATTTTCAATGGAATGAAAAAATATTTCCCTATACTAATGCACCAAACGGTTTTGTGTTGCATTTTACACGTATAAACGACTATATATGGGCATTATTTAGTTTGCCGTTTATGCCGTTTATGCCGCTTAAAGAAGCCGTTTATAACGGAGGGTTATTCTTTTCTCCGCTGTTTTTTATTTTAACTTTCTTGCCAATTCAGTGGGGATTATATCCGTTTTTGTTGCCGGTGGAAAATAAAAAAACGGTTTATTTTTTGACGATGATTTTTATTTTGTTGCTATTGTGTAAAATGAGCAGTGTGTTTGATTTTACACGGCCGGATCATCATTCTTTAATGTGCGCGATTTTTGCTTTTAATATTGCTGCTGTTCTGCGTTGTTGCTACAAGATGAATTATAAAATTATGTTGTGGTCCGGTGTTGTTTCCGGTGTGGGATTATGGGCATCATCAGCAATAGAAGGCGGAATAATATCAGCAATCAATTTGTGTGTGTTATCCGTAAATTGGTTGTGGGGAAAATGGAATATTAAAGCTTTGGCATATTATTCCATGGGTTTGTTTGCGGCAACACTGTTTGCGTGGCTTATAAACCCCCCGTTTGGCGGATGGTTTGTTCTTGATTTGAATCGTTTATGTGTTATCCATGTTGTGTTAACGGCATTGATTTTTATATCTTTTACCGCTATTAGTTTAGGCAGATTTAACAGTTGGAAAAAAAGAACTGTGGCTCTGTTCATAACTGCACTTACTTCCGCCTTGATTATGGTAATTGTCTTCGGCACAAAAACATTATTTACTTCAATTTATGATACAAACATACAACAGTATTTTCTTCCGCGTATTACGGAGATGTATAACATATTAAAGTTTGAGTATGCTCAACCGATTGTTGCTTTTGGCTTGGCTTGTATAATTTTATTGCTTTCATTTAGTGGAAAGCCGAAAGTTTTTGCTGTTGATTTAAGTATTTTTACTTTGTTTTCCACAGTGATATGCTGTTTGGTTATCCGTTTTTATCCATATTATGTGGTTTTGTTTTGTTTTTTAAGCACTTTGTTTGTATATATGGCCTTATATGACGGAATGAAAAAGAAAATTTATAAATTGGTGGCATTTGCATATATGATAGGCAATTTGACGCTTATGGCTTCATATTCCAGCTATCCCGGAAGACCTGATTATCCTGATTTCAAGCACGGAGTATTGCTTACAGATGTGTTTTTAACACCGTATTTGGTTTATACTTATGACATAGATACCGTTGGTTCGCCGTATCATACAAATATTGAGGGTATTGTTGATAATCACATAATGTGGTTTACGAATGACGAAGAAAAGCTGAAAGAACTGCTGAAAAAACACGGCGTAACGCAAATCTACTTAGGCAATCACGGATTAAATGATTATTATATGAAATACAAGGCAGAAGAAGATAATCTATATGGCAGAGTTATGAAACAAAAAGAATTGTATGACTGGCTAAAAGAGGGCGATAACGAAATTTATAGCGTAAACTATGATAAATTTTGATTTTTGTTGTTTTTAATATTGAGCGCAATAGCCAAATCATTGTTAGAGGTGTTACGTTGCTCTTTCTGTTGGTTATTTTTAAGCTTTTCAATATTAATGCTTTCTCGCATATTTTTTTCATTTAGAGTTTTTTGTTGTTTGAGTTTATTGTCTTCGTTCATAACAAAACTTAACTTGTCTGAAGCTTGCCTGTCGGATTGCTTTCGCTCACGATTATAATATTCATCTCGTTTTTTCAAAAGTTCTGTTTTTTCGTAATTGTCGGCACGTTGGCGAGAGTTATTTTCCAGTTGTTTGCGTTTATCAATTTCCATTTGTGCTTTATAAGCTTCTTGTGCCGGAAATTTAGGGTATATGGTGCGAAAATTGTGATGCCATTGAAAATAAACCAAAAATACAGAAGGGAAGGCGGCTATCAATTCTTGTGCCATGGTGCGTGGGCGTGTAATTTCATACGATTGTCGCATCACCAAGCGTCTGGTTTCTTCCAAAAAACGTTCCATTCTTTTTTTTCTGTTTACAGACGGCCGTCCCAAACGATATTCGCACATCTCAATCAATGAGTTTATAATCGGATCGTTGTTATCCATTGCCAATCGGCGCAAGATTTTGAGCATTTTCTGTAAGTTAGCGCTTTTGTTCCAAAAGGAACGAATTGTTTTGGCTTGAATGCCGTCAACTCCCATATCACGTAAGTTGCTTATTCCGCCGACGTCATTAATTACTTCCGTAACAAAATCGTAAACACCATCCCAATCAATAGAGGCGTCTGGATTTATCAATTCTTTGCAACGCCCTTGTTTTAGTTGTTTTAGCGCGTGTTTAACAAACATAAAATCAACATTTTGGATATTTTCACCTTGTAACAGCAAAAAAATCTGTGAAGAGGCGTTGTCCATAATAAAATCTTCAATAAAAGTCGCTTCTTGCGACAGAACTGCTCGCAAATAAAGGTAAGTGTAGGCAAACACACTGGAATGAACAGCTCGCAATGCATTGATGTTGCGGATAGTTAACTTGTATTTATCCCGATAATCAATTAACCGACGTAAACGCTCGTCTCCGCTATATTTTTCTCGAATATTTTGGTAGTTATAACCGAATTTGCGTGTGAGTTGAGGATACATTTTTTTCAAATGCAGTGCCATTGCCCATTCACGCACTATGGAGTAGATTGAAAATACCGGATTGCGCGAATATCCGGAAACAACGGTTGCCACAACCGCGTCATAACCCAAAAAATATGGCTCCATGTGTGAAAAGAAAGCATTTTTGCGAAATTCTGAAACTAAATACATAGCATAATCTTCAACTTCTTCGTCGCTCATATTCAGGCGCCGAAAATCTTTTTCCATATCATTAGAAAGATAATTCAAATCCATCCACGGGATTATATTATCTCCTTCTTTAACGTAAGATGTTACAAATTCATCGTAATATATGTTATGGAAAGCGTATTCGTTGTCGTCATAATAATTTTTGAAATCGGCTAAATCATCGGCCAGATATTTCTTAACTTTGTCCGCAAATGCCGGTTCATACATTTGAGTTGTTAAATAATGTATGGCATCGTTTTCTAACTCGGTATCACTATATTTTAAATCGGCAAAGCGCAACATATTTTGCATCTCCCTAATAGGATAATAATAGACTAAAAATAAGTGTTGTCAAGCTTTCTTCAAAATATTTTTACCGATTGTATTGTTGCAATTATCCACAAAAAGGCAGACTATCTATATAAATGCTTTACCCTGTTTATTCTTGCGCTATATTAAGGGTAGTAATAATCAATTAAGGACTACAAAATGACTAAGAAACTAAGCTTATTGCTGATGCCGGCTCTTTTGTCGGCTTTACCGCTTTGTGCAAATGCGGATGAGGGTGAACAAACATACGGCTGGTCGGCTGTTTTGAATAAGGCCGGATTGGAAGTGTCTTCCACCGAAATAAAGAACTCCGAAGAATATAAAAGTTCGCCGGATTCTAAATTAAGCGGTGACAGCGAAACGGTAATCAAAGGTATTTTTGATTTTTCTATGATTAAAGAAGCAGAAAAATATAAATTGGATAATAACCTGTTTATGGAATATGGCAAAACAAAATTGCGTCCGGCAGATGGACCTAATGTGGAAAATGAAACTGCCGATAAAATTTTGCTTTCTTCCGATTATGCCCGCAAAATATGGCGCTATTGGGATGCAGACGTCGGCCCGTTTGCGCAAATTGCTTATCAGACAGAGTTTAAGGCAAACGATGATGCTCCACGCACCAAAGTTGTTCGTGGAACATCCGGTGTAAAAATGTTTGACGGTAAATATATAAAAAATATGTATGCCGCGCTGGTAGGTGAATACGATTTTACATACAACAGCAAAAAAACAACTAAATTAGCTTATGAGGTTGGGGTGGATGCCGTATATCCTTTGCGTGAAGGTGTGGATTTTAATTTTGAAAGTTATTTCCGTGATTATGTGGCTTACAGCACATATAATCCGAAAGATTTTGAATATGAACTCAGTGTTAAAGCCAATATGTTGGTTGATATTTGTAACGGTTTGGCCATGGGACCATATTTGCAATATTTTCAGGCCACAGATAGAGGTTCAAGCAAATACGGAGCCAGCACTATCATAGGTGTTGAAGGTTCTTACAGCGGATCTTGGAATTTATAGAATAGGGATAGTATAAATTTTTCTGCCGGCACTTTTTAGCGAATGTCGGCAGATAATTTTTAAAGATTGTTTGGCAATCAATCATAAACAATACCACAAGAAATATACTATAACTTGATCTTGACATCAAAGTTAATATTAAGCATAATACCTTATACAGATACAAAGTTTATTTCAAAAGATAAATTATCACTTCAATCGTCGAGAATGTTATGTTAAAGCGTCTTATTTTTTTGTTTTCTTTGGTCATTTATAGCAATAATGTAAATGCCAAGAGTGTTATTTTGATGATAGGTGATGGCATGGGATATAATCATTTATCATGTGCGGAAATGGAACAACCTTTGTTTTTGAAAACACAGTCTGCTGCTTCTGTTATGACATTTTCGGCAGATAATGAAACAACAGATTCTGCTGCTTCGGCTACTACATATTCTTGTGGAATTAAAACCAATAATTACTGGTTGGGTCTTACTCCTGATATGAAAGTATGCAAGACAATTGCCGAAGAGGCGGTTGAAAAAGGAAAAAATGTTTATATCATGACAACAGATAATGATTTAGGGGCAACACCATCGGCTTTTTATGCTCACACTACAAGTCGTAATGATAATGAAACAATTAGTAGGGAGCGTGACGAGTTTAGCAAAAAAGCCGATTTAAAGTTTGATATTATTTCTTTGTCCGACAGTGTGGAAGATTTGTTACAAAAATTATCTGAGGACGATAAAGAATATTTTGTAATGATTGAAGGTGCTAAAATTGATAAAGCATCGCATAAGAATGATTTATACGAAATGAAAAAACAATTAATAGATTTTGATGCTGCTGTTAAAAAAGTATGGCAATTTGCGCAAAATCATTCAGTAAATGTTTATATAACAGCAGATCATGAAACAGGTGCTCTTAGAGCCCCAACATGTAAATATTTTTCTTATGATCATACACCGCTTTATGTGCCTTTATGGATATATGGTGATGAGTGGGATTCTGAGGCAGTTTATGATAATACGGATGTATATAAAATGATGCATAAATCTTTATTTCAAGATTAAGGTAAATTATCTTAAAGATTTTTATAACTTTTTATTTGACATTTGCAAATTTTGTGATATCATGGAGTTAGAACTTCGGTTCGGGGCCTTAATCAGCTCTTAAATGCTTCAATGTTTGAAAACATTGTAAAATGATATGAAAGTATCTCCGACATGGGTTGGGGAGTCTGCAATGGATGTTCAGAGCTTTTAGCTTAAAGATTGTGGAGATCATTTAGGTATTTATGATTGATTAACTCTCCCGACCGCCGCATGGCGGTCAAAAATTTGTGTGTAAATCTTTAATTTAAGGAGATAGAATTATGAATAATTTAGAAATTAAAAATCAAAATGGACGCTCTATGATAGAAATGTTGGGCGTGTTGGCCATAATCGGTGTTTTGTCGGTTGGCGGTATTGCCGGATATAGTAAGGCAATGCAAAAGTATCGCATCAATAAAACTATTGAGCAAATAACCTTAATTGCCGGAAATGTACGCTCCTTCTTTGCTCCACAAAAGAGCTATGCCGGATTAAATAATACAGTAATTAAAAAAGCTAAACTTGTGCCCGATGAAATGTGGGAATATAAAGATGATGGCACCTTTAAACAATTTACAAACGTGTTTGGAAATAGTGTTGGTTTAGCTTCTGCGCATAAATCTTCCAACACGGATTCTAATGCTTTTTCCATTAGTTATCCTATTCCCTTGGACTATGAAGTGTGTATTGAACTGCTTACACAAGATTGGACGGTTGCCGGAATTACAGCCATTAGAGTGCGACTTGGAGGAGGTCCTGCTTATCTATATAAAACTCCGATTGATTTAAATTCGGCTTTATCTTCTTGCTCGACGGCTATTAATTTCAAAACGAATTGTACTTTGGATATGTTTGTTGACGTAAATGATAACTGTTTGGATTTTAATCATGGGCTGAACGCGTGTAAATAATTCTATCTTGCGAGTGGATTTTATCTAAAAATATTTTCGCTTGTATTTTTTTGCTATTGCCAACAAAAATGCAAAAAATTAAAAAAACGTATTGACTCCGGCTGTTTTTGTGTTATTATGCGCGCGAATTGAGGCTGGATTCTGATATTCGGTTGTCAGTTTTGTGTAATTAATTTAATAACTTAAGGAAAATGTGATGCCTACAATTAATCAGTTAATTCGTAAATCACGAACACCAAAAGTGAAGAGAAACAAAGTTCCGGCTTTGAAATCTTGTCCACAAAAGCGTGGTGTTTGTACAAGGGTTTATACTACAACCCCTAAAAAACCAAACTCAGCTTTGCGTAAAGTGGCTCGTATTCGTTTAACAAACGGCTTTGAAGTAATCAGCTATATCCCTGGTGAAGGTCATAATCTTCAAGAACACTCAGTGGTGCTGATTAGAGGAGGCCGTGTTAAAGACTTGCCAGGTGTTCGTTATCATATCATTCGTGGTACCCTTGATACTCAGGGTGTATCTAAACGCCGTCAACGCCGTTCTTTATACGGTGCTAAGAGACCTAAATAGGAGATAAGATAATGTCACGTCGTCATAGTGCTGAAAAAAGAAATGTGCTGCCTGATGCTAAATTCGGCAATAAGGTAGTTGCGAAATTTATTAATAATGTTATGGAAGATGGTAAAAAAGCAGTTGCTGAAAAAATCGTTTATTCTGCTTTTGATATTATCGCTTCTAAATCTAAACAAGATGCGTTAGAAGTATTCAATACCGCTTTGGAAAATGTTAAACCGGTTGTTGAAGTTCGTTCTCGCCGTGTGGGTGGTGCAACTTATCAAGTTCCTTGCGAAGTTAGACCGGAACGCCGTCAGGCTTTGGCTATTCGCTGGATTTTGGCTGCTGCTCAAAAACGTTCGGAAACAACAATGACCGATCGTTTGGCTAACGAATTGTTAGACGCATTTGCAAACAAAGGTTCTGCCGTTAAAAAACGTGAGGATACTCACAGAATGGCCGAAGCCAACAAAGCATTCTCTCATTATAAATTCTAATAGAGGAACGAGAAAATGCCAAGAACACATAAATTGGAATTATACAGAAATATCGGTATCATGGCTCATATTGATGCCGGTAAAACAACTACTACCGAACGTATTTTGTTCTATACCGGTGTTAATCACAAAATTGGTGAAGTTCATGATGGTGCTGCTACCATGGATTGGATGGAACAGGAACAAGAACGCGGTATTACAATTACTTCGGCAGCTACAACATGTTATTGGAACGGTTACCGCATCAATATTATTGATACTCCGGGCCACGTTGACTTTACAGCCGAAGTTGAACGTTCACTCCGCGTATTAGACGGTGCCATCACCGTATTCGATTCGGTTGCCGGTGTTGAACCGCAATCAGAAACTGTATGGAGACAAGCCGACAAATACAATGTTCCAAGAATTTGCTTCTGCAACAAAATGGATCGTATCGGCGCCAACTTCTATCGTTGTTTAGATATGATTGTTGATCGTTTGGGCGCTCGCCCGATGGCTATGCAGTTGCCGTTAGGTGCTGAAGCTGAGTTCCGCGGTGTTATCGATTTGTTGAAAATGAAAGCCGTTGTTTATACCGGTGATACAGCAGATTCGCCGATTGAAATTCAGGATATTCCTGCCGATATGTTAGACAAGGCGAACGAATATCACAATCAGTTGGTTGAAATGGCTGTTGAACAAGATGAACAGGCTATGGAAGATTATTTGGAAGGTAAAGAAGTTTCTCTTGAAACTCTGAAAAAATGTATCCGCAAAGGTACTTTGGCGCAAGATTTTGTGCCGGTATTCTGCGGAACAGCTTTCAAAAACAAGGGTGTTCAATTATTGCTTGATGCCGTTGTTGACTATTTGCCATCTCCTCTTGATATTCCGGCTATTAAAGGCACAAAACCGGATTCTGATGTAGAAGATGAACGTCATCCGGATGACAAAGAGCCGTTATCGGCTTTGGCCTTTAAGATTATGAACGATCCATTCGTTGGTTCATTGACTTTCGTTCGTATTTATTCCGGTGTAATGAATGCAGGTTCGTATGTTTATAACTCGGTTAAAGACAAAAAAGAACGTATCGGCCGTATGCTTTTGATGCACGCTAACAAGCGTGAAGATATCAAGGAGGCGTATGCCGGTGATATTATTGCTTTGGCCGGTTTGAAAGATACTACAACCGGTGATACATTGTGTGATGAAAGCAAACCTATTGTTTTGGAAAACATGGTATTCCCTGAGCCGGTTATTCAGTTGGCAGTTGAGCCGAAAACCAAAGCCGATGTTGAAAAAATGGGCTTGGCTTTGGGCAGACTTGCTATGGAAGATCCGTCTTTCAAAGTAACTTCTGATCCGGATAGCGGTCAAACCATTATTGCCGGTATGGGCGAATTGCACCTTGACATTATTGTTGATCGTTTGAAACGTGAATTCAAGGTTGAAGCTAATGTCGGTGATCCACAGGTTGCTTATCGTGAAACCATTACAAAACCTTGTGATATTGAATATACTCACAAGAAACAGTCCGGTGGTGCCGGCCAGTTTGCTAAGGTTAAAATTAAGTTTGAACCGACCGAAGATCATACCGGTTTTGAGTTCCAAAATACCGTTGTTGGTGGTAATGTTCCAAAGGAATATATCCCTGGTGTTGAAAAAGGCTTGAAATCGGCTATGGATAGCGGTGTTATTGCCGGATATCCGGTAACCGGTGTTAAAGCCACTCTTTATGATGGTGCATATCACGAAGTAGACTCTAACGTTATGTGTTTTGAAATTGCTGCCCGTGCCGCTTTCCGTGAAGGTATGGCACAAGCTGCACCGAAGTTGCTTGAACCTATTATGAAGGTTGAAGTAGTAACTCCGGAAGAATACATGGGTGATATTATCGGTGACTTAAACTCTCGTCGCGGTTTGGTAAACGGTATGGATCAGCGCGGTAATGCCCGCGTGGTTGATGCCTTTGTTCCGCTGGCGCAAATGTTTGGTTACGTAAACACTCTTCGCTCGCTTTCTCAGGGTCGTGCTCAGTATACCATGATTTTTGATCATTATGCTGAGGTTCCGAGAGAAGTGGCCGAAGCTATTAAAGCTAAATCAGCTTAAATTTAATGTTAAAGACGTCCGGATGGACGGTATGCCAATCGTCCGTCCGGTAAATTAAATGTTTAATTGGAGAAAATTAAAATGGCAAAAGAAAAATTTGAAAGAACGAAACCGCACTGCAACATCGGCACAATCGGCCACGTTGACCACGGTAAAACGACCTTAACTGCAGCAATAACAAAAGTATTGGCAGAAGAAGGCGGAGCAAGCTTTACA
>JAFUSA010000015.1 GCA_017480745.1 Alphaproteobacteria bacterium
CCCACTTCCTTTATTCCCAATAATAGAAATTAAGCCAGGATTAAACTCTACATTAATGTTTTCAAACCATCCGAAATCTCCTGTTTTTTCATCTTGAGGACTGATAGATAAAGATTTTACATATTTATTTTTATTATCTTGTAAATCTTTCAGCTTTTCTGGCCTATCTCCTATGAAAATACGATCTTCAAATTCAACTAATACTTGTCTAAGCCCTTCAAATGTTGGTTCTGCTTTGATCCAAAGAGAAGATTTTACACTATAATTATTTATATTATGATTGTCAGAACAGATTATCATAGGTTTAGAAAAACCTATTGAAGGAAAAACATGTTTTTTGTAATCATCTATATCTTGAATTTTTCCCATTTCAAATATATCAATCTTTTTTGCAATATCTTGCTTAATCGCACTAGATGTTGGTAGTTTATTTGTAATTATTTCAAGACCATTTTCTTTTTTCCCTGCATGTATTGTCACTATGCCCATATTATCGTGTATAATATTGATTGCCGTATCTAAATTTACATAAATCTCATCATCTTTTCTTCCGTTTAAGCGTTGTTCATCAATACCACCTGTGGCCAAAAAAGCTCTGTTAATCTTATCTATATCAGCATTACAAGGAAAAATACCAATAATATGGATGTTTTCTCCAGTTCCACAACCTGTTCTTACCTCAATACCAGGTAAAACAGTTAAATTATTTCCGGCAATTATCTGAAGATCTTTAATTCTTTCATTATCAATAAGATTATGATCCGTCACGGCAATAAGTCTTACATTGTTCATTACTAAAGATGTAACAATATCCTCATTTGTTACGGATTTATCTTGATAGTCAAATGAAGATGGGGTATGAAAATGTAAATCCCATATGTTCCACGTTGAACCAATATTACTCATTATATCCTCCTAAAGAAGCTGAGCCTATTATTCTAAGGATTTCATTGTAAGTCAAATTTTATATACAATTAACCACAATATTAATACTTAGTGAAATTGGGATTTCTTTTTATCATTTTTGGTAGATTAGCATAGTGCTATAAACTTCTTTACTTATAAGAAAACAAGTTTTAACTCTTAAAACCTTATAACTATGTATTTAAGAAAACGTAAAACAAAATCTACTGGAAATGACTATATAAAATTTTATTTCTACGCGTAAGAAGGCCTTAAAAATGAGCTAATTTTGGGAAAATGTAATAAAATTTTAGTGCTAAGTCATTTTTCTTGTGAAAATTTTAGTTTTTGAGAAGTTGCTAAAAATAGGGGACCCCGACCGGTATATGTAGCAAAAAAATATTTTCACATCCTTTTTTATTGATTTGTTAAGATTATATGCTTATAGTGTGCTTTGTTGGGAAGTGCCCAAACCTAGCAAGGAATCGTTATCCTAAACAATGTGGGCAATGAAATGGTGTTTTTGTGTAAAAATACCTATTTTAACCAGTTGGGCAGACACCGATATGGTGGATGCCACTGAAATAAGGCTTTGCACGAATATGTGGGCTACTTATCACATTGTTTGTAGTAACGACATCCACCACCTAGTGCGTTTTACTTGGGCTGATTGGTGTTTGTCATTGTTTAAGTTTATTGCAACTACATTTTTTGCTTTATTTTATGTGCAGATGGTTTGTGCGCACGAATTCGTTGCAACTATAATCAAAATAAATGATGGTGATACTTTAAGTGCATTTGTGAACAATGAAAATACTAAAATAAGACTGCTTGATGTTGATTGTTATGAGACTAAAAAGAATAAAAGAGCAAAGTTTCAACAACAATATTATAGTTTGTCATATGATGAAGTGCTTGAAAAAGGTAAGCAATCAAGGAAAATACTAAAAAAATTACTTAAAGACCACAGATATATAAGAGTTGAGTGGGAAAAACGTGATTCTTTCGGCCGTATTTTAGGCAAAGTCTATTTAGATGACATAAAATCTAATGGTATAATTGATATTAACCATTATATGCTTGAAAGCGGTGGTTGCAATAAGTATTTACCAAAAAGTGTATTAAAAAAATCCAAAAATCAGTAATATAACTTCTGTTTGTTATGAATCCGAAGTTGATAATCACATATTCAAAAATGATGAAAAATTGCTATGAGATGAAATAGGCAAGAAAAAAGGCTCAAAATTGTTAACTGCTTGATTTTTAAGAAAACTAATCAAAATTAGTTCGAAGATTGTCTGGTGTATGGCTTGTTTTATATCAAACATTCGAACCAGTATAAACGCTTGATTTAAAAAGAAAAAATCGCCCTTAAAGACGATTTTTGAACTGTGGCTGGGGCGGCTGTAAGCGCTTTTGTCAACCCTTTAAACCTCTGTATTTTCAAAAATATTTTCTCATGGGCGGAGGTATGGCAACACTTTGTGTCACATTATTGTGTCACACCCATCTGCAACTTAAAGACAGCATACAAAATTGCACTCAAAAGTCAAATTAATTTTTCGGTAATTTAACACATTTCATGGAGTTGGCAACAAATTTTACCTATCGGTAATATTTGAACACATTTGCAACAAAATTAAAAAATATTTTCCCTTTCGGTAAAATTTACTTGATTTTAATTTTTAATATGTTATAATTTTACCGAGAGGGAAAATATGAAGATTAAAACAGCACAAGATATTGCTATTCTGATTAAAACCGAGCGGAAAAAGCAAAACTTAACTCAGACCGAACTTGCGGGATTGTGCAACGTCGGTTTACGGTTTATCGTGGATATTGAGAAAGCTAAAGAAACCTGCCAAATCAGCAAGGTATTAAAGGTTTTGGACGTTTTAGGCATTAACATAAACTCGGAGGAATGATATGTCGGCTTTAGATGTATATTTCTATGGTAAAAAAATAGGCAAACTGACCGAAAAAAACTCTCGGCTTTCTTTTAAGTACAATGAAGATGCCGATACACCTTTATCGGTCAATCTGCCGTTACAAAAAGAAGCTTTTAACGATAAGCTTACACGCAGTTTCTTCAACAATTTGTTGCCTGAAGAAGGTATTCGTGAAGCCGTTGCGCGCTATAAACAGGTGTCTTCAAACAATCCGTTTGCGCTCTTAAAGGAAATCGGCGGCGAGTGTGCCGGTGCGGTTGAACTATATCCTCAAGGCGCAAAAAGAGAAGACGAACCGTCAGGATTAACGCCGATAAGTGAAGAAAAAATAGCAGAACTGCTGAAAAATCAGGCACAGATACCTTTGTTGGTCGGAGAAGAAATCCGTTTATCTCTGGCCGGTGCTCAGCAAAAAATTGCTTTGGCTATTCTGCTGGAAAACTCGGATAATTATTATCTTCCGCAAGGTTTGTATATCTCAACACATATTATCAAACCACAAAATCCGTATTTTGAGGACATTATTTACAATGAGCATTTTTGTATGTCGCTCGCAAAACTTATCGGATTGCCGACTGCTCATTCGTTTATAAAGAATTTTAGCGGTCAGTCCGGTTATGTTGTTAAACGCTTTGACCGTGAAGCCGATAATACTTCACCATCGGGATTAAGACGAGTCCATCAAGAGGATTTTTGCCAAGCGTTGTGTATGCCGGATAAAAAATACCAAAAGGAAGGCGGGCCGAGCATTAAGCAATGCTATAAGTTTATTGCTGCGGCTGACTTTAATCGCAAGGCCGATGCTTTAATGAATTTTTTGAAAACCATAGTATTTAACTTCATTATCGGTAATTCCGATGCTCACGGCAAGAATTTTTCTTTTCTGCATCGTGGCGGCAAATATGAACTTTCGCCATTGTATGATTTGGTATCAACGCAGGTTTATACAGTGCTTTCGCCGAATTTGGCAATGTCTGTCGGAGGTGAATACAATCCGAATTTAATTCATCGCAGTCATTTTATTGCCATGGCAAAAGATTTGGAAATTAAGCCGACAATGGTGGAAAAGATTATTGATGAAATGAGCGCCAAAATAACAGCGGCATTACTGGAACTTGATAAGCAATTTGCCGGAAACGGTATCAAAACAGAGATTGTTGCTCAAATAAAGGCATTGATAGAAAACAGAATAAAACAAATTTCATAAACTTTGGGACCGAATGTCTACTTTTGCAAAAAAAAGTAAAGGAGGCCACAAGGCCTCCTTCTTTTAGCGACAAAGCTCGTTATATTCATCTTGATGACATATATGCAGAAAAAGGAATACTATAATCATCCGTGTCCGGAGCATTTATACTCGAATATACAAAATATGATACAGCAATTTATCTTTAGCGAACCAGATTTTCCAGATTAAATAAGGAACGGCAACACCAATATACAAACTTGGAATAAAATAAAAAGCGATACTAAAAAATTGCAAAGGAAAAAGAAGTGTTGAGAGCAGTAATAAAATGGTTTTGATAAGTTTTGGCTTCTCTATCTTTTTCATTTTGCCACCTGTGGTTTTGTTTTTAATTTTGTTCAAAATATAATAAAAAGAGCCGATTGTCAATCGGCTCTTGAGATTCATTTAAGCTGTAAGTTGTTTAAATTTATTATTTTTCACAGCTTTTAGGATAAATCCAATCTTCACCGAGTTTATGACATTTATCCAATGTAAATTCCGTATCACATTCTCCAGTCTTTTTATTTAGCGGCAAGTTATTATTTAAGCAAATTTCGTTAAAAACTTCTTTAGCTACACAACCTGCCGATTTATAACGACATTTTTTGAAAAGTTCTATTTGGTCATCTGTCAACTTAATGCAACCGTTAATTTTGTTCCAGGCTAAACAATCTTCACGGCAACGATTTTCGTTGTAATCCCAAACATTACCCTCATCCAAACAGCCATTCTGTTCTAAAAAAACAAAATACTTCCAACTACCAAATAACAGAACTGCTAAAATGATACAAATTTTAATTACTTTTGAATAATGCATAATATCTCCTCTTACCAATATTTCTTAGGAAAAGCCGGATTTTTATTGCGATAATCTGCACAAGCATCTTGAGCGCTATTGTATAACCCAGAATTTCCACGCAACCGACCATTTGCATTTACACCTAAATCATGAAATCTATCTTTTTGAGCTTCATCCTCATCTAATCCCTTATAGTACTGGTTCCAATATCCTATAACGAGAAGCAAATCAAATTATCAGTTGCTGTCTTCCATAACGGTTTTAATTATAAAATATGTTGCTTTGTGATAATATAACAATACTACGAGTTCCATTATCAACCAAGGAAGCAAAATATATTTTATTTTAAGATAGTAATCCTTTGTGCACTCAAACCACTTCTTTTTTAATACATATCGCAAAAACAGCGGATACCCGACTACAAAACAAAAATCGAATAAGAACAGAATAGGAAAAAAAGGACCAATTATATGAAATACAATTATTATAAAGATTCCAAATGCAATTAATAAATTGAGTATGAGATCGATACACTTAAAAATATTATTTTTTATAATTTCTTTTTTATCCTCTTTTTCCATATTCTGCTCTCTTTGTTACGTTTTATTCTTAATAGTATTTTTCTTCATCTTCTTCCTTATAATACATATTTTTAACTTTGTCAGCAGAAGAATTTATCCCTTGCTTAAAAAATTTCTTACCAAACTGCATAAGAGGTCTTGCCGATGCTCTCCATAATGGCAATTGTTCTGCAGTTAACCCAATTATATTAGCAATTCCGTTTACCGCCAGATTAGTCCCAAAATCGTTCCAATTTTCGGCATATCCGGCGGAAGCATTTAAGGTGTCGGTTAGAGCATTAAACGCTTTCTGTTTAAAATTTTCTCCTTTTGCCAAATGCATCGGAGTAGTCATCGCGCCGGTAAATTCACCAACACCATAAGCTATCGGATGTTGCTGTTGTAAATCATTTTGCAATTGCCTGATTGCATCACGTCCCATACTATAATTATTTGGGTTTAATGTAACAGCCGCAGTTGCCGCTCCCATTCCTTCATCAAAGTTACCTAATGTTGCACCGGTAGCATAACCAACCGAAAAAGCCTCCGTTCCTCCGGCAAAATTATTCGCTGCGTTTTTAACTTTATCCCAAGTGCTTGGTTGTTGTAATTGTTGTTGCAATTCATAACTCGGCATGGTTATTTGTTGTTGCGTTCCTGCAGGCATACGCAACTGTTGTTGGATATTATTTTGAAAATAACTGCTTGGTTTGCCGACCAAGCTTTCGGTGTTGACCGTATAGTCGGAATTTGTAGTGACTTGCCCGTTATTTGCGTTGTTATTCAGCTGATTTGTTACGTTTTCAATGTTTTGCTTAATGTTTGAAGTGCCAAAGCCGTAGTTATTTTCAGGCGTTCCTCCCCAAAAAAATTGTGCCGAATTGCGGATAGTTTTCTTCGGATATCCCTTGCTTGCTGAAATTCTCCGCCAGTTGATTTTCTCTTGCCAACCGCGCGCTTTGATATTCCAACTCATCACGCGTTGAAAATCCGCTGTGGTCAACACCGTAACTATCCACCCCGCCGCGACCGGATTGGTAACCGGACAGTTTTTTAATTTCGTCCCAAATATCCATTTAGGCCTCCTATTTTTAATTTTTTCATCTTTTATCTCCATATTTTGTTGTTAAAATCTCATTAAAATCATATATTTCTTATTATATGCTGACGCATAATCAAATTGCAGAAGTGTTAAAACCGTTGCAATTTGTTTAGAAATATACTATTTTAGTAGCGTATCTATTAACACAAAACAGGATAGTTGTCAAGTTTAAAATAAGAAAAATATAAAAATAAACCTGTGTATAAGATGAAAAATCTTATTTTATTGCAAGAGTAAAGGAGGCCAAAAAGCCTCCTTCTTTTATCGGTGTGTATCCATAACATACACAAGGTTATCATCATCCCAAAGACCTTCTTGTTTGGGATAAGATATTCTTTCATGCTGGAAATCAACCATTATAGAGTAACTATCATCGTCATCCGGATAACGGTTGAGAATGTTTTTGTATGTATCAACGCAAGGGCGTTCTTTATCAGCCCATCTGCCGTCTAATATATCAAACTAAAAGCCCGCGTTGAAGGCCGAATGAAAGCCGTAAACCTTGCTGCCGGTGGTAATGATAACTTAATCAATCCGGAAGACGACTCAGATTTAACCTATCGTAAGCAACAGCTTGAAAAATTGCAGCACGAAGTGGTGGATATGGAAGAAATGGGCTCCGGTAGGTCAAATGGCGGCGGCCCTTAAACAAACCCTATAACCGAGTAAGCATCAGCCGCTTGTTCAGTTCCATTTATAGCAAGTTTGGAATCAAGGGCGCAAGCCATTTAGGACGGCATTTGTTCGTTTCAAAATTGGTCAATGCAGGGGTGAATATTTGCATCGTGCAGCGGCTTGCAAATCATAGTCAAATTTCAACAACTCAAAAATATTTTAACTACAACGAGCAAATGCTTGTAAATGCTGTAGAAAATGCCAAAATATAGCATAAACAGACTATGGATTTTGAGCCATTTTGACTGGATTTTTGCCAATCGGAGCAAATTAAAGACCAGACCGTGCGCAAATTTCATCGTTACCGGATTTGTAATCAACGCCTTCGCTTGCCCGTATTTTAGATATTTGTTTACTTTTGGTTAGCGTGTAATAGGATAATAGTCATTATAAAAAATATATCCATCATTAAAAATTGTTTACAATTTTTAATGCCCCGAAGGGCAAGCTGATACATTTGTAACGTTATATTTGTTTGAAACTTGGTGCCACGACACCAAAGGTGTCGGCAGATATGCTTGCCAGTAAGCATATCTGATGGAATAAATTTATGTAATATCGGTAAAATTTATAGCAAATACTTATTCTCCTACATTTATCGTGGAAAAGTTTTCAGCCACCGATTTTTATGGAATGATGAAAAAAAATATGTTCCAACAGAAGAAGTAAAATTAATTTTTCGCAAATTACGAAATTCAAAACTATAAAATTTTTGGGCAAATGTATTGATTTTTTAACCAAAATTGCTCTAATATTACCTTAAAATGAGGTAAAAATGATGAAAAAGACAGTTTTTATAGTGTTTTTAGGCATGGCCGGATTGAGTGCAATTTCGGCGCAAAGTATGCCAAATCCGTGGAAAGAATGCGGAAATGATATCAGTTGCGGAGCAGCAAAAGCCGGCTTTAACTTTCCGCTAAACGTGGAAAATTATACGGTTCGGGCAATGAAAGGAATGTTTGAGTTCCGCTTTCCGATGGATGAAAAACGCAACGTGATTGTGCGTAAGTCCACAACAGCGGAAGGTGAGGCGGATGAAAACGGAATTATCGACATTTCCGGCGACTATAATCATTATCCGGTCAACAAAACGATTACGCTTGAAAATGGTGTAAAATTTGCGGTTCGTGGCGATGAAAACAACTATAAAGTTGTGAATTTTGCGGCCGAAAGCGGCTATTACAGCATAATGTGCACTGAAGGCCTGAACTTGCAGGATATAGAGCATTTTTATAAATTACTAGAAGAAGCCGAAGCCCCGAGATTTAGTGAATCGCCATACTTCACTATGCCGGATGTTTTTGAAATGAAGTCAAATGAAAACTTAACAGTTTTGAGTCATTATCCGACTTTTCAGCAAACAACGGAATATTCATGCGGTCCGGCGGCGGCTTTAACCATTTTGCAGTATTATGGGAAAAAAGGTGCTACCGAAGAAGAACTGATAGAAAAAATGGGTGCGAGTTTTGAAACCGGAACGAGTGTTAAAGGCATTGCAAATTATTTCCGTAATTTAGGGTGGAATGTTAAAACAAATCTTGATGATTGGCAACCGCTTGAGGATTATGAGCCGTTTGCGGCTTTTGTGCAAGAGCAATTAAAATCAGGGCACCCGATTATGGTGGAAAATGTTTTTATGGGCGGGCATTGGCGAGTTATTATCGGCTATGATACCATGGGAACAAAAGAAACCGCTGATGATGTGCTGATTTTTGCCGATACGTATGACACGGCTGACCATAATCAAGACGGATATGGTATTGAAAACGGGGAAAACTTTTTCTGGTCTTGGTTTGACCATCAGATACTTCCGGAAGATGAAAGAAAACAACCCTTTGTGTTGACATATCCGAAAGAGAAAATGGGTAATTGATTATAACGGATTTATTTTGAAAGTTTATTCAGCCAAGCGTTGATTTTATTGGAAACTTGCTCTTTATACTTTTCATCAATGTTGTTGAAATTTTCGCTCGGCAGGATTTGCGCATTTTGAGCCATATCCGCAAAATCTTTATAGAATGAGCCAAAGTTGCTACCTTGCGTAGAGAACGGAACTACACGAGCACCGCCGAAATCGGTTACTTTCAAATAAGAATAAAGCGCAGGAGCCATCGTATACCACCAGACCGGACCGCCGACAAAAATGGTATCATAATCTGCCACATTCGGAAGATTTCCTTGTAGCTCAGGATAGTTTTTGCTCGTCAGCTCCTTCTTGCTTTTCATATAAACCGACGGCGAAGAATATGTTTCAACGGTTTTGATTTCAAAAATATCGGCACCGGTTTTAACGGCAATCTGTTCGGCTATATCCTTGGTGTGGCCGGTGAGGGAATAGTAAACGACCAGAACTTTGCCTAAATCGGTATTCAATTTGACCTCTTTATCAAAATTAGCCATTTCGGCTTTATTTTTGGCCGCAACACGGCGCAGATGATAAAAACTTGCTCCGCCGATAACAATGGCTGCCAAAATGATGACATATAAAACAACCTTCAACATATTTTTTCTCCCAAATGAATTTCTATGCTTTTATATATAAATTTGCCTTTGAGGCGAGTCAATGTAAATTTTTTGCATAATGTTAAACAATCCTCTCAATCAGCACAAAGTTTAACATTTTTTTATTTGAGGTATTTTAGCTATTTTCAAAACTATAGTATTTTCGGGCTTTTCTGATAAAATGTTAAAAAAGAGATATTTGTTAACATTTTTGATTAGAACAATGGTTACAATCTATAAGATAAAATCTTAATAAATTTAAGAGCAGCGTGTTTTAAGTAAGAGTTTTTTGGCTTCATACTAATGATTATTGTGATGACATAATATTATTAGTTTTTATTGTTAATGAATCAATTATTTATATTGAGCGATTTACGTTTGGATATAACATACTAACATGTAATGCACTTTCAGAGACTAAATAAAATGTACAACAAAAACAAAGAATCTTTTCAAGAAGAATTATGTATCCATTTTGATACAGATAAACATCAAATACCATTAGATGTCTTCTTAACGACAGGTATATCTATAGATAAAATATCAAAAGAATTCAGTAAAAAATTCTTTGATAGTAAGTTAAATCCAGAGATTTATGTTGTTCCCCCTGAAAATGGTGGATTTATGGAAATTTTGGATTTGATTGTATCAAATCATCCAATAGAGGTTGCTGTAACTGGATGGTTTTTAAATTTTCTATCTGAAAGATATACAGATAAAAGCCTTAAAAGTTGGGCGGATAAAACAGGGTGTTTGGTTTTTGATGAAATAGAACAAGAGATTAAAAGGGTATTAAATGCGAAAGATAACATGCTGTTGAATGCTAAAATAGCACTGAAGCTATATATGTATTCATTAAGCAGTTTTATTTTAGCTGATATTAATACATTAAAAAACTGGAATATGACTCCGAGGGAGTTTAGAGATTCTTTTGAGGCCAAAAATAATTTTTATGAAAGTTGTTTACAGCCTAATACTGGCATTAAAGGAATTGGATGCAGTAGAAAACATTATTTTACTGTAAAAAGAAACGAATTTCCTAACCATATAACAAAACTTCCCGCTAATGACGATGATGTTTATTATAAATTACAAAAAGTTATTATAACTAATCCGACCATCGTAGATGATAATATGCCTTGGACAGGAAGACTTGTATCAAATAATAAAAAGATAACATTTTATATGAAGGATGATGATTTTAAAGATAAACTTATTAAGGGGTTGTGTCCAATAAAGTCAAGCAATTTAGATGACGAGATGTTAGTGTACTTCGAATACAGAACAGTATATGGAAAAAATCTTAAAGCCCGTGTAATCATTTCAGCGAATATTGTATACTCTTTTAATGAAAAACAATTACTTCCTATACCAGATGGGCTTGTAATTGATATACCACAAAAGGATGAAAATCCTGCTCAAATGAATTTAATCTAACTTAAGTTCTCTCCCTATACCTCTTTCTTTTTCTTGGCGAAGTCCGGAGTTCTATCCACGTTCGGATAGAGGCGATATTGCAGGGCAAGGCGAGGGGTTATTTGCCGCTCCCTGATTTTCTTCAAATTTTCATCCAAGAAAGGATATTTCAATTTGCAGAGTTCGTTATAAAGCACGTTTATCTTGAAGTTTGAACCATAAGTTCGCTCACCTGTATCTTGTCCTTCCCAACCGCAAATCGCATTTTGGTATTCTTGACCGACACCAGCATCACGAAGTTCTGGCTTTACTGTGTGTCTAAAACTATGAAATACCTTCCGTTTGCTCTTGATACCGAGTTCATCCAAGTATCTGCCGAACCACTTGGACATCTTGTCCGTGTAATGGTTGGCATCCGAATAGGAGAGTTGATAGAATATGCGGTCTTTCTGTTTTGCCCGAACCGACATATCCAATACCTAAAATAATAGGTATGATTTCTGCGTTCTAAATGGTTATATCGTAAAGCCAAACTGTCTCACTTATGTGAAAATACCGAAAAATCGTTATTTAGGGGTCTTTTAAACAAAAAAGGGACCCGCCGGCTTAGCCGGCGGTTCTTATTAGACGCCTATAAGGCTCACATTACCAGCTATGACGCCTAAAGGGCGTTCGTCAGTCTGACCGGGCGATTATTACTTGCTACCCGTAAACGGGTCTAAATCGAATGTCATCTGACTGGATTCAGCATTCTCCTTTAGTTGATTTCTTATGTATTCGGCTATCTTTTTTTCGTTCTTTCCCGCCGTATCCACATAGTATCCTCGACACCAGAATTCTCTGTTGCGATACCTGAAACGTGCATTTCCCCATTTATCGTATATTGCTAAGC
>JAFUSA010000016.1 GCA_017480745.1 Alphaproteobacteria bacterium
ATGGGGCAATATCAAGTACAATATGACGTTTGTCGCACAATTCTTCAAAATTTCAGAGAAATACTGATTTTTTGAGCGGCTGTATTGGGCATACAGTGCGAGGAAAATTGGTGTTTATATGAAATTTTGAAGTTTGCCCTTCGGGTTTGCCTGCAAAAGTGTTCTGCTTTGTCATTAAACTTGAAAATATGCTCTATATTCTCGGCGTTTAACTCCGCGCATAACGCTTTTGCAGAGCAAATGCAACAATGTTATACTGCACTTGGTATTGCCCATCAGTCCAGTTAAAGAAGCAATTTTTTATCATAAAATCGGGGAAAATAGCATCATTTTTATAACTTTATAGTTTTAAAATTACCAAACTATGAACTATATACTTGGCAAGTTATTTTTATACCATAATTAAATACGTCAGAATTTGTCGTGTGTTTGTGTTTTATTGTTTTTATAGAACTTAATAACCCAAATACGGAGCAATTCAATGACAGATGAAATATCTAAAGCGAAAATCGGAACAATGTCCTCAATAGTTAAAGCCTTTTATCACGATTTTATGCCGATGATAGAGCAAATCAAAACCAGTGTGGCAACACTTCATATCAGCGAGCAAGATAAGGAAACTCTTGGCCGGATTAATGAACAATTACGGCAAGCCGAAAGTTTGCTCCGGCAGTTAATGACAATTACGACTAAAAAAGAACCGGAAAATGGGCAGAATAAAATTTGATATAGCCGGATGGAAAGCAAAACTCCTAAACGGTGCGGATATTAATAAGTCGGATGAAAAAGGATGGACTGCTTTAGATTATGCAATTCGTGCCGATAGCATAGAAGGTGTTGAATTTTGTATTAATAAAGGCGCTGATGTTAATCTTAATAACAAACCGATGTTTTTAGCAGCAGATTACAGTAAAAATCCGAAATTGATTGATTTATTGGTAAAAAGCGGAGCCGATATTGATGGCAGAGGCAAAGATGAAATGACTCCGTTGATGTGTGCTGTATTAGGATTTATCAAGGATAATTATGATGTTGTTAAAAAAATGATAGATTTAGGCGCAGACATCAATACCAGAGATAACAATGGAGATACACCCCTGTTTATGGCGGCGTATGGAAATAAAAATCCTGAAGTTATAAAAGCATTACTCGAGTATGGGGCAGATGTGAATATACGTGATGATAGCGGTAAAACGGCATTAGAATACACTTATAAAAACTACAGAGTAAGAAAGATATTATTGCATTATAAAGAACAGATTAACCGTATTGACAAGCGGAAAATAATAAAATAGGTTTTTGGTAACAAGGAGATAACAGCTATGAGTAATAATGTAGAAAATTGCACGGCAGAAGAATTTATTAAGTTATGCTTTGCTGATGATTCAGGTAAAAACGGACACAAATTTTTGGAAAATTTTGCAAAATTAAGAGTAGATGTATGGGAAAAAGATTGTCCTAAAATTTATAACTATAAAAACAGTTATGACGCCTTACCTGATCCGGATGTTAACAGCTATAATTTGTATGAAGCACATATTAGAGTATGGAATATTCAACACAAAAAATTTAATATTAAAGATATTGAACGCCATGGAAGATGTCGCTGTGAAATAATAATAAAAGATGAGAAAAAAACAAAAGATGATAAAATAATTTTAGGCAGTGATTCCATAATGAGTATCTATTGGCATAGAACTTATGGAAATATGCGTTATCTGATGAAAGAAATTAAAGATTGTATTGAGATTAATAAGAAACATTCGGAATTTTGCCAAGGTGTAAAAGAAACAAATTACAAAAAATTTATAGAAAATTATTTACAACAAGCAAATACAATCGGCGGATTTATGCTGTTTCCGCGACACGATTGCTCTATAAATCAGGCACGAGGAATGTCTGATAGAATTCAAGACCGTTTTGATTTAACACTCGAATGCATCAGAAGAATGTATGAAAGCGGATTCCCTACAGGTAGTAATCCTTTATTTGATATGTCAAAAGAAGATAAAGAGTATTTCGAAATGTTTGGTTCATTTGAAAATTACGCAAAATTTTTCTGCTTAAATAAAAGTTATGATGGTAAACATAATTGGGTAACCGAAGATTGTTCTGCTGTTTATGATTTAATGAGTGAAAACGGAGATGAACCATTACCAAAGAAAGGATGGCCAAAAGAAATTTTACCTTGTGATTATGAGGAAAAGAAACAAGTTGCAAAATGGTGGACATTCTACCGCAATATAATGAATCGTTTAGATGCTCGGAATAAACAAATTAAAGAAGTTATCGAAGGAAAATAACAATGTCTCTGAAAAGGATTATTTGGTTTATCGTAAAACTACCGTTCAAAGTGCTCAAAGCCGTATTTATTATTTTAGGCGCCATAGGTGGTGCTTCTGCCGGTAGTAGCAACGAGGTCAAAATAAATGACTATCATACCGGACAAACGCTGTATATTATATCTGCAGGTCGTGTGCAGGATTATCGCACTGGTATAACTCTTTATGAACTGAAAGATAATCGTTTTGAAAATTATAAAACCGGCATAACACTTTATGCAATCAAAGATAATCGCATAGAAGATTACCGGAGCGGACAATTTTTATACGAAATCCGAGATAATTATATTGAAGATTATCGAAGCGGCCGGATATTATACCAAATTAACGGCGAATATATTGCAGATTACAGATCCGGAACATATTTGTATCAGGCAGACGGAGAAATTGATTATTTGGTAATTATGGTTATTTTAATTAACGAAGGACTTTTAGGTTAAGGTTTATAATTTCGCCTTTATTTCTTCTTATACCAATCTTTGGGTTTGATAACCTTGACATCATCGCCCCAAGTGTATAAAAACCAATCCATTTCACGACGGCCACCGGCTCTGAATTTAACGGTTAATGTACCATCGGGGTTTTCTATCAGCTTTTGTTTAGGATGAAAGATGAAATTTTTGGCTTCGTTAGCCACATCAGCGCTAAACAGCCATTCCACATCAAACGGTTCTTCATGAAAAGCGCCGAAAGATTCCAAAGCATACGCCTGCAAATCAAATTCGGAACTGTCAAAAATATCCGGCAGAATTTCGACACTTTTAATCTGTTGCAGGGAAAAATTATGTGCCTTACCATTATCATACCCATCACTATGTTTAGCAACCAAATAATGATCACGTTGACCATATAAAAAACCATAGGGAACAAGGCTATAAGTATGGTTTTTATTTGTGCCTTTTGCCTGATAAACCATTTTGATGTGATGACAAGAAAGTATAGCTTGACGAAGCGTAGCTAAAATCTCTTTATCAAGTTCAATTCTTGGTCCCGGGTGCAAAACCAGACCTTCGGCTTTCATTAATTCATCAGCATCAACTTCAATTTTATTTTTCTGCTCCGGCTTTAATAGATTACGCAGTTTTATTTCAACGTGAGACAATGTATCGGCTTTATCTTTTAAATTACTTTGCTTTAATTTATCAATAGCGGTTTTGAATACGGCTAATTCTTCTGCAGAAAAAGAAATAAAACTATTTAAGCTTCTTTGAGTAATGCGCCAACGTTTGGTGCGTTCACCTGTTTCAACTTCTTCCATTTGCGGAAAATAGTTTAACAAGGCATTTCGCATACGTTCGGCAGTGCGGCGGGAAACGTTATATTTTTGCTGAATGTCCTCTAAAGATAAACCATCGCTTGTTTCTTGCATTGCAAGCGCTAAATCAAACAAGTCATACATTTTTTCATAATTTGCCATATCAAATCTCCGAACGTAAATTTATATGTTGTATCCGTCACAATCTGTCGCAATCAGATTATAAAATAAAATTTAATAAATAGTGTATAGAATAATGATAATTCAGGAATTGGATAACGAATATGACTATTGAAAGTAATATATTTAAATACGCAACCAGTGAGCTTTCCCAAGATGCTTTTATTTGCTATTTACTATCTTTTGGAAGGAAAGAATTCAACGGTTCAGATAAATACATAGCAGCACATAAATTTTTAAAAGAGTGCGGCATTGAGGAAGATGTTAAAGAGATTCATACTCAATATAAACATATAGATGTTCTATTTGAAACAGAAAATTATCTTTCCCCTTGTTAATCCGGAGCATATTAAATTACGCATTTAATGATTTTTTCTACATCCTCGTCGCTATATTCAAAATACGGAAACGGACAGATTATAATTTGTTTTATAAGCGGCGACGGATTATAAACAGCAAAAATGCGATAATTTCTTGATGTCCTGCCGACGAGAGTAAACCTATCTTCCGGAATATTAAAAGCTTCAGCAAAAAAATTTTTGTATCCGGTTCCGAAACAAAAAATTGTTTTAGGCCGATCCGTTAATTTCAATAAATTATCAAAACATTTTTGCCGAGCTTTAATTACACCTTTTTGATAGGACTTAAACGAGGAAAATCCGGTTAACTTTTTATAAGGTTCATTTTCACTCCAAATTCCTTTTTTTCGCTTATCATCATTTCCTTTAAAAGGTAACGGAAAGAGATTGAGCTTAAAAGAGTCAGATCCAGAGGAAAAAATCTTACTTCCGTTTTTAGATTTGGTAATTTGCTGATAAAGTTTATTTAATTTCTTTTCAAATTTCCAAATATCTTTGCCGTTTTTATCCTTTTCTTCAATATCTATATTTGTATATTCCGGTTTTTTCGGCTTTTTCCATTCGTCCTTTTGGTAATATTTGGCAATTCCCTCATCACCCCAGTCTGCCCATTCCATACCGATAAACCAATATTTTCCGGTGTCATCTCCACCATCAATTCCGGAGCAACCCTCACAAAATTCCAAAAAACTAACCATTTCAAATTCTCCTTGTTTGTTTTTTAGTATTCTATTTTGTTCTATAATGCAAATCAAGCATAATATCCAGCTTATACAAAGTGGCGATATGATAGATTTCTTTTAATTTTTGCACATAATATTCATGCGCTAAAATCTTTTTATCGGCCATCAATTTAAATGTTCCGCCTTGCCGATAATCGTTTGAAACCAAGGTAATCCGGCCGCGCGGATATTTTTCATAAGGCGTATTTTTCAGTTCCGGATATTTATGCAAAACTTTCGGCCAACATTTAATATGCTCAAATGTTGAATCATAATATATATCAACGAGATTTGCCTTATTTAGATCTTGCGCAAAATAAACCAACATTTGCCCATTTTGTTTTGTCGGTATCAACCAAAATATTCCTACTTTCGGAATTGAGAGTTTCATTCTCTTTTCTCCTCCCAAAATAGTCCGATGGCCCAATCGAAATGCAGTTTAATTATGCCGCAAAAGCCACCGGAATTGCGGGCGATGATTATTTCGCACAAATTCTCAACTTCTTTGCAACGTTTTTGCCATTTCAAAAAGCGCTTTTTATATTGATCATCTGTTTCTTTCTTGCGTTTTATCGGCTCCGCAAATTGAATATAATAACTTTCGCGGTACAAAAATATGACATTATCCGCCGCGTTTTGATTGCGCATAATCCCGCGAATATCACTCATAAGCGGGTGTTTATCGGCTCGGCTTTCCAACTCCCGTTTCAACTGCGAAAGCACCACAATCGGCACGTTTAACTTTGTTGCTAAAGTTTTAAGCTGCATAACTATTAAGCTGTAATCTTCTTTTGTTTGATATTCTTCGCCCAAAAGTTGCAGATAATCAATAAACACGCATCCGATTTGTTTCTGCCGGGCGATTTTTTGCAATTCTTGAGCGATGCCGTCAACTTCAAATGTATCAGCCAAATAATAAATCGGCAATTCCTTAAACGCACGATCGGCTTTGCAAATCTTATCAAAATTTTCTCCCAAATCCTCACCATGACGTAATTTATACGTCGGTATTGCTGTTTGCAGAGCCAGTAAACGATTGGCAAACAATTTCGGTGCCAAATCCAAGCCAATATATACAACGCATTTATCATCTAACGGATTTTGCTGATGTTTGAGATAAAAACCGGCGGCAATATTATAGGTCAAATTAGCGGCCAAAGCCGTTTTCCCCATCGCCGGCCGACCTCCGATAATCGTCACTTCGCCGGCTTTCAAGCCGTCTAATTTATAATCTAAACAATCATAACCGGTAGAGATTCCACATAATTTACCCGGATTTTGGTATTTAAACTCCAGTTCTTCCACGTATTCATGCATAATTTCAGAAATATGCTTGGCCGCTATTACCGTATCGCTCATTTTCTGCTCCCACAATAAACCATTCATTCAAAACAGTTATATTATAAGAGCTAAGTGCGACAATTTATGACGTGTTAATTATCTCAGACCTGATAAATACCTATAGTTGTATTCCATTAAAAACACCAAGAGGGCTCGCGTTCGCATTTTCGGACCATGGGAGCGTTTGGGCGGGGTTTTCCCTAACTGTGTTATATACTGGGGAGACATATCTCAAAGGCGAAACCAGATACCTTTAAAAAAGTGTTATCAGACGAAATGTTGCATAAATCCATGGCAAAAGAAAAATAAATTTTGCTAATATTGGGTGATTACGCATATTGCTCGTTCCGACAAGAAACAACAATGCAAATATCACTAACATCGATTTTGTTAATGCTAAGTAGATGGACTTATCATATACAAACCACTCTTTATTTATCCATATATTATATTGTTTAGGCGAAGGAGATAAATAAAACGATATCAAAACAATATAAAACGCAATATATGGCAGTATATACCACTTGAACTGCCAAAGAAGCTTAAATGTTTCTGATACACTTTGCTTTATTTTTTCTTTAAACATATTTAACTCAATAATCCCCATAACCACTCACATATTATAACGAATGTTCCCAACAACATAACTATCCACGGAGAGGCGAAGATAATTTTTGCTAGCATCGGATGATTGCGCATGTTACTTGTGCCAATGAAAAATATCAGAGTATCAATAATGGAATATAATTTCATACTATGAATATATACTTCTTGATTGATATAATTCCACGCACCATGTGTATATTCATAATTTAATATTGGGTCATCTGCTGCAGGTGGATTAAAATATTCTACAATAAATATACTGTAATATATCAAATATCCAACAATATACCACTTGAACTGCCAAAGAAGCTTAAATGTTTGTGATACACTTTGCTTTATTTTTTCTCCGAGCATAATATTATCCTAAAAGTTGTATTTATAGCAAAATTGTAACAATAAAATAAAAAAAGGCAAGAATTTTTCTTGCCTTTTTCGCTTAATAATTACCAGCCCTCAGGATACTTAACATATACCGGCACAGAATCTTGACAATCGTCAAGATAATCACTCAATTTTCCGGTTTGCCATGGTATATCAATACATCCGGCAGAACCTTTAGTTAATCCGCCATGAATTGAAAATCCGGAACGACCATAAGTATTGGTATTGGCATCCGGACGTAACCAAACTCGTTTAGTACCCCAAGCAAGCAAAGAGCCTGGCCATTTACCATGTCCAACTATACAAGCAACAGCATCAAATTCTGTAATATTCTGTCTCTCATTTTAGATTTTTCCGATTTTTCGGAACTTTCTAAAATGGAAAAGATTGTATTAAAGGATTTAAGGAAAATGCTGAAATTGCGACAATATTTACCAAAATATTCCCGAATAATCAAGTAAAAATTCCCGAATACTGATATCTTAAATGTTGTGTCTGGTATCGCAACTATGAATATCTTCAAGCCAAATATTATTGTTTTTAAGGCAACTTTCCTTCGTTATTGTGCAGGGCTTACCATCTCCACAATCATTAAAGGTAAAACCTTCTTTACATATTCCGGTATCCATGCAACCATCTGTATCATAAGGGTCAAAATATAAAGAAATTATATTTATACTCATACTTATAAAATAAATTCCTATTATAACCCAACATAAATAATAAAACAAATTACTGACAAGGATTTCAAGCAATTTTACATGTTTATTAGAAAATAAATAAAATATCTTTTGTTGTTCTTTCATTTTCTTTAATAAGAAAACATAAACAAAGAATACATTAAAACACATCAAATAAAATATGCTACGAAGTGAAGTATTATAATAATATGCGCACACAGATATTACCATTATTAATATCAAAATTAACTTATCAAATTTTGATATACTCTTCCACCAAGCAATATATTGCGGAATCTGTGTGGAAATTTTGTAATCATAGTAGCTTAAAAGTCCGCAAAAAGAAGCAATACCTAAAACAAAAGAAACAAGCCAAATATCATTTAACCAAAACGAAAATGGTAACAACATAACCGCTGGTAATATCCCGAATATTTTCGAAATAACATCGAATTTTCTTAACTGTGCTTTGTTTTCTTGCAACATTTGCATTTTTTGATGAAAATATCGACAGATATGAAAGTTAAGTAAAGCAATTCCTGTAGCTATCAAAAAGATAATTATATAAAACAATCCTGACATTTGACTTTTCCTGTGTTACCATATCCGTTTTAGTATAAATATTTTACAAAATAATACAATACCAGTAATTATTTTTTATAGTATTTAAATCGATCTTGCGGATCATATCCTGTCGGACGATATTTATCGCATGCCTCATAAGCTGAACGATATTGTCCGCTTTGCGCCATTTGCCGTCCATCAGTATTTACTGCCATATCATTACGAAAATCATCATTAGCCTGTTGAAAAGTTTTTCCTTTAAGAAGTACGTTTTTAGGATAGTCAATTAATTCTCTTCCTAAACCGATTGCACCTGCTGTTGCAGAGCCCAAAGTTCCTCTTTGTGCTGCATCATAATTTCCAACACAATGATAGTAGTTATCAATAGTTGTGCCTTGTTTTTGCATTTCCGGTGTGCTTTTATAATTAGCATTAACCATATTTATATAGTTTTCACCTAAATCTCTTGCAGCTCCAACAATCTGATTTGTAAAACTGTTATCTGATTGAGGTGTATCAGATGTACGAACAAAACTTTCAATTGCAGAATTAAAAGTATTCCTTTTACCCGACCACAAACACAAAGAGCCACCATTTTTGGTGGCTTTTTTGCGTTTGTGGATTGCGTGCAATAGGATAAGAACACGGGAAGAAAACGTGTTTGACAAGGAGGCTTGGCGAGACGGGAGTATCGCCGAAAAAAGCCGACGCAGCGGCGCAGATTTTTTATCAAAAAATCAAGCCAATCACGAAAGCCCCGACCAATATAAGAAAACCATTGCTAACAACTATGTTAGCAATGGTTTGTTGTGTAAATAAACATTAAAGTTCATCAATGAGTTCTTTAATATCTTGGAGATTTTCGAAGCTTCCTTTTTCGGCAATTACAGCGGAAAATGCCTCCATTTTAGTTTTGAGGTTCTGTGCTTTCTCTGGATTGGGAGTTTTTTTCAGCACTTCGACTGCATTTGAAAACATCCACAAGCGAAATGCAATTTCGCCGGTAAGATTAAAATACTTCTGACTCATAATCTCAAATAAACCGTGTCCTTTAGCACGGGATTTTAAGTAATTCACATAATAACTATCTTTATGTAGGAGCTTGTATCACTTTTCGCAACTTTTGTCAAGATTAAATTCGGTAATATCCGATATTCTGTATTTTTTTATTTGACTTTGGAATTTTTTGTGATATAATAAAACCACGATGAGGTAACTCGTCTGAGGTGTGGAAACCTCTTAGTGTTCGTCTTTTTAAGACGTTAAGTTTCCGGCATTGGTCGGAGGGCGATGAAATAAGCATATGGCGAATATATCGCACTATTTAACACTAATAGTTTCCAACTTCCGGCCGCCTCGTGGGCGGTTGTTTTAATGTAATATCAACAATTCATACGAAAGGAAGTTTACTATGAAAAACTTAGAAATTAAAAATATAGATTGCCACGCTGCACTCGCAATGACAAAAAATGCGCAGAGTGGTCGTTCAATGATAGAAATGTTGGGCGTGCTGGCTATAATCGGTGTTTTATCGGTTGGTGGAATCGCCGGATACAGCAAGGCGATGTTGCGTTATAGAGTGAATAAATCGATTGAACAAATATCGCTGATTTCGCAAAATGTACGCAGTTTCTTTGCTTCACAAAGAAATTATGCTGGGTTAGATTCGACAAATCACAATAACTCTAATGGTTTATCGCTCATCAAAAAAGCCAAATTGGTTCCGGATGAAATGATTGATGAGGATAATAGTATTGAAGATATTGATACTGGTCTTACACATCACATTTTCAACCCTTTCGGCGGTGGTGTTGTATTGTGGAACGATACAACCGGTGAAAATTGTGATGGTGATGAAAGCTGTAAATATTTTCAGATTATTTTCTTTCGCTTGCCATCGGAGGCTTGTATTGAGTTGGCTACTCAAGACTGGCACAGCTCGGCGATGGGGATCACAACTGTTCAAGTCCGGAAGTATGAATATATTGATACAGTCGATTCTGCTCGAGATTGTATGTTTTCTTCAGCAGGTAATATAGATGATGATTTTGCAATAGCTTGCCCTAATGGCACGACTGTGCCAATTCCGGTGCCACTGAACATAGCAGTAAATGTTTGCAACTGCCCAAATAATGACTGTAGTATAATGTGGACTTTTAAGTAGCTTTACAGACATCCAGTGCCGGCGCTCATATCAAAGCGCCGGCGGAGTGCTTAAAAATAGCAAATTTAAATATCCATAGTATCCAGCAGGTTACGAGTATAAGCGCGCAACTCAGCAGAGTTCATTAAGCTCAGCTTAATGTTGGATTTTTGCAAATCATAATTGGTGCCGCAGTCAAAACGCAGTCCTTTAGCTAACACGCCATAAATTGGCATACCACGGCGGGCTGCCAGATTCAAAGCATCAGTCAGGTTGATTTCACCGTTGGAACCTTTGGTAACTTCCGGTAAAATATCCATAACTTCGTTTGGAATGATGTATGGTCCCATAGAAGCGTAATTAGACGGAACTTCCTCCAATTTTGGTTTTTCTACCAAACCGGATGCACGAACCACATTGCCATCGCGTTTTGCGCCAACAAGAGCACCATAACGAACCATATCTTCACGCGGGCATTCCATAATATTTTCTACAATTCCGCCGGTTTTTTCATAAACATCGCACAATTGCTTCAACACACCGTCACCGTGCAAATTGATATAAACATCATCCACCCACATAACGGCAAAATCGCGTTTTCCGACAATTTCTTTGGCCATTAATATAGCGTGTCCGTTGCCTTTGGCCTCGCTTTGGCAAGCAAACGAAAATTTTATTCCATCCGGAATAATATCCTTTAAGGTTTGCAGCAAATCGTTTTTATTTTTCTTTGCCAAATGCTCTTCCAATTCCGGATATGGCGAATAATATTTGGAAAACATATGCTTACAAGCATCATCACTATATATAAAGACGATTTCTTTAATACCGGCTTCGGCACAACTATCTACGGCATATTGAATTACCGGACGGTTATCAAGTGTCATAAACCCTTTATGCAAAACTTTGGTTGTCGGTAAATTTCTGGTAGATAGTCCGGCTACCGGCAAAATACATATTTCAGGTTTGTTCATATTTTTCTCCTTTATATTTAAATTACTTAACGGTTATTGTTCCGCTCGGTGCCTGCACGGCACCGTCAACACTGCGAAGCAGTCCACTGCTGTTGCTGTTAACATTATTATTTTTCTGTTCCGCTCTTTTGTCATAAGATGTGGTTATTTTACCTTTGACAGAGGTAGATATTTGCTCACTGTCATCAATCTTTCGCAAAAGCGTAATCGGCTTATTTTCGGTTGTAGGAACCGATGTTTGTTGTTGAACATTTTGCGGAATATTTGGTAAAGCAGTCGTCTGAGTAATGGCAGACTGATCCGGTTGCATCGGATTTTTTATTTCAGGTATAACCGACTGTTTAGGTTGCAGAGTAAACGCCGAAGATTTTACCTTTTCAATATTTTCTTTTTGGGCCTCATCAGTCGGAATCTCAACCAACTTGCGAATTTCTACTTGAATATCGCTTATTTCAGGTTCTGATTTTTGAGTGGTTGTAACCTCTTTTTTTATCGGCGCAAAGTCTTTGAACGGCGATACATCGGATATTGGCCTTAACATCGGCATATTTTCCTGTTCCTTATTGATTTCCGTAAATGTTTCCGGAACCGTATTTTCCTCAACAGGTTCGGTATATTGCGCTAACAGATTATCACGGTTCATTTCTCTTTCAGCCGCTATTTTTGCCTGTTCTTCATTATATAATTTTTGTCGTTCGTTAATCAAATCCAACAGCAAATTTGCCGCTTGTGAACGCATGTCGTTCAATCGTTCGGTAAACTCCGCCATCAACGAGTTAATCTGAGTCAATTCGGCAATCATTGGCTCTACTTCCGACAAAGGAATATTTTCTGCTTGCGCGTATTTTTCCTTAAAGTCAGCATAATTTTGTTTTAATATTTCATATCCCTCATTGATACTACTGTTAACTTTTTGAATTTGCGGATTATTTATGTAATACTGCATGGCTGATAATTTTTGCAATGCCACAATATCTTCATCTAACATCTGTTGATATTCGGTCATCAATTTATCGGCATTTGCCTCCTGACGTTTGGCTGTATTCATACATTCTTCACGACGTTGCTTTACATCGTTTGTGTAAATATCCTCATATTTTTTTGTTATTTTATCTATATTCTCTCTAACTTCTTCCAACTTATCGTTTACTGATTTAATATCGTTTTCACTGAATTTTTCCTGAGAAGTTTTCTTTTGCAATGCATCAATATCTGCTTTTGTTTCGGCTAAATTTTCCTTTTCGGCATTATACAAAGCCAAGCTTGAAGGTAAGGATGTTTTAACAATGTATTTTTCTAAATTTTGCAAAGATTTTTGATAGGAATCTTCTATTTCCGTTAATTTATTTTTAGCTAAATTCATTTTTTCGGCTAAAATTGTTTGCTGTTCTTTTTCCTTTTCTTCTTCGGCTCGTTTGATTTCATCCCAATGAGAGTCATATAAATTCGCCAAATCTTCAACGTTTGCCTCTAATGTCGGATTATTAATGGTATTAGAAAGTGTAAACGCGTAGATCGGCAAATCTTTTAATGTTTTGTTTTTAATTTCAAAATTCATATTCATCTTCCAATCACCCAAACTTAATTTTCCGTAAGTAAGCATGGTGGATTTTTCGTTTTCAAATACCGAATCATTAACTTCAACAATACCGTTTTGCATTACTGCTTTTCCGCTCATTGTGGTAAAATCTGTCTCTCCACTACGCAGTTTATCATTTACAAGTTTATAAAGTCCTTTTGAATATTTACGAGCTTGTAAGTCTTTTTCAATGGCATCTAAGTTTATACCGACAACATTTATTCCTTTGGCACTGTATTCAATATTGCCGGAAATACCTTTTAATATATCGGAAAAAGAGGTAAATGGGGTAATTATATCTCCTTTGATATCAAGAGCATTCACATCTATATCATATATAACTCCGCCCCAATTTTTTATAGGGTAATTTTTTACATCAAATTTACCGCTTAAAGTTGGCTTTTGCACAAAATCAATTAAAAAATTGCCTTCCGCTGACATGTTTCCGCTTTTTAACGACAAATCAAGTATTTTTATCAACTTCGATTCGTTATTGACACGAACATGCAAATTTTCAGCTTTGTTGTCGTAATATGAGGCTTTCTCCGCATCAAGAGTAATATCAAAAGGCATATCTGCATACATAGCATAATCAAATTTTTCCCTATTCAAATTAGGAAGTGGAATAAAATTATCATTAGCGAGCGAATCTTTACGCGGCACACTTTTTTCTTTTTGCATAAACAGAGCAGCAGACAAATTAAAATCATTGGTTTTAAACGAACCGAAAAGCTTATGATTGCCTTCTATTTTTTTGAGTGAAGCCGAACCGCTGTATTTAGCCGAGCCAAGTTGAATTTCCACATCTTCAAAACTTAAATCATCGCGATTTCCTCTAATCTTCCAGCGACCATTGAACGGTGAACGATAATCATTATCTTCCGGCAATTTTAAATTGATATTTCTTGCTAAACGCTGAAAATTAGTGGTTTTAAAGCTCGATTTACCATCAAAGGAATAAACATTATCTTGTTTTTTGATTTGTCCGTTATATGTGAAACTTGCATCATCTCCCTTAGCTGTAATTTGCAAAGCAATATGTTCGGTGCTGCCGCTTAAATCACCCTGTGAGGAAAAACTTTTTTGATCGAACAAAGGCCATTTTGGTAAAGGAATCATCCATTTATTTGCCAACTCTTTAACGTTTTGCGATTGGAGTTCATAGTTTAATTGCTCAATTTCCGGATTTTCACTTTCCAAATTTTTCAATATAACATCAAAATTTAATTTAGAATAAAGCACATTTTCAATTCGCGCTTTATCTATTTTTACGGCGTTATTTTCGGTAAATATTTTCATACTCACATTTTTCATCGGAATACCGCTCATAAGAACTTCTTGCGCGCCAAACTGCATGTCTATGTTGTATTTATTCAAAAATGACAGTTGATTTAAGAATTTTTTTAGCCAATCTTCTAACTTTTCGCTCTGTTCGTTGCGTGTAATATAATTATCCAAATTAACACGGTCGGCTTTGAAGTCTATTTGATAGTTGTTATCGGCAAAAGTGGTGGAAATACCCGCATTAACATTCATATTATCCATCAGCAAATTTATGTTTTCTACTTTCATTTGCGAGGAGTTTCCGCTTAAATCAAAGTCTAATTTTACATTGCGGTAGGATGACTGATTTGGTGATTTAACCGGAATATTTAAGGCATTTAACAAAGATAAAAAGTTCTGACCTTCGGCTTCTACTTTTGTAAAATATTCTAATTCCGTATTGTTTTCTGTAATACTTCCGTTGGCGTTAATTGATATATTTCCCGGAGCCACTGCATAAAACTTATCCAAATTAAACGCGTTATTATTCCATTCTCCCTGCAAGCTCACATTTTCAAAAAATCCGCTCGGAGCATCCGAAACCACAAAATGTTCCGAAGTTATATCATACACAACATTCATATTAAAGTCCGGTTCATATTTTTCACCTTGCTGATAATCATTGAATTGCGCCTTCAAAACATTGTATATCGGGCGAAAATCAAAGTTAACCATTTGATATGTAACTGTTGCGGTTTTGCCGTTTTCTCCTCCGTTCACAGGAATAACTATATCTCCGGAACCTTCCATATAATCAGCAAATTTCAAAACCAAACGCGATAATTTTATATCCTTTTCATTAAAGTCGGCATTAACGGAAAACATCAAAGGTTTATTAAATTCTTCCGGTAAAACATCTTTATTCAGCAAAATTTTAGCAAAATCCGCCGTTTTTTCCGAACTTCCGCTAAAATCTCCCTTAAAAGTATCGTTCTGCAAATCATAATTTCCGTCATATCGCAAATAACTGTCAGAATTCGGGTGAGTAATGGCAAAAGTTAAGCCGACATCATCCATTTGAGTAATACTTCCGATACTGAAAGCCATACCAAAGTGATCTTCATCTTTCACAAAATTACCATCCAATCTATATGGACCGGATAGGCTACCGGCTTGAATATCAGCATTAAGATTTGTTAATTCAATGGCAGAATCATACTTGTAATTACTGTAATGCAACACAGAATTTACCAAGTTAAAGCTTTGTAATCTGGTTTCTATGGACGAAGTTAAAAACTTAGGTTTTTCATTTTGGTGCCAGTTGGTAATGCCGTTTTCATCAACATTAATCCAAATTTCCACACCTTCTAAGGCCAAAGATTCGATATCCGGTTTACCTTTCAACAAAGATGGTAATGATACAGCCGTTTCCAAGCGCTCTATGGTTGCTAATTTTTCCGAGTTGGAATTGTTGATAATTGTAATTTGAGAAGCCTCAATATGCGGCTTAGGAAATAGCACACCGTTCAAATTTCCTTCAACGTCGATTCTAACTCCCAAAACTGAAGATAATTCTTGTGCTATCTGCTCTTTGTGATTATTCCAATCCATAAAAGAAATATATGTTGCTAAGCCGCCCACAGACAGCACTATCAGAACAAAAAGCGTTATAATTAATTTCTTCATATTACAATTTCTCCATCGGCGTTAAGATAAAATTGACTTTTAGTGTATATTATTATTATAATTAATCAACATTTTTTTGCAAATTAAGGGTATAAAAAATGAGTAATGCGGAAAAATTGTTTATTTTAGCCAAACAAAACAGGGAAAATGCCTATGCTCCTTATTCAAACTTTAAGGTTGGAGCGGCAATTTTAACCACAAACGGCAAATTTTTTGGTGGATGTAATGTGGAAAACAGTTCCTATCCGTGCGGAACCTGTGCAGAAGCTGGTGCTATTGCAGCCATGATAGCATCTGGAGAAACGAAAATTGCCGAAATTTTAGTCATTGCGGATACGGAATGTATCACTCCATGTGGTAATTGTTTACAAAAAATCGCTGAATTTGCAGATGCGTCTACTGTTATATATTGTGCTAATTTAAACAAGATAGTAAAATCATTAACATTGAATGATCTTTTTCAACCATTTTCGTTGAGGTGATTATGCTAAAAGGTTCTTTTGAATACATAAAGGAAAAAATTGGTGATTTAACACCTGATACTGCTGTTATATTAGGTTCTGGTTTAGGTGGGTTAGTGGATTCATTAACAGATGCCATTATTATACCGTATAAAGATATTCCGGATTTTCCACAAACAACAGTGGCTGGACACAGTGGATGTTTTTATGTCGGCAGAATTGGAACACATATTTTAATATGTATGCAAGGACGTTTCCATTTTTATGAAGACATTGCTCCGCAGCTTGTTTCACAAATTATTTTTTTATTCAAACAGCTTGGAGTTAGGCAAATATTTATAACCAACGCTGCCGGATCTCTTAGAAAATCTATGCCGGAAGGTAGTATTATGTTGATTAAAGACCATATAAATCTTAGTGGGCGCACTCCTTTGATAGGGCGTCATGCTGAACCGTATTTTCCCGATATGAGCGAAGCGTATTCTCCTAAACTGGCAAAAAAATTCAAACAAATAGCCAAAGAAAATAAGATAAAAATTTATGAGGGCGTGTATGTTATGTTGTTGGGGCCTAATTATGAAACTCCGAGTGAAGTCAAATTGCTTTGCCATTCAGGAATTATGGATGCTGTCGGGATGTCTACCGCACCGGAAGTAATCGCTTCTGTTCATCAAGGAATTGAAGTTTTGGCCGTTTCGGTTATATCAAACTTAGCAAACGGTTTGAGCAAACATAAACCAGACCATAAAGATGTTTTACGGGTAGTTGGTAAATCGGCAAAAACTTTGGGAATGTTACTCAGACAATTATTGGAAAAGGAATAATGTGATGATACCGCAAGAAATAATTCGCCGGAAACGTGATAAAGAAACATTATCTGCTGCCGAGATACGTTCTTTTGTGGCAGCCATAGCAGAACAAAAAGTTGACGATGCTCAAATCGCCGCCTTAACTATGGCTATATTCCTTAACGGAATGAATAAAGATGAAGTTGTTGATTTAACCCTTGCTATGCGTGATTCCGGTGATATTTTGCAATGGAAAGATATTGACAAACCAATTGTTGATAAACATTCCAGCGGTGGAGTAGGGGATAAAGTAAGTTTGATGTTAGCACCGATTTTAGCCGCCTGTGATGTGTGTGTGCCAATGATTGCCGGACGTGGCTTAGGACACACAGGGGGAACAGTTGATAAATTGGAGGCCATACCTGATTATAATACAAAAGCCGATAATACCCTTTTTCACAATACCGTAAAAAATATTGGTTGTGCCATTATCGGACAAACCGGAAATTTGGCGCCTGCGGATAAAAAAATATATGCTGTTCGTGATGTTAGCGCAACAGTTGAATCTATTCCGTTGATAACGGCTTCAATACTTTCCAAAAAATTAGCGGCTGGTTTACAATATTTAGTTATGGATTTGAAGTGCGGAAACGGAGCATTTATGGAAAATTATGATCAGGCATACGCATTGGCACAATCAATCGTAGATGTGGCAAACGGCGCCGGCACAACAACCAAAGCGGTAATAACCGATATGAATCAAGTTTTGGGAACAACCGCTGGAAATGCAGTGGAGATTATAGAAACACTGGATTATTTGCAAAACAAAAATGTTAATCCTCGTCTGGATGAAATTGTTAAAACTTTATGTGCTACTTTGTTGGTTCAATGCGGAAGGTTTTCCGATTCCGATTCGGCAAAGCAACAGATTGCAAATGTTATATCTTCCGGTTATGCTATGGAAAAATTTGCCAAAATGGTTTCAGCACTCGGCGGACCTGTTGATTTTGTGGAAAACAGTGTAAAATATTTGCCGCATGCAAATTATGTTAAGCCGATTTTTGCTCCGCAGGAAGGTTATATATCGGCAATGGATACTCGAGCCGTGGGGCTGAGTATTATCGAGCTAAAAGGTGGGCGCACTATTACCGGACAGCAGCTTGATTTGGCGACCGGATATTCGGATTTTGTGCAAATTGGTGCAAAGGTTGATAAACAAACACCGCTTGCAATGTTGCACTGCCAAAGCAATGAACAATACATCAAAGCACAAAAAGCTCTTTATAATGCCATAAGTATAAGTGATGAAAAACCGATAATCAAAACCCCGATTATGCAGGTAATATAATCGATTGTTGCCTGTTTTTCGGTCGTTCGAGCTCTCGTTGGCATACAAAAAACACCTCATTAAGAGGTGTTTTCGTATTGGTGCCAACAGAGAGACTGAATTTTTATAAATAAAAATTCCTGCGCGGCCAAAACCGTTTGCTGTGGTTGCTTTCGCTTTCCTTGCAAACGGTTTGTCCATTACCCGTCGTTAACAAACAACATTTTGAGGTTGTTTGTTTTCCTCCGGCCCTTCGGTCGTTCGAGCTCTCGTTGGCATACAAAAAACACCTCATTAAGAGGTGTTTTCGTATTGGTGCCAACAGAGAGACTCGAACTCCCGACCCACTGATTACAAATCAGTAGCTCTACCAACTGAGCTATGTTGGCACAGCAACTGTGGCAATATATATATTAACAGGTAATGTTTGTCAATAGAAAATTTGAAAAAAATTTATCGGATGTGAATTAGTTGTAAAAACATGCATACGCCGGCACTTAATTTGAGCTATTTAATTTTTGAGCTTATTTTTATAAAAAATATTTGACTTTCGCTATTTTTGTGATACAATACAGGCAGAACTTCGGTTCGGGGCCTTAAACAGCTCTTATTCTATTCGGTGCTTTGCATCGTTAATGAGTATGATAACTATTCTCCGATCTTGGTTGGGGAGCGCTTTGCGGATGTTCAGGAATTTTGATTCTAAAGGTAGGGCGGATCATTTAATAGAATATGATTGTTTAACTCTCCCGACCGCTGTTTAGCGGTCAATTTTTTTTAGTGTGTTAACCTCTAATTTGGGAGATAAAATTATGAAAAACTTAAATATAGAAAATGAAACAGGTCGTTCAATGATAGAAATGTTGGGCGTGCTGGCTATTATAGGCGTTCTGTCTGTCGGTGGAATCGCCGGATATTCAAAGGCAATGCAAAAGTATAGAATCAACAAAACCATTGAACAATTTTCTTTAATCAGTGGCAATATTCAGAGCTTTTTTGCCAGCCAGAATGATTTTACCGGTTTGGATATATTATCTTATGATGGACAATCGTCTGATACAGCAAAGTCCATATTAAAAAAAGCTAAACTTATACCTGATGAAATGTGGAATAGTGCCGGAACATCTTTGGAAAATGCTTTCGGGGGAGAATTTATCATATATGGCAGTAAGCAGTCTGGTAGTACAGGTATATATACTTATGATAAATCAGTTTCTTTATATGTTTCAGGAATTTCGGAAGAAGCGTGTATAGAACTATTTTCTCATGATTGGACCAATATTAATGGAATAGACGCAGTAGTCGCCGGCGGATATAGTAGCGGAGTGGCAAGCACATTAGACCGTTATTCGGTAAACGGCAGCGGTATAAAAGATGACAGGTATTATTTTATAGCCTATAAGGATTCCATACCGGTACCGGTAGATAAAGCCGTTACCGCTTGTGCAGCAAGCGCATCTGATGACGTTAGAGGATTTGCTTTAAGATTTAAAAAATAATAAAATCTGCAAAACAAAACCGTCGGCTCTATTGTAAGCGCCGGCGGTTTGTTCTTTTATGAAAGGAATACTATACGTTACCGAACGGATTTTCGTCTTTTTCTTCCATTGCTTTATGCAGGTCAAAAAAGTTTAATACCGGAACAGAAACAAAAATTGACGAATATGTTCCAACAACTACACCTACCGTAATAACAAAGGCAAAACTGCGCAACGCATCTCCGCCAAATATCAATAATGCCAAAGATGCTAATAATGTTGTTATACTGGTTAAAATAGTGCGTGAGAAAATGTCGTTAATACTTTTATTCAGTAAATCATATTGCGGCATTTTACGGAACTTTTGCAAATTTTCACGAATACGATCGTATGTTACCACCGTATCATTAACCGAATAACCTGCCAAAGTTAAAATAGCTGCAATGGTGGTCAGGCTAAATTCAAAATGGAACATTGATAACAAACCAACCGTGATAAAAATATCATGAAATAGCCCTATCAATGCACCTAAGGCAAAACGCCATTCAAAACGAATACCCACATACAAACTGATGGCCAAACAAGCAAAAACCGAAGCCAATATACCATCAAGTTTAAGCTCTTCGCCAACTTGCGGACCAACAGATTCAATGCGATCAAAAGTAAAATCTTTGCCCAAAATCTCTTTTATTTGATTCACGGCAACACGTTGACTTTCTTCATCTGCATTATTGGCTTGCGCACGAATCATCAATTTATCATTAGAATCACCGACAGACTGTAAAGTCAATTCATCTAACTTTAAGGATGATAACTCATCGCGAATAGCGTCAACATTAACCGGTCCGTTTTTACTGGTAACATCAATCAAAACACCGCCGGAAAAGTCAATACCGTAATTAAACCCTTTTATGGCAATGCTGGCAATGGAGGCAGCTATCAATAATGCCGAAATTACATAGCCTATCTTGCGACCTTTCAAAAAGTCAATGGTTGTATCTTTTATAATCCAACTGAATATTTTCATTTTTTTATTCCTTCTATTATAGTGGCAGTTTTGTCGGTTTGAATTTAGCCATCCATGCTTCAACCATCAGACGGCTTACTGTTACTGATGTGAACATAGATGTTAAAATACCAATGGTTAATGTTACGGCAAAACCGCGCACCGGACCACTGCCGAAATAAAATAACACTAATGCGGCGGCAATGGTGGTTAAGTTAGAATCCACAATTGTGCGATACGCTTCTGTAAAACCAACTGTAATTGCATCACGAATTGAGCGTCCACGGTTTACTTCTTCTCGGATACGTTCAAAAATCAAAATATTGGCATCAACCGCCATACCGATTGTTAAAATAATACCTGCAATACCCGGTAAAGTTAAGGTTGTGCCAATAAAGCTCATAATCCCCAACATAATTGCAACATTCAATATTAAGGTTATGTCTACCATTAAACCGAACAAACCGTATGCCAGTACCATAAAGATAACTACGGCAGCAAAACCGACAGCCGAAGCAATTACACCGTCACGAATTGAATCCGCTCCTAAACCGGCTCCGACAGTTCTTTCTTCCAACACCTCCAATGGGGCAGGTAAGGCACCGGAACGCAACAATAAAGCCAAATCGTTAGCGCTTTGAGTAGTAAAGTTTCCGGTAATTTGACCACTGCCACCGGTAATAGCCGTTTGAATGTTTGGAGCAGAAATAACTTCATTATCCAATACAATAGCCAAACGTTCGCCTATATGGTTACTGGTAACCTCGGCAAACTTACGTCCGCCAATAGTGTTGAAACGAAAACTTACGACCGGACGCCCGCCATCAAAGGTAACGCGTGCATCTGTCAGGTTTTCGCCACCAACAACCGGTTTGCGTATAACCACATATTGTTCACCTTCCGAACCGCTCATAATACGCGATGTTTTGCTGATTTTGCCTCGGCGAGCTTGGGTTACCGTGGTTGTTTCATCAACCAAATGGAAAGACATTTTGGCTGTTTTGCCAAGCAAAATTTTTACACTTTCCGGATTTTGCACGCCCGGAAGTTGAACCAAAATACGGTCACTGCCTTGCCCTTGCACAATCGGCTCCTTAGTGCCTAATTCATCAATACGGCGTCGAACAATGCTAACAGACTGATCAATAACACGCGAGGCAAGCTGAGCAAGAGCTTGTTCCGAATATTGAATGGAAATCAAACCTTCGCCGTTTTCATCTTCTGTTACAACCAAACCTTCGTCCAACTTACGAAAAGATTCTTTTGCTTTATCACGTGCTTTATAATCGGCAATTTTAACACTCACGCTGTCTTTATCCGAGTTTAGATTTTGATAACGAATTTTATGTTCACGCAATGCCTGACGGGCTGAATCTTCCAATGTTGACATTTTATCTTTTAAAACATCATCCATTTTAACTTGTAATAACAAACTGGAACCTCCTTGCAGGTCAAGTCCCAAATTAACCGGTTGCCACCACTTAGGCAAATTTGTTTTATCCGGCACAATATTCGGCACGGCAAAAAACACGCCGGTCAAACAAATGGCAATAATTATTAATATTCTTTGCAAAGATAACTTATACATTTTACGTTCCTTATTTTTTGGCAGATTTTGCTTTTACGGATTTAGGTGCAGATTTTTTAGCCGTTTTGTTTTCTTTTTTTACATCCGGCTTATTTTCTGATTTTTGGACAGACTTAACTTCCGGATTTACAACAGCGCCGACCGCCATACGCTCAACTTTAATAACAACATTTGGAGCAATTTCCAAATCAATATCTTTTTCCGACAATTTTTTAACAGTGCCGTAAACACCACTGCTGGTGACTACTTTGTCGCCGATTTTCAGGGCATTTACCAAATCAAAATGCGCACGCATACGCTTTTGCTGCGGGCGGATTAAAAACAAATAGAAAATCAATAAGATAAGTGCTAACTGAACAAATGTACCGCCGGCAGATGCAACTTGCGACGAGGCAACGGTTGAGGCGGCAAAAGCTTCGTTTATAAACATATTATTCTCCTTTACCAGACTAATGTAGGTATTCTTATACCCAAAATGCAAGAGATAAAAACGAAAAATTTCACTTATTAACGGATTTTTTGGATTTTTATATGTTTGAGCACAAAAAACAGTCGTTTAATTTTTGCAAACGCAAAAGAGAGGCGGTTTTTGTGTTGTTATAAGCCTGTGTATTTTTTTTAGAAAAAAATATTGACAATTTATACAAAAAATGGTATCAATACATTAATTGTTGTATAATTAAAACGTTTTTATTATGAATGCTTTTGTATTATTTTATCTTTGGTTAAAGGCCAGATTTGGCTTTTTAACAATCGGTGATTTTCACAATTTAACTTCGTCGTTGAACAAAGGTTGTGGTGATTTTGCTGCCGGTGTGCTTAGGGTGTTTTTCACCTACAACATTCCCGGTGATGATTTTTTGAGCTACATTTACAGTTATGATGACAATGTCAAAAAGCTGTATTTGGATTCTGTTTCTCGTGGCAAACGTCAGCTTTCGGAGGCGGAGAAATTTCATTTGGTGAACTTTATGCCGTTTGCCGACGATGATGTTTTTCCTTGTTCCTTAAATGAGGATAACCTTATGATGTTATGCCATTTGAATCGAACTATTGCTCTTTGCGCCTATGCTCGTCGATATGTTTTTCCCGAAAATATCGAGAAAAAATTAACGGCGGCTTGTATAGAGGGGCGAAAAGGGGAAAATGCTTCGAGTTCTTTTGAGAATGTGCTGAAAGTTTATTTGCAAAAAAGCCGTGCCGGATGTTTTGCATCTGAGGAATCGCAACAGGCATTGTTTGAGATGGAAGCCGCACTCGGAAATCATAGTTTTTCTAAAATTATGGCTGAAAAGTGCACCATGCGAGAAAACAAGTTTACGGAATCTTCTTTGGCAAGGATGATTAACAGAGGAGGTTACGAGGATATTTTGAAGGTTATATTGCTCAATAGCTTTATAGAACCTAACAGTTTACACTTTGATATGGAAAAGAAATATCCGTCTTTGAAGTGGAATCTGAAAATATCCATTCTGCGTAGAGCTCTTGCCAAGCACGAAAGTGAATTTTCCACGTTCTCTCTGACCGAAGCATATTTGCAAAACGAGCAATCTCTTTTTGTTGAAATGTTGGAGTTTGACAGTTGGGAGCAGTCTGCCGCTTATTTTCGTGAGAAAGTCGTTGATTTGCTTGATGGTAACAAGGCATCACCAAAGTTATGTGCCTATGTTGTGTATAATGCACCTGAGCTGGCCGAAAAAGCATATCTGTGTGTGCGCGCAACAGTAGAGGCCTATAAAAAAGCTTTGCTTGATGCGCAAGCTACCTATGATTTGCGTTATCCCATGGTAATGCTTTAAATGATACCCCTTTCGTTTAGCAAAAACGAAAGGGGTTTTGCTTAAAATTCGAAAAAGTTACTGCATAATCCGCCGATAATTCCGCAAACATACAGCAATGTAACAATTTTTAAATTTTCCTTCAAGTGGCGATTAACTCTGAAAAGCATCAATATACCGACTCCACTGTTAACCAAGGTTCCGCTGATTAACATATTTACACTGATGTAGCCGTCCAAATAAAACTGTGATAAAATAACTGATGGTGAACAGTTGGGAATAAGTCCGAGAAATCCGCTCAACATTTCCCCAAACAGTGGAATTTGCAGATATTTTGCTATTCCGTTAACATCAAACAAACTGACGGCATAGTTTAAGCATAAAGAAACAGCAAAAATAAAAACGGCTATATTTAGCGAATGGTGTAATGCCGGACGCAAAATCCCCTCATCGCAATGGCAATTTTCGTTTTTGCACAACTGTTCAATATCTATAACACGCGATTTTTGGTATTTAAGACTGATAAACATTGCCGTATAACCAAAAACAACAGCGCAAAAAGCTTTATAAATTAAAATTTTGCTGATAAGCAAAGGGGATACGGCTTGTGAAATAAAAATCGGCAACATCTCATCGGATGTTGAAAGATAAATAGCAAGCAAAGTTCCCAAACCGATAACACGAGCGGCATAGAAATTGGCGGCGGCAACCGAAAATCCGCACTGCGGCAACAAACCACATATACTACCCAATAGAGGTCCGCTGAACTTGGCTTTGCGAATAACGTCAGTAACACGATTTGCCGTTTTATGCTCCATATATTCCAAACATAAATAAGTGATAAACAAAAACGGAAAAAGCTTTAGGTTGTCAATAATTGTATCTGTTAAAATATCCATTTCATCCTCTTATGCGAGTGCTTTTATACCATAAATATGCAAAAGTCAAACACTTTTTAGGCAACAATATGTTGTGAATTGTTTTTCTCAAATTAAACAAATATAAACATTTTATCCTTAAAATACCGGCAAAATGGAGAAAATGTTGAAAAGATTTTGTGCGATAATAATATTGCTGTATGCTTTGTGCGGTTGCGCCAATCTTAATTGGTTCGGCGGGTGGGGCAGTGGCAATGTTACTGTTGCCAAAGGTGATACTTTATATAGTATTTCGCGCCGTTACAATGTGCCAATTAAAGATTTAATCAACGCTAATCGTTTGCAAGCACCATATACATTATATATTGGGCAAAAACTACGTCTGCCTATTAAACAATACCATATTGTTAAACGCGGAGAAAGTTTATATACCATTTCACGAATGTATAATGTAGATATCACCACATTAAGCAAGGTTAATAACCTGCAAACTCCTTATTCTTTGTCAGTTGGGCAAAAATTGCTTCTGCCGGCATCCGTTTCTTCGCAACCGGTTGCAAGCAAAACTGCAACTGCACAAACGCCTAAATCTTCTTACAGCGCTAAAACTCAAACTTCTAAAACAACCATAAAAGAAACATATACTCCGCCGGCAATCAATCGTAAAACGAAATTTATGTGGCCGGTTAAAGGAACGGTTATTTCCGGTTTCGGTAATTTGGGTAAGGGGCGTAAAAATGACGGAATAAACATCAAGTCATCACTCGGCGCAAATGTTTCTGCGGCAGATTCTGGTGTTGTTGCTTATTCCGGTAACGAGCTAAAAGGTTTTGGCAACTTAATTTTAATTAAACACAGTGATGGCTGGATTACTGCCTATGCTCATAATGACAAATTGTTAGTCAAAAAAGGGCAAAAAGTTGCACGTGGAGAAAAAATAGCCACCGTGGGCAGCACCGGAAGTGTTACTACTCCGCAGTTGCATTTTGAAGTGCGCGCCGGAAAAAAAGCAGTAAATCCGCGTAATTATCTGCCATAATCAGCATTTTGTGGTGCAATATTGGCACTGATATTATTCAAGCTATCCTGTTTTTCCATATACTTGCGTTGTGCCACCATATTACACTCTTTTAGTTCACGCGGAATTGCCTCAAATTCACGAATTACGGAAAATATCTCTTCTGTATCTTTTTGCGAAGCAGAGGTTAATATCGGTTCGCGAAAGTTAGGTATTTTTAGATGATAAATTTCACTAATACGTTTTTTTGCAGTCGGCGTATTTGCAGAAACGGTAACCATATTCGGAGTTGATGCTTTACCACCCACCATCACAAGCTCCTTATCCAACAGTGGATTTGCATAAAAAGAATATTCATCAAAATTTTTATAACTACTTCTATCAAATTTTTTGACTGGAACATTGTGCATATCAAAACCTTCAATGTATTCCGCCAAATTTATATCCTTGAAAGTATATATCTTTTTCATGGTTTCAGCTAAATTATCATCTTTAACTTTAACCGAATGTAAAAGATGCAATGGAGCAATCTCAGCAACAAGCCGATTAAAGGCAACATCTTTGGTAATTAAAGACATTGTTTGCCTATAACACATATCTGCTAACTGCGGTTTTTGTTTTATTTCATCGGCAGATTTATTGCGTAACATATATTGAATTTTAGAGGCAATCAGAATATTTTGGAAAACTTCTAACTGATTTTCAGAACTGACCTCTTTCAGGAGGGAACATTTGTTAATAATTATATCTGTAATTTCTTTATTGCCGCTTTTTAGTGATGGTACGTTGCTTATGCCGTCCGCCAAAATTACATTAGCATTTTGTGCTTCTATGTCTTTGGTTAAATAATCGGCAAAATTTACGCCGCCGATGGTATACATATAATTGCGAATATAATTATAATTGTGGTTATCCTTGTGCGGAAATCCCATACGCCCGATAAAGCGAAGTAAGGATCTGTATGTTCGCGGAGTATAAGTCTTTTTATATTTTTGTTCCCACATTTCAAGAGTTCCGTTTGCTAAAAAAGCTCTTTCTTTTTCAATATCGACAGAATCTTTGCTTTCGGGATTTATAGCGCCTTTTTCTATGGCTTCAAAGTAAAATTTCATATAAGAATTTTTATAGCGGTTAATAATTTCTTTTTTATTTTGCGCCGCCAAATATTCATAACGAGCGGTCAGAATAGCCACCAAATTGGCCGATACTTCATCGTGCATACAAAGACGATAATATTCCAAAGGTTTCAGCGGATAACGTGAGCGATAATTTATGGAGTCATTGTGGTGGTGCCATTCTTCGTGAGCAAAATATGGCATCTGCATTCTGTAAGAATTGTTATTTTCAACAAAGTTACGGGTAATAATGCCGCGTGAATAATAAAGCAAAATAGAGGTAACTTTCTGCAAAGTATCATTGCGATATGATAATTCATATACAGGCTTTTTGACCTTTTTAACGGGCAATTTGGCTTTTTGCTCCACTTTTGCTTTGTTATCTTCGCTTATTTTTTGTGCCACATAAGTTGTTCCGCCAAAAATACTCACTCCCAACAAAGAAGTAAAGGCAATTTTCTTGGCGTATTTATGTAAAAATTCTTTTATTTTCATCTTCTTACCCATGCAACTAATTTATCACTATTTTGGATATTTGTCAAATGTTTTATGAAAAAAATTCGCCTAAAAAATTACTTGACTTTTGCAATTTTTGTAATACAATATGAGTAGAACTTCGGTTCGGGGCTTTCAACAGCTCTTACAGTTATCGGTGTTGATTAGCATCGTTATAGGAATTGTAATAATATCTCCAATGCTAATCGCCGAGAAGGATTCTATACTATGTGTAAAAAAGATAAAGCTTTACCTGTTTCGATTGATGATGCTATTAAAGGTTGTACTTGCACAAACAGTTTATGTGAGATAGCTTTGGCTTTTAAATAAGCAATATCAATTAGAAATAGCGCAAAAACTGTGTCGGCACTTTCATCAGTGCCGACATATCATTTTAAAAATGCCCGATATTAACGACGATGGTGTCCGCTATGATGATGTCTGTGGTGGTGCCCGCTATGGTGGAAAATAGCGTTACCGATTACTGCTCCGGTAAAACCGGCTAACAGCGATGTGGCAGCGGAATCATAATAATATGTCCGCGGACGCGGCGTCTGTCGAACTACAACAACTTCTTGCACAGGAGGTTGTTGAACATAAACAGTTTGCGGTTGAACATAAACTGTTTGTGGCTGAACTGCTACTGTTTGCGGTTGAGAGCTAACAAGCTGATTGGTGTTTACAATCTGTGTGCTCATCGGCATAGTATAGATTTCTTGCTTAATATTGTTATTTTCATCTAAAATAACAATCCTTTCCGCTTGGGCTGATATTGGCTTAAAAATAGACACTATCGCGAGTAATAACATCAATTTTTTCATTTTTTTCTCCTAAAAAAATTAACTTTCCTGCCTTTATATCTAATACATTTATTGAAAATATGCAAGAAAATAAATATACATTCAGGTATGTATATTTATAACATATTGATCCGGCGCTATTTTTTTATAGAAAAACGGGTGGAAAAACCACCCGCAAATCTTATTTTCAGAAAATTTATTCCGAAGTTATCTTACATCGGACGACGACTTACCAAAGCAGGTTCGCCGCATTCACCATTATTACAAACTTCCGCTCTATTATATGGGCGAGTTTCATAAGAGGTGGATTCGTATGTCCGCGGTTCATATACTGTGCGGTAAGTAGTATTCTTGAATACAACTTTTACCGGTGTTCTTACAGTATATTCCTTTGCCGGGCAACCGCCGCAATCCTGTGCGATAGGAGCCGGAGCCGGTTGATATCTTACCTGTTGAACAGGAGCCGGTGCCGGTGCGCACTCATCTTCGGCAACAGCCATAGCCGGAGCCGGAGCTACTGCACGAGCTTCAGGTGCAGCGCCATAACGGTAGCTGCGAGTTTCTACATCATCGCTGGCGCAAGCCGTCAATCCGGCGGACAAAACCAACACTGATAAATAAAATAAATTTCTCATAAATCCCTCCAGTTAATTTCCTGAAAAATTTGAATATTCATAACTCTGATTTAACTATTAACAGATTTTTAATTATTTGTTAAGTGTTTTTTTACTATTTTTTAATTTTTTTGTTGAAACCACCTTAAATCCTATGTTTCAGAAAAAATAAAAATATCTGTGGATTTCTGTCAAAAAAATATTGTGTAACAATTCTGTAACAATTTGTTTTGTGTTAAATAGTTGATTTTACATAATTTATAAAAAAAAATCCGATTCGCATCTTGCAATATTGTTACAATATGTAATCGCTTCTTTATATAGTCAATAATTAATAAATTGCAATATCTTATTTTATTTGTGCTAACTCTTCCGGGGCAAAATCAACTTTTCTCCCATCAATATAGGCGCAACCGTTAATGGCTTTTCCGTTTACAAATTCCACGTCCACGGTAAGATTGCCATCTTCATCAAAAGTTTTTTGTCTGCCGTCTAAAATACCTTCTTTATACTGCATTTCATTATGAAGCTGTCCGTTTTCGTAATAGTTATACATTTTTCCGTCTATTACTCCGTTTTTGAATGACGTTTGATATAATAAATTACCGTTCTTATCATAAAACTTACCATCTCCGTCAGGTTTCCCGTCCAAACTTTCAATTTCCATTCGCACATTACCGTTTGTGTAATATATTTTATATATGCCGTTAATAGGTTTTTCATCAATGTTATACACAATACCGTTAATTACTGTGGTGTTATTTTCATTATATATTTCATTGCGTTGAGAATCGTCGCATGCCGTTAATATTAAGAATAAACAGAGAATCGATGAAATTTTATACATATTACCCCCTAAAATAACGATCTTAGGATAGTTTATCTTATAAAAAATGTAAAATAAGTTTAAAAATGATGCACAATTTACTTAAAATTTGCAAAAAATAAGCGCAAAGTTAGGGAAAACTGGGGAAATATTGCATTTTTTTATTTGACAAACAAAATTTAATGTTTTTAGTATGACTTTGAGATGTAATTCTCGTAATGCAATTATAACCTAAAAGGAATAATAATATGAACAAAAGTGAATTGATTAGCAGCATGGCTGAAACTTCCGGATTAACAAAAACTGATACAGCTAAAGCTTTGGACGCTTTCATTGCTTCCGTAAGCAGTGCATTGAAGTCCGGTAGCGATATTCGTTTGGTTGGTTTTGGTACTTTCTCTGTTTCTAAGAGATCTGCTACTACTGCGGTTAACCCGCAAACAAAACAGCCGATTAAAGTTCCGGCTCGCAAAGTTGCTAAATTCAAAGCTGGTAAAGCTCTTCAAGAGGTTGTAAACAGCAGCAAAAAATAATTCTTTGTGAATTTGCATTAAAAATTAAAGGCGGAAGGTTATACTTTTCGCCTTAATTTTTATTAAGTATGATTTTTATTAAATACTAAAAGAGAAAAACATTTTTTCTTCTGCCCTACCTTTTGATGATGAACCACCGATGAACCTGAACTTCTCGATAACCAATAAAAAAAACTCTCCACAAGGGAGAGTTTTTTATTGTAAAAAGAAAACCCCCAGATAGTCTGGGGGTTCCGGAAAGCTTACAGCTTTACATCATAAAACCTCCTTTATATAAAGAGTTAGACAGTCTGACCACTGAGTAACAAAATAATATAAAGGAGGTTTTAAAATGACCAC
>JAFUSA010000017.1 GCA_017480745.1 Alphaproteobacteria bacterium
TGTGATGGTGACGAAAATGCGTTACTTTTGAAATTTTACTAATAAGATAAGCGTCGGATAAGGAAACTTATTTTGGCGCAATTCCTTTGCGGTAAAGGCCTTAAATAACTTATTCAAAACTTCTCTAAAAAGGTCTTATGCTGTAAATGCAAGGCTCGCGAGCCATACGCCGGAACTTTTATGTTCCGGTGTAAGTATTATAGTGCTGATAATTTATTTTCATTGATTATTTTTTAGCACAAAGCGCACAATATCGGTAATAACCTGCGTTTGATTGTGTGTAAACAAGTGATCTTCTCCGCTTAATATGCGCACATCGGCGTTTTTATAGGCTTGCTGATATTTTCGCGCATAATCGGCGGGCACTAAAACATCTCCGTCGCCCTGAAACAATAATACTTTGCCGTTGTATTTTTCGGCAGCTTGCCAAACTTCTATTTTTTTTGAATCTTCTAAATATTTAGGGCTAAGGTGAAAACTGTTTAAAAATACATATTCTGCCGGCGGATTTGATGGATCAAATATTTGTTGTCCGGCTACCTTGCCGCTTTTCCAAACATCGGCAATTATGGCGGCCGGAGCTAATTGCACCAAATATGGAATGCGAGCCGCCCCTAATTTTCCGGCTACTAATCCGGCAACCAAACCGCCTTGTGAATGTCCTACCAAGGTAATACTTTTTACCCAGTCCAAACCTTCGGCATATTCAATAAAAGTTTCAGCATCATCAACTTCGGTTAAAACTGTCATATCGGTTTGCGCTCCATCGCTTTCGCCATGACCGTCAAAATCAAAACGAATAGTGGCAACTCCGTTATATACCAAAGTGTCGGATAAATTACGTATGAGCTGAGAATCCTTACTTCCGCCTAATCCGTGTAACAATATCACCAAAGGTTGCATATTATTTTCATCAGGCCTTGATATAATTCCGACAAGCTTGTTGCCGTTGCTATTCAAAACCACGCGTTTTTCCTGTGCAGCATATAAATCAGTACAAGATAAACACAAAAACAAAACACTCCAAAGCAAACAGTGCAACTTATTTTTCATATTTAATTCTCCGTATTTTTATTAAAGCGCTATCAGTAATATCTGCGGATAACTTCGTCAGTGCAATCTCTGTTTGTATAGAATAAAATTTTATAATCCACACACTTTTCAACAATATGTAAACCTTGTTTATTTACCTTTTCGGTGTTTGAGGTGGTTACACTGCATCCCGATAGCAAAGAGGAAGAAATTAAGATCAACAAAGTTCTAACTACAATTTTTTTCATTTTATGACTCCGTTAAGCGGTTAATTATAAGTTGCTGATAGCAAAAATATTTGTTTGTGTCAAGAGTAACAGTAGTTTTCAAAATAATTTACACTTATGCGCCAAAATACTGATGTTTTTTCTTTTACAGGTGGATAAAAGTTAAAAAAAACTTTTTCTCAACAATGGGTCTTGCTATAATAACGCAGTTTTATTCAGATTGTTAAATGAGGTAAGAAGTGACTGAAGAAATTCAAGATTCCAATGTTATTAAAACGGACAATATATCTCCAACCATGATTTCAGAAGAGATGCGTCGTAGCTATCTTGATTATGCTATGAGTGTAATCGTCTCACGTGCGCTGCCTGATGCCCGCGATGGTATGAAACCGGTGCACCGCCGCATTATTTACGGTATGTATGAAAACGGTTATGATTCCACCAAGCCATACCGCAAATCAGCACGTATTGTTGGTGATGTTATGGGTAAATATCACCCGCATGGAGATAGCTCAATTTATGAGGCCATGGTGCGTATGGCTCAACCTTTTTCAATGCGTGTTACATTGGTGGACGGGCAGGGTAACTTCGGCTCAATGGATGGTGACGGCGCTGCGGCTATGCGTTATACGGAAGCACGTTTGGCCAAAGTTTCGTCTTGTCTGACGGAAAACTTGGATGAAGATACGGTTGATTTTATGCCTAACTACGATGAATCTTTGCAAGAACCGACAGTTTTACCGGCACGTTTTCCTAACCTTTTGGTTAACGGTGGTAACGGTATTGCCGTTGGTATGGCGACTAATATTCCGCCGCATAATTTAGGTGAAGTTATTGATGCTTGTTGTGCCTATATTGACAATCCGCAAATTAGTATTGAAGAATTAACTCAAATTATTCCGGGACCTGATTTTCCGACAGGTGGTTTAATTTTGGGCTATGGCGGTGCTAAACAGGCATATTTAACCGGTCGCGGCTCTGTGATGATGCGGGCAAAATGCTCTATTGAAGAAATCCGCAAAGATAAAGAAGCGATTATTGTTCACGAAGTTCCGTATCAGGTGAACAAAGCCAATTTGGTATCACACATTGCCGAGTTGGTAAAAGACAAGCGTGTTGAAGGTATCTCAGATATTCGTGATGAATCTGACCGTCAAGGTGTTCGTATCGTTATTGAGATAAAGCGCGATTTTCAGGCCGATGTAATTTTAAATCAGCTCTATAAATATACTGAGTTGCAAACAAGTTTCGGTATGAATATGTTGGCAATTAACGGCGGTCGCCCGATGATGATGAATTTGCGCGATATTATTTCTACTTTCATTGATTTCAGAGAAGAGGTAATTCGTCGTCGCACGGTATATCGCTTGAATAAAGCGCGCGACAGAGCTCATATTTTGGTTGGTTTGGCAATTGCCGTGGAAAATTTGGATCCAGTCATTGAATTGATTAAAACTGCGCCGACACCGCAAGATGCGCGCGAAAAGTTGGTAGCAACAGCTTGGCCGGCCGGCACCATAGAATCTTGGGTAGATTTAATTGATGAACCGGATCACAAGGTTGAAAACGGTGTGTATATGCTTTCAGACGATCAGGCAAAAGCAATTTTGGATTTGAAATTACAACGTTTGACTGGTTTGGAGCGCGATAAAATACACGACGAATTGGTGGCCTTAGGTGCCGATATTAAGGAATATTTATATATTTTATCTAACCGCGAAAAGTTGTTTGGCATTATGCGCGATGAATTAGTTGCAGTAAAAGATGAATATGCCACTCCGCGTTTGACCAAAATTGAAGATATTGACTTTAACCAAGATATCGAATCTTTGATTCAGCGTGAAGAAATGGTAGTAACGGTTACTGAAGAGGGGTATATCAAACGCGTTCCGTTGAGTGCATATAAAGCACAAAAACGCGGAGGAAAAGGCAAATCCGGTATGACAACCAAGGAAGAGGATTTTGTTACCCGTTTGTTTGTGGCAAGCACACATACACCGGTTTTGTTCTTTTCCAGCAAGGGAATAGTTTATAAAATGAAAGTTTATAAATTACCGCTGGGTTCGCCGACCTCTAAGGGTAAGCCGTTCATTAACCTGTTGCCTTTGGTTAGCGGAGAAAATATTACCGCAATTATGAAATTGCCGGAAAATGAAGAAGATTGCAAAGGCCTTTCCATTGCCTTTGCCACTGCGCAAGGCAACGTTCGCCGCAACAGTTTGATGGATTTTGTTAATGTTCAATCTAACGGTAAAATTGCCATGAAACTTGATGAAGGCGATAAGCTTATCAATGTTGCTTTGTGTGATGAAAATAACGATATGATGTTGGCAACACGCATGGGTAAATGTATTCGCTTTGCCATAACAGATGTTCGCGTGTTTGTCGGCCGTAATTCTACCGGTGTTCGCGGAATTAAGCTTGCAAAAGGCGATGAAGTTATCTCCATGACTATGTTAAAACATATCAGCGCCAGCGTTGAGGAACGTGATGAATACTTAAAAGTATCTAACGCAATGAAACGTTTTGACAGCGAAAACGGTGAAAATAGTTGTATAACTGCCGACCAAACCGGACTGCTGAATTTGCTCTCCTTAGAACAATTCGAGGCAATGCAAAAAGCCGAAGAGTTTATCTTAACGGTTACGGTTACCGGCTATGGCAAACGTTCCTCATCGTATGAATATCGTGTTACCGGTCGTGGAGGACAAGGTATTGCTAACATTGAGCTCTCTCCGCGTAATAAGGAAGTTGTCAGCTCATTCCCAATAACCGATGATAAGGATATTATGATGGTAACTGACGGCGGAAAACTTATCCGTATGCCGGTAGATGATATCCGCATTGCCGGCCGCAAAACGCAGGGAGTTATTTTATTCCGCACGGCTGAGGAGGAACGTGTTGTTTCGGTAACCAAGTTAGATGCCGATGAAGGCTCTAATGAGGAAATAGATGAAAATGACAACGAAATTGACGCCGGCGCTGAATTAGAAGCCCAAACTGCGGAAGCAGTCAACGAGCCGCAAACCGGCGAAAACGACGAGTAGAATTTAGTTGTTTAGTCAAAACTGCCGGCGCTTGTGAGGGCGCCGGCAGAAGTTTTTGTTAATAATATCAATTTTCCCAAGTTTTACTGCTCCAATAGTTGGAGTTGAGATCTATATCAAAATAGAAGTTTATTTCTATCCAATATCCTTGCTCTTTGGCTTTGGAACATGTATCAACAGCCGTAGCCACATCTAACGGCGCTTTGAATAACTTATTATCATAAGCGGGGCCTCCGGCAACACGATATGCTTTTACTCCCGCATTTGTCCAGTCGTTACTCAGAAGTTCGATGCAGGCTTCCTCATTTTTATCTAAATGATATTTGATATAAAATGCTTGATTATCACCGCTTTGGGCTTTATTTTCATATTTTAAATAGACATCTTCACCAAAAGCATTTATCAAATCTATAGAACTGCTACCTTCGCTTCCATACATCTCTTCCGGTACTAATTTGGCTTTTTGAATTATCCATTTATTGTTACTATTGTCTAATCCATCATAATTTCTCTGCGGGGCAAAAAATGTCCGCACATTACCGGCGATGAGAGTTATCTGCTCAATGGTTTTATTGATGCGATACTTCATCATCGCTTTTGAATATCCGGCGATTCCGCCAACCGACAAAACACCGATTATAGCGAGTACGCCCAACATCTCAATCATTGAACGTCCATTTTCATTTTTAATTTCTAAGTTTCTCATAGTAAACTTCCTTTCATTGTTGTTATTATACTAAAACAACCACCTCTAATAAGGTGGTCGGAAGCCGTAAACTATTTCTGTTTGAATAGCGTTGCATATTAAACCTACGCTCTATTTTGCAACCTTCCGACCAACGTCGGAAATTTTACGCTTTTTGTAGCGAAACAGAAAGAGGCTTACGGACCTCAGACAAGTTACCTTATCTTGATTTCACTATATCATAAAAAATTAAAAAGTCAAATATTTTTTATCTAAATTACTTTTGTTCTGATATTATTTTTTCGCGCTCAGCATTAAGTTGCTTATATTTTAGCATCAAGTCTTTGTTGTTAGGATTATCGCTTATTAAAGTAATACATTCTTTTATAGATTTATCTATTTGTTTTAACATAATTTCTTTTAATCCGTTATCTATTTCTGCTTTAATATCCGCAATACCGGTTTTTTGTTCCCGATACATTTTAATTTCCCATAAATCATTTATATTTTGGGCAAAATTCAGCCGCAATTTTTCTAACAAAATATCGCTTTCTATTTGGCTGTCATCCTGATATATTTCAATGATTTCCATTAAAATTTTTGCCATAACCGATTTATCAAAATCAAAACCGGCCAACCTTTCATCATACTTACCTATAAGTTCCGGATAGGTTATCATTGCCGCTACTATTTTACGCATAAACATATCGTTTAACGGCGGCTTTTTAACAAAATTGTAGCTATTTTTATTTTCCGTTTTGGCCTTATAAGTGGTCGGTTGTTCACGCTTTTGTGAATATACGGAACCTTTGCCGAATGTGTAATAAATACGTTTTTGCATTTCCTGTCCGTAATAATTACGGATTTGCGTATTTTTTATTTTATTTACTTCTTCGTATGTTTCTTTTTCTATCAGAGCTTTTTCTTCCGGCGTTTGTGTGCCTTTGTTCATTTTGCATTTGTGCCATAATATATCCACCAACGGTTTTGCCCGCTGTAAATATTGCTCAAATACCTGAGGTCCTAATGTATGCAACAGTTCATCGGGATCCTTTTTTTCCTTCAAAAAGATATAATTAACGGAATATCCCGGACGAAGTATGGGTAAAACTCTGTCAATGGAACGTATAGCTGCTTTTATGCCGGCAGTATCACCATCAAAACAAAGGGTAGGGATGTTACAAACTTTCCATGCCTCAATTATTTGTTCTTCGGTTAAAGCAGTGCCGAGAGGTGCTACCGCATAGCTAAAATTGAAACAATCCAACGCAATAACATCCATATATCCCTCGCAAATAATCATTCTTTTGGCAGCAAATGAAGCATCTCGCGCATTGTTCATATTATACAAAATACGGCGTTTATTAAAAATCGGCGTTTCCGGAGAGTTTAGGTATTTTGGTTGGCTGTTATCCATTATACGTCCGCCGAACGCAATAACATTATTTTGCTTATCCATAATCGGAATCATAACACGCGCACGAAAAAAATCATGAGAAGAATAAGACGGATCTTCCGGAGATGTTATCAATCCCAATTCTTTCAAATCATTTTCAGCAATTCCTTTGGATAGCAATAGAGCTTTTAATCCGTTGTTATCAGGAGCATAGCCGAGACGAAACTTTTTAATGGTTTCGTCAGATAATCCTCGCTTATTTTTGAAATAGTCTAAACCTTTGGCGCCAATCGGTAAGCGAAGATTTTTTTCAAAAAAATCAGCGGCCATATCCATAATTTCGTAAAACGACTTACGTTTGGCATTAGCCTCCTGTGAGGCTTGCGAAAAAGTCGGAAGTTGCATGCCGGCACGCGATGCAAGTTTTTTAACCGCATCTATAAACGGCAATCCCTCGTTTGTCATCAAGAACTTAACAACATCACCATGTTCTCCGCAACCGAAACAATGGTAAAATCCTTTGGCTTCATTGATGGTAAACGATGGTGTTTTTTCGTGATGAAAAGGGCATAGGCCTAAATATTCCCGTCCGCGTTTTGTTAGCTTAACCTTTTCGCCGATAACTTCTGCAATAGGTATGCGAGCGCGTAATTCTTCCAAAAATTTTTGTAAGTCGTCTGTCATTTATGTTTAAGCTAAAAACTTTTTAATAATTGCCGAAGCAGCACCAAAATCCATTTGTCCGGCATATTGTGATTTTAATATCCCCATAACTTTGCCCATATCTTTAATGCTTGCCGCACCGGTTGAGGCAATAGCGTCTTTTATAGCTTTTTCCATTTCTTCGGTATTAAGCTGTTTAGGTAAAAAACGAGTAATAACATTAATTTCGCTCAATTCCTTAGCAGCCAAATCTTCACGATTACCATCTTTATATATTTTTACGGATTCATTACGTTGTTTAATCATAGTTTGCATCATTGCCAATAAATCGGCATCACTTGCTTTTTCTAAACCCTTACCACGGGCTTCAACATCTTTTTCCTTTTGACCGGCAATAATCAGACGAATGGCACTTACTGTTTCCATATCTCTGTTTTTCATTGCTTCTTTCAAGCCGTTTTGCAAATCATCTCTTAACATTAACATTCTCCTTTCTATGATTTAAGCGTCTTTTTCTAAATTTAATTTTATTTTTTTATCTATTTTAGTATTATTTGGCATTACAACACGGAACAACGCACTGGTTTTCGGTTCTAAACGTTTGGTCGGTACATTAACGATTTCATTAAATAAGACATTACCCTTATTATCCGTCATTATGGCCCTTAACGGCACAACTTGCGATATTTTATCTCCGTCGTTGTATAATGATCCTGTAATTTCTATCGTTTTAACACCTTTCTTTTCATTTTCGTTTACCATTACATTTTGAAAAATCAAATCTGTTCCTTTATAACTGGTATCTAAGTGTATATTTTTATAAAAACCGGATAAGCGTGGGAAAAAGCCGACAATATCATAGCGATTGTAATAACCGACCAACATTGTAAAAGTTACAAACAGCGAAATAACACATCCCCAAGCAACAACGGGAGAAAAGATAACCTGCATTTTGCGGGCAAATTTGGCCTTACTATCATGTGCATCATTGCTTTCACTTGCCAAAAACAATCCCAAAGTGTCTTGCGACAAGCGATTATACATTTCATCAACTTCTTTTTGTTTGGAATCAGAACTGCTGTCGGGTAATATTAACTGAGGTTTTATATCGGATTCCGGTTTTTCTTCTTTAATAGCATCTTCCGGATATACAATCCATATATGTTCGCATTCTGCGCATTTAAACTTCTTTCCCTCTGGAGAAACTCGACTATCATCAATATCATAAACAGATTTACACTTAGGACAACTTATTAACATGGTAACCTCTTTTCTTTTTCAGTATATAACAAAATTATCCATATGCAATAAAAAAAATATTTTATTAAATAGAATATTGTTGTATTATACACATAGTTTTGATTAGGAGGATGAATGACTGATACTGCAAAAGGTATTCAACAGCCGATTATAGAGTTGCAAAATGTTTCAATCGGTTATGATGATGAAGATGTTTTAAGTAATTTGTATTTTTCACTTTTACAAGGATCGTTTACCTTTGTTTCTGGCAAAAGCGGTGCCGGCAAAACAACACTGCTGAATATGTTATATCTGATAAAAAAACCGTATAAGGGAACATTGACCGTCTTTGGGCAAAATATAAACTTTTCTAATCGGCATAATCTTTCTTTGCTGCGACAACGAATAGGTGTTGTATTTCAAGATTTCCGCCTGTTAGAGCATTTAAGCGTTTATGATAATATAGCTTTACCGTTAAGAGTGCGCGGAATGAGTGAAAAAGAAATATACCGTCGGGTGGTTGAACTTTTGAAATGGATTGAAATGTATAAAAGTATTTATCGTCCTTGCAATACTCTTTCCGGTGGTGAAAAACAACGCGTGGCTATTGCCAGAGCCGTTATTAACAGACCGGATATTCTATTTGCCGATGAGCCTACCGGAAGTATTGATCCGGAAATGGCCGACAAATTGATGCGCTTATTTGTAGAACTCAATAAGGTTGGAACAACCGTTGTTATTGCCACGCACAGTACACAGCTTACCGCAAACTATAACTATCAGCGAATCGATTTATCAAACGGTTCAGCTAAGTTATATCCGGCTTTGAAGCATGTTTAACAAGAGGTTTTTGAAATGATAAGAGAATTATCCCGTAAAAATGAAATTCCGATGGAAGATGAAGAAACGTCAACTTTTATGTATGTTCTGACTTCAATATATATGTATTTGTTTGTTATTGTTTTGGCTATGTTTATGGCTATAAATTCAATGGCTAATAATTGGGAAAAAGATATATTAGGAGCCATAACCGTTCAAATTACGCCGGTTGAAGATGAAAACAGACATATTGATAAAGATAAAACACAGGATGAAGTCAATAAAGTTTTGCAATTTATGGAAAATATAAGCGGTGTAAAGCAGGTTTCGGTGCTTGATACCGCTACAATAGAAAAATTAATGACTCCTTGGTTGGGGAATAAGGTTGATATCACAACTCTTCCTATACCGCAATTGCTTGATGTTCAAGTAACAGATAATGCTGAAATAAATTATGATGAAATAACTCGCGGATTACATAAAATAACCTCTAATGCCTCGATAGATAATCACCGTTTATGGCTAAACAAACTGATTAAGTTTGCAAATTCGTTAAAAACATTGGCTTTGTCCGTATTACTAATGGTTGCCATAATCGGTTCTTTTTCCATATATTATTCGGCGCGCACAAGCTTGGGAATTAATATTGCTTCAATTGAAATATTGCATATTATCGGAGCCCAAGATGAATATATAGCCAAACAATACGCTAAACTTTACGGAAAAATAGGATTTTTTGCCGGTATCATAGGCTTAATGATAGCCATTCCTTGTATAATGTTGATTGGGCGTTACGGAATGTCAACCGGTAGCGGGTTATTAAACGGAGCTCAATTATCAACATATAGCTGGATTATTTTAATGTCCGCTCCTTTGTTTTCATTGCTATATGCAAGAATAACGGCTTATTACACGGTTATGAAGTCGCTGGAGAAAATGTGCTGATGACTCAACGCGGAAAAATAATATTATCTGCTTTTATGTTGTTTGATGCTATATTGAGCATTTGGGTTATTGGTTTTATTCTTTTTTGGTTTAACATAAACGAATATAATATGGATGCTCAACAACAAAAAGATGCAATAATTGTTTTAACAGGCGGACAACATAGAATAGAGCAGGGAATAAAATTATTGGAAGATGATAAAGCCAATGTGTTGTTCATATCCGGAGTTTCCGAAAAAACAAGCATAGATGATTTAGTATCCGGTTCAGAAATTGATACAAACCTAAAAAATAAAATAGAGTTGGGGTATATGGCAACGACTACTGTGGAAAATGCGGCAGAGATAAAAAATTGGATAACTGAAAAAAATATAAAATCTGCTTATTTGGTTACATCAAACTATCATATTCCGCGCAGTTTAGCCGAGTTGTCGGCCGTTAATTTGAATACAGATATAACACCTTATCCCGTTTATTCGGAAAGAATTGCGGCTAAATGGTGGCAATCGTGGGAAACTTTTATTTTTTTAGCAAAAGAGTATAACAAATATTTATGTGTATGTCTTCGTAATTCAATAAAATTTTAGGGGTTGGTAAATGATATATATCAGATCTTTTTTTTCTAACTTTTTTTTCTTCGGTACTTTATTGGTAGGTTGCATCATTCAGTTGCCGGTTGCTATATTGCCACAAAAATGCACAATATATTATTGGGATAAAATAATTATGCCGATAGCTTTGTTTTGGCCATCACTTTTTGCCGGACTTAAAATGGAGGTAAGAGGAAAAGAAAATATTAAATCACATAATGTTATTTATGCTTGCAAACATGAGTCGGCTTTGGAGACATACGCCTTTACTCATTTTGCACCGACCACAACATATATATTAAAAAAAGAGCTTATTTTTATGCCATTTTTCGGTTGGGCACAATATTTTTACGGTATGATACCTGTTAATCGTAAAGGTGGTGCCAGCGCTATGAAACACATGCTTGCCGAAGTCAGAAAAAAAACGGATAAAGGTCGTCCGGTAGTTATTTTTCCGGAGGGAACGCGTTGCAGTCCGGGAACAACGAAAGGTTATAAGTCTGGTATTATGTTTTTGGCAGAGAATTTGCATTTACCTGTGGTTCCGGTGGCCGTAAATACCGGTTTCTTCTGGGCAAAAAACTCTTTTTTACGTTATCCGGGAATAGCAATTTTTGAATTTTTACCACCAATAAGCGCGGAAGGTAAAACAAAAGAGGAATTTATGAACGAGCTTGAAAGTGTTATAGAGGGTAAGTGTGCCGAATTAAATAAAGAAACAGTGGAAAGATTCCCTTATGTTGAAAAAATGTTGGTAAAATCGTCCGATAAGGCTTAATGTAATGAAAAAAATATTAAAAAAAATCATGTATTTTTTCACCGTTATTGGTTTTTTCACGGTTATTTACGGTATTGGAACACTACTCCTTGAGGTGTATAAAAAACAACAATATGTTTCGGAAAATTCAATATTAGTCATAAATTTAGATAAAAAATATTCTGAGGTTTCGGATGAAAGTATTATAGATGAATTTTTAGACCAAAAACACTATAATTTTTTGAAGCTTATTCAGAGTATTGAATTTGCCGCTACGGATGATAATATCAAGGGAATTCTTGCATACATAAATATATCGGCACTGGATATGGCGCAAATTCAAAATGTTGCACAAGTTATAGAAAAATTTAGAAAAACCGGCAAACCTGCCTATATATTTTCACATGGTTTTGGTCCTTTCGGACAAGGAAACAGAGAATATTATTTAGCGACATTTTTTGATAAAATATTTATGCAACCGCATTCCACTTTGGGGTTAAACGGAATAAGCATAGATATTCCTTTTTTTAAAAACGTATTGCAAAAAATAGGAGTAGAAGCCGAATTTTATACTCGTTACGAATACAAAACAGCAATGATGTCCTTTACCGAAAATAATATATCTTCCGAATACGAAAATGAAATGTTAAAATTGGGTAACGGAATAATAGACGAATTTACCGAAGCAATCAAGAAAAATCGCACTATATCCGAAGATATTAAATCAATTATCGACAGAGCTCCTCTCAGTTCGGAAGAGGCATTAGCCCTTAATTTGGTTGATGAACTTACTTATTTACCCCAATTAAAAAACAGATTAAAAGAAGAAAACGGGGTTGAGCATTTTATATCTTTCGACAGATATTCGGCAATGCTCCATTCAAAAGGCGATGAATATCCTGCAATAGCTTTTTTGCACTTGGGAGGTATAATTGCGCCGGGCAGAAGTTATAACGATATAGATGGGGAATATACCTTAGGTAGTCAAGATGTTCTTGATGATATTAAACAAATTGAAAAAATAAAAGATTTAATAGCCGTTGTTGTGCGTATAGATAGCCCCGGTGGTGATTATAACGCATCTGATGAAATATATAACGCGCTTAAATATTTGAAACAAAAGAAAAATGTTCCACTGATTATAACACAGGGAGGATATGCCGCTTCCGGTGGATATTTTATTTCTTTGGCCGGTGATTATATAATTTCAGAACCTTTGACTATTACCGGATCCATTGGTGTATATGGTGGAAAATTTATCTTTAATGATCTATGGAAAAAATTAGATATTTCGTGGAAAAATCTTAAAATAGGAAAAAACGCCGATATTTTGAGTGCAAACACTTCTTTTACAGCCGAAGAACAAAAAATATTTAATCGCTTTTTGGATGATACTTATAATGATTTTACGACAAAAGTAAAAGAAAATCGTCAACTTCGGCAACCGATTGATGAAATTGCCCGTGGTCGTGTATGGACTGGAAAGCAAGCGTTGGAATTAGGTTTGGTTGATGAGCTTGGCGGATATGATGAAGCCGTGTTTGCGGCACTGAAACAAGCAGGATTTTCATCCAACGAAACGTATCGCATTGTAAATTATCCCAAAGAAAAAAATTTCGGCGATAAAATACGCGAATTATTGGTGTTTAATGATGCTAAAATAAACGAAATTCTTAAACAAAGCGGTGTTGATATCCGTTATTTAAATCTTTTCAAACGTTTACAATATGATACAGTGATGTTACCACTGAATATAAAAATGTAGTTAAAGAGGATTGTTATGGCAGTAGATAATGAAACAGTAAAAAGAGTGGCTTTCCTTTCACGTTTAAAGGTTGAAGACAATAAAACCGAAGCTGTAAAGGAAGAATTTAATAAAATATTAGCATGGATTGAAGAGCTAAATGAGATAAATACAGAAAATATAGAACCATTGATTTCTGTTAATGATATTGATTTAAGATTACGTGAAGACAATGTAACTGCGGGAAATTGTAAAGATGATATACTCAAAAATGCCCCGTCTGCCGAATATGATTATTTTGCAGTGCCTAAGGTTGTGGAGTAATAAAAAATGAATGATATTACCAAATTAACATTATCAGAATCTTTGGAAGCCCTCAGAACGAAAAAAATTTCGGCAGTTGAGTTAACACAAGCTTATGCTGAAAATATGGAGAACTGCCGTAATTATAATACTTACATTACAGAAAGCGTTGAAAAAGCTTTGATTCAGGCAAAAGAAGCCGATAAACGTTATGCAAACGCTACAAACCGTAAATTAGAAGGAATGCCTTTGGGAATTAAGGATTTATTCTGCACAAAGGATATTCGCACAACGGCTGCTTCTCGTATGTTATATAACTTTGTCCCTCCTTATGAATCCACGGTTACGCAAAATTTGCTTGATGATGGTGCCGTTTTTTTAGGTAAGTTGAATCTTGATGAATTTGCCATGGGAGGGAGTAATGAAACAAGTTATTTCGGGCCGGTAATAAATCCGTGGAGCAAAGATAAGCCTTTGGTTCCGGGAGGCTCTTCCGGAGGCTCGGCGGCTGCTGTTGCTGCACATTTATGTGTTGCTGCTACGGGAACTGATACCGGAGGCTCTATCCGTGAGCCGGCAGCGTTTTGCGGTTGCACAGGAATAAAACCGACTTACGGTCGTTGCTCGCGCTATGGAATAGTAGCGTTTGCTTCATCGCTTGATCAGGCAGGACCAATAGCGCAAGATGTTCGTGATTGTGCAATTTTATTAAATACTATGGCCGGATTTGATGAAAAAGATTCTACCTCTGCAAAAGTGGAAGTTCCGGACTTTACAAGCTTTTTAGATAAAGATATAAAAGGCTTGACTATCGGTTTGCCAAAGGAGTATCGTCCGGAAGGACTTAATCAAGAAGTTTGTTCATATTGGGATGTTGCAAGCGAATATCTTAAATCGCGCGGAGCCAATGTTAAAGAGATATCTCTGCCGCATACCAAATATGCCTTGGCAACATATTATGTTTTAGCTCCGGCGGAAGCTTCCTCTAATTTAGCACGCTATGATGGTATTCGTTACGGATACAGAGCTTCCGATGAAAATATGAGTTTAGATGAACTTTATACCGCTACTCGAACAGAGGGCTTTGGTAATGAGGTAAAACGTCGCATTATGATCGGAACTTATGTGTTATCAGCCGGTTATTATGACGCTTATTATCTTAAAGCACAAAAAATGAGGCGCCTTATTTATAATGATTTTATGGAAGCATTTAAGGCTTGTGATGTTATATTAACCCCTACATCCCCGATTACAGCTTTTCCGTTGGGTGATGAAAGTATGTTGCAAAATCCTATAAATATGTATCTGAATGATATATTTACCGTTTCTGTTAATTTAGCAGGTCTGCCGGCTATGAGTCTTCCGGTCGGATTATCTAAAAACGGGTTGCCTTTGGGTATGCAACTTATAGGAAAACCTTTTGACGAGGCAACAATATTCAAAGTTGCCGCAAAATTAGAACAAGATGCCGGATTTAAGAGGATTTAGAATGGCTGAATATATAATTGAAACAAATAAAGGAAAATGGGAAGTGGTTGTCGGTTTGGAAATTCACTGCCAAATTATTTCTAAATCAAAAATTTTCAGCGGGGCTTCAACCGAATTCGGTGATGATCCGAATGTCAATGTTTCTTTTGTTGATGCCGGAATGCCGGGAATGTTGCCGACATTAAATGAAGAGTGTGTGCATCAGGCGGTTAAAACCGGTTTAGGCTTAAATGCAAAAATCAATAAATATTCTGAGTTTTCTCGCAAAAACTATTTTTATGCTGATATGCCAACGGATTATCAAATTACCCAGTTTCGTTTTCCGATAGTAGGAGAGGGAAAAATAAGCATAGATCTGAGTGACGGTTCCAGCAAATACATAGGTATTGAGCGCATGCACATTGAACAAGATGCCGCTAAATCAATACATGATTTAAGTCCAAGTAAAAGCTATGTGGATTTAAATCGAGCCGGCGTTGGCTTGATGGAAATTGTAACAAAACCTGATTTCAGAGCACCGGAAGAAGCTGGAGCTTTCTTACGTAAATTACGTTCTATATTACGTTATATCGGTACTTGTGACGGTAACATGGATGAAGGTTCTATGCGCTGCGATATTAACGTTTCTGTAAGACCGTTCGGTTCTGCTGAATTGCGTACACGATGCGAAATGAAAAATGTCAACAGCGTTAAATTTGTGATGCAGGCTATTGAATATGAAGCAAAAAGACAAATTGATGTTTATGAAAAAGGTGGACAAGTAATTCAGGAAACAAGGCAATTTGATCCGTCAACCGGGCAGACTAAAGTTATGCGTAAAAAGGAATTCGCACACGACTATCGTTATTTTCCGGAGCCGGATTTGCCGCCGCTTATTTTAAGCGATGATTACATTGCCAAAATAAAGCAAGAGATGATAGAACTTCCAGATGCTAAAAAACAGCGTTTTGTATCTTCTTTGGGACTAACTCCATACGATGCTATGGTAATATGTGAAAATAAAGAAGTAGCCGATTATTTTGAAAAAGCCGCCGCGGGACATGATGCTAAAAAAGTGGCTAATTGGATGATGGGTGATTTTTTTGCTATGTTAAATAAAAAGCATTTAGACATAAACAATAGTCCGATATCTCCGGATAATTTGGGACGCTTGGTCGAGTTAATAAGTAAAGAAGTGATCTCGGGAAAAATTGCCAAAGATGTTTTTGAAATTATGAGTGAAACTGGAAAAGATCCTGAAAAGATAGTGGAAGAAAAAGGGTTGAAACAAGTAACAGATATATCGGCAATAGAAAAAATAATTGATGATGTTATTGCATCTAATGCTGAAAATGTTGCTGCATACAAAAACGGTAAGACTAATTTATTGGGATGGTTTGTGGGACAAATTATTAAAGCTTCTCAAGGTAAGGCTAATCCGTCTATTGTGAATAAATTACTCAAAGAAAAGTTAGATGGTGCATAATGGAACAAAATGATTTAAATTCTGAGGAAAGAATAATATCTCCGTTGAGGCATGATATGAGCGGGAGATTTTCTCGCAAAGGCAAGCCTGTTAAAGAAAAAAAAGATCATAGCAAACTAAATGAAAGTTTATATATAGCGCTTTTCATGTTTTGTATTATTTTGGCTGATATAGTATTGTTTGCCTATTCGCGTGATATATCTCTGTTTATGGAAAACGGTATGCTCATAAAGCCGTTTTTAATAATTGCCGGGATATCATTATCGGCTTCGCTTATTCTATCTCTTGTTTTATTTAATTTTAGAGTTGTCCGCAGTATTTTGGTTGCTGTTTTTGTTAGTTTTTTCATTTTTGTATTTTTCAAACAATTTGCTATGTTTACGCATGATATTACGTTCGGAGAGCACACTGTTCCTCTATCGGCATTAATAGGTGTAAGCGGAGGAGTGTTGACTTATGCTGTACTTGCTCAGAATAATGTATTATATAAGCTTCTTTTGCTTGTCTCTTCGGTGATCCTATTATTACACATAGCATCTGCATATATCTTTGGCCACAATAAAATATCTGACTATATTGAAGTAAGAAATGAGCAACCAAATGGTATAGGTAAGGGAAAGCGCTTTGTTTATGTGTTTTTACCTAATTTATCTTCTTATCAGTATATGAGCAGTATTCGCACCCCGTATGCTATAAACACCCAACATATTATGCAGGGTTTTTTCCAAAAAAACAATTTCACAGTATATAGCCGCGCATACAACAAAGACGTTGATTATATTCAGACAGTGGTGAGAATGCTAAATCCATCAACAAAGAATGGATTAAAAGGTCATTTGATGAATACTAAATTGATTAAAGATTATTGGAAATTCCGTAATTTGCGAGATGACTTTATATACCTTAAAGACAATGAGTTGTATGATTATCTGCAAGCAAAAGGCTATACTGTGTCGGCATATAAATCAAAAGACATAGACTTATGTAGCAAAAAACATAAAGATTCCGTCGCTCGATGTGTAGAAAAAACAACAAAAGCTTTTAATGTAAATAATCAGTTGTTAACTTTGCAACAAAATTTACGTATTTTTGCTATTCAGTGGTTAATGGGATCTCATTTGTTTAAGGATTATAATTCTTTGCTGAAAATGTTTGCAGAATATTTACCTATATCAGATTTACCGATTATCGGAACGAACTATAACAATGTTTACACTCTAAACTCGGTAGATGTTTTTGATATTTTGTTGGAAGATATGAAAAAAGACAGCGGAAAACAAGCATATTTTGTTTTAACGGATACTCCATCCAATATATTTGTATATGATGAATATTGTCGGGTTAAACCGCTTGATAAATGGCTTAACATATCGCAAATAAATTGGCTTAGCAATCCGCAAGACGGTTCATTACAGAAAGCTTATTTACAACAGACGCGTTGTTTGTTTGGAAAATTGGAAGATTTTATAAGTAAATTGCGCCAAAACGATTTGTGGAATAATACATCAATAATAATTCAGGGTGTTTCTTCTGTTAATGATTTCGAAATCGAGCATACCAACAATGTTAAAGTTTCTTTCGTTAACGAGCATCTTACCACAATGGCTATACATGATGAAAGTATGAAAAATAACAAAGTGGATGATGGTATTTGTCCGACAAACGTTATTTTATCAGACTATTTATTCGGAACTCATAAGTGTAAAGACGAAAAGTTGAGTTTTAATGAGGTTGTAGTAAAAGATATTGTTGCCAGAATAAATCGCTATTCCCAAGGATTTTCAGACAATTATATTAAAAAGTTTGAAAATTGGTATAAAAAATGGCAAGAACGCAACAATATTTCTGAGGTTTTAACAAATGATGATATGGGGATAGATTTGTAAGACAGGTGTAACAATGCGTTGGAATGAAAATGTAGAGCGTTTCAAAAATAATCGACGTGCGGTTTGGTCCTTGTTTTTGTTTGTTACAATATTTATTGTTTCCTTATTTTCAGAACTTATAGCAAATGATAGGCCTTTGGTCATAAAGTATAATAACAAAATATATTTTCCCGTTTTTTCTGATTTAAGTGATGTGTTTTTGGGTGGAGATTTTCCAACTTCGGCGGATTATGGTGATCGATTGATAATTAATAATATTCAATCATCAGGCGGGTGGATGATTAAAACTCCGATAAATTATTCTTTTAACACTGTGGATTATTATTTGGATACACCGACCCCCTCTGCTCCGGATCATCAACATTGGCTGGGAACGGATGAAGAGGGGCGTGATGTGTTGGCACGTATTTTATATGGTGTAAGGTTATCAATAATTTTTGCTTTTTTACTGACTTTTATATCATCATTATTGGGTATATTTATCGGAGCCATACAGGGATATTTTGGCGGCAAAACAGATCTGTTTTTGCAACGTTTTATTGAAATATGGGACTCATTGCCTCAACTTTTTATTTTAATTATTATTGCCAGTGTGTTTTTACCAACATTTTGGAGTTTGCTAATTATATTGTTGTTGTTTTCTTGGACCGGATTAACCGGCATGGTGCGGGCGGAATTTTTGCGTTTGCGTAACTTCGAATTTGTTAAAGCAGCCAAGGTTTTGGGTGTTAGTGATTTTCGTATTATGTTTCGCCATATATTGCCAAATGCATTGGTAACCTCTATAACATTTATTCCGTTTATTATGGCAGAAGCAATCACTGCATTGAGTGCGCTTGATTTTTTAGGTCTTGGATTACCGACTGATTATCCGTCATTAGGAGATTTGGTTCGTCAGGGAAAAGATAATCTGCATGCTCCGTGGATCGGGGTGAGCATTTTCATTGTTCTCTCCGGATTGCTTTCTATGTTGATATTCATAGGTGAGGGAATAAGAGATGCTTTTGATACAAGGAAAAATAAATGAATATGCTAACAATCAAACATCTCTCGGTAAATTTCAAAAGCAAAAAAAATAATGATTTTCAAGCAGTTAAAGATGTTAATTTAAGTCTTGATACAGGGAAAATTCTTGGAATTGTAGGTGAATCCGGTTCAGGGAAGTCTGTAACCGCCTTATCAATATTGGGTTTGTTACCATATCCTAAGGCATATCATTCTAAAAACAGCTCTATTATCTTTAACAATCAAGAACTTATAGGACTATCTGAAAGTGAATTTCAAAAGATACGTGGTAATCAGATTGCTTTTATATTTCAAGAGCCGATGTCATCTCTAAATCCTTTACATAAAATCGGTCACCAAATCGCTGAAAGTATTGAGATGCATCAGCATTTAAGTCAGGCAGAAATAAAAAAACGAACACTAAATTTATTAAAACTCGTTAAAATACCGCATCCGCAGGAAAAAATAAATGCTTATCCGTTTGAGCTTTCCGGAGGTCAGCGCCAAAGAGTAATGATTGCAATGGCTATTGCTAATAATCCGCAAATTTTAATCGCCGATGAGCCGACAACAGCGCTGGATGTTACTATTCAGGAACAAATAATAAATTTGTTATTGGAATTAAAGCAGAAAATAGGTATGTCTGTTATATTCATTAGTCATAATCTCCATTTGGTTCATAAAATAGCCGATGATATTGCTGTTATGTATAAGGGAGAATTAGTTGAATACGGTTCAGCCAAGCAAGTATTTGAAGCCCCTAACCATAGCTACACTAAAAAGTTAATAAACTCGGTTATGCCTTTGAATAAGGCTGATAATATTGATAAAAATATAGTTTTGAAAGCGGAAAAAATAAATGTTGCCTTTCCTTTGAAAAAAAATATATGGGGTAGGGTAATCGAGCAACTAAAAGCCGTAAACAATGTTAGCTTCAATTTAAAAACAGGAGAAACAATCGGTATTGTAGGTGAATCCGGTTCAGGTAAAACAACTTTGGCTATGTCTATTGTTAATTTAATAAAACACGATGGAAAAATATATGTAAAAAACAACAAGTTATTTAATGAAGTTAATTGCTTTAATAAAGATTTACAATTAGTTTTTCAAGATCCTTATAATTCACTCAATCCGCGTATGAATATTGCTGAAATTATTGGAGAAGGTTTGAATATTCATTATAAAAATTTAAGCAAACAAGAAAAAACGGAAAAAATAATACGCATATTGAAAGAAGTTGAATTAGATGAAAGTGTTCTGAATAAATATCCGCACGAATTTTCCGGAGGTCAACGCCAAAGAATATCTTTGGCACGTGCTCTGATTTTGAATCCGCAAATAATTATATTAGATGAACCAACGTCGGCTTTAGATGTTACAGTGCAAGCACAAATAATAAAATTACTGAAACATTTGCAACAAAAACTTAAACTGTCTTATATTTTTATTTCGCACGATATGAATGCAATTAAAGCAATTTCGCACAGAGTTATGGTAATGAAAGACGGAAAAATAGTTGAACAAGGAACGGTAAAGCAGATTTTTCAAAGTCCGCGTCATAGTTACACTAAAAACCTGATTAAGGCTACAAAACTATAAAATAAGCCACAAACAATAAATATTTGCATTTAGATGATTAAAACTATACATAATATTCATTATGCGACAAATTGTAAACTCACCCAATATATAAAATTATTGTATTTTAATAAGTTGCTCTATACTATCTAAGCTAATACTTTATTTTTTTAATTATTTTAATAATTCTTACGCAAAATAATTTTATTGCCTCTTCGCAATTTTTTATATACATATATAACAAAATAATTAAATAAGAGTTAATAAAATGATTGATTATGAACAGATAAGTTATATAGAACAATTGCTTTATAAAGCGTTGGATGATTTACAATATGCACTTGACGATTGCAATTTCAAAGAGATTTTGAATATGTCGCGAAAATATAAATACGAAAATAGTATTTCATTGGATCACTACCTAACTGGACATAATAAAATGATGTGGAGACTATATACCTACCTTATCAATGGAATTCACACCGATGATGCTAAAAGAATGCTTTATCAGGAATTCCATCTTGAACCGATTATATGCACAAGGTTGGTTGATGACGTTTATGTCAGGCAACGCCGACAAATGATGCCAAATAAAATATACGCAGCGCACATGATGAAAAGAGCTGGTATAACAAATAAAAAAATCGCAACCGTCTTAGAAGTTTCATCATCTACGGTTGCTACATATTTAAAGGTTAATCTTACAGTTAAAAATTAATTTTCACATATAGGTGTTAAATTGTATAAATCTCTTCGTGCTGGACGCCACCAATCCCATGAAAAATATTTTTCCGGAACATAAAACAAATTAAATGGGTTTAATACCATAGGTGTATCAAATTCATAATCCGGATGCAAAATAGCAGTTTTACATCCTTTTTTACGCCCCTCTAATATTGTATTTTTAATTCCTTTATAAGGAAGCTTTGCTTGTGTATGATTTATGCCTTGAAGCTCATTATTCATGTATAAATCTGTATACTTTTCATAACTTAATAGTGTTACAAGGTTTTTTGCGTCGTTTTCACTGTTGGCACATCCGAAAAGTGTTAAAACTGCCGCAATTAAATAAATTTTTTTCATATTTATACACTCCTACAGAAACTACTTCCAAGAGTGTATAAATATGTATTAAGAAAGTCAACACTAATTAATGACATTGTTAATCATTCCAGAAAGAATCCCAAAAAGAACGATGTTTTGCCTGTTTTTTGCCTCCTGTGCGCGTTGTTTTTCTTTTTGTAATAGTCTTTGTTTTACTAACTTTGCAACGCTTGGAAGCCGTTTTTCTTTTTCTATGTGTAGCCATATTACCCTCCTATCAATTTAATCAATTCAATCATAAAATCAGGCGCCGATAATGAACCGCCAACTAATCCGGCCAAAGCAGTTAAAACCCCTGCCCAAAACCCTTTATTTTTTACCTTTTCCTTTAATTCCGAAATATGCATCTATACTCCCCTCCAGCCGCGATAATCTTTCGTTCATATCCGATATTTTGCGCAGATACCATAACAGCACCACGAAAACAGGAGAATTTATCAACATTTGATTAAACAGCTCTTGTGTCATATCATTATTTCTTTGTCAAAAGTTTGTAACCAAAGAATAAAGCCGCAGCCAATATAACATATTTACCGAAAGTTGCCTCCTTAGCGTCTTGCACTTCTTCTGCTTTGCTCTCTTTATACGAGTCAACTGCATAATCTATTCCGATTGTTGCCAATATTGCACCGCCTAATTTTGCCAATGCTCCCCACATTTTTACCTCCTTACTTAAAAAATTTTTTATATACAAAATAGATAATAATACCTTGCACGGCCGCGGCCGCCAAATTAAAAGCCGGCTGTGTGCTTTGCTTTTTATCCCAAATAGCAAAGCCTAACGCGCCGCCTAAAAAACTGACTAAATACCCCATGATTATCTCCTACACATAAAAAACATGATTACCGATGGTTACAGTCTTTGTCATTGAAGCCGCCCAGTACGGCATAACAGATTTTGCATGATAATGTGTTGCCCCTCCGGTTATATCCTGTAATGTTCCGGCAATCGCTTGTTTAGCAATATTGAGCTCTGTTGCTAATTGTGCCGGAGTTGCCGCGATAATCTTTGCACGATTCGGATCATCCGTATTCCAACAGCTGAATTGATAAGGTTTTAAAACAACATCTTTTACACTAGCACCATACCATCCACCGGCTTTAACTCTATTCATTATCACATTTGCTACGGCCTGCATACCTTTTATTCCCTCGCCTCGTGCTTCGCCGTAAATTGTGCGTGCTAAATAATCTGCTTGGTCTTCCGTCATATCATATCCTTTTTTTAATAACCTATAACCTATATAAACTGCCCCTATTATTAAAAACGTTCTAAGCATCGTTTAACCCTCTAATTCGTTAATCTCTGCCCGCCATCCTTGGCGTTTTGCAATAACATCAGCATATTGTTCAGCTGTTGCCGCACCCTCAGCGATTTTGATAATTGCATAATCTGTTTGTTGAAGTAATTTTTTTAACTCATTGATTCTGGATTGTTTAATTTTTTCTTCTATTGACCATGAATTTTTCACAACAGTGTAATATTCGCCTTGTTCTTCAATATGATATTCCTGCCCATCATTACACCATTGGGCAACTTTGCTGTAATCCTCTTGTTTTTCCGATATATCTGTTTTTAATATTTTCCAATTGCTGTATGTCATTATTTTCTCCATCAGTAACCAATAGATATCCAATATCCGCCACCCTCACCGTAATTAGTAAGAGTAAACGAAGTTGTTGTTATTCCATTTATTGCGTCATTGTCATTCGTTCCGGAAGCGTTGTTGCGTGTAAATGTTACCACGCATCCGGTGGTAAATGGCATATGAAAATTATAAGTTCCACTTCCAGGAACTAATCCCCATTGAATAATTATACCGTTACTCAATTTCATATAACCATATTGTCCAGTAACAGATGTTCCATTATTAGTTATGGGATAACCTAATCCTCCCTCCCCTCTAATTTGCGCCACACCTGTCGCATTATTAATTAACATTCCAATGGCATTGGTATTATATGATCCGTGCGGGTCATTTATGCTTGTTGGTAAAAAATAAGTGTTATCACCATCATTTCTAATAAGAAAACCATATTTATTATATGAATCTATTGCTCTAAATTGAGCTGGGTTTTGAGCATTTGCTTGTACACTTAATTCAGAATCAGTAAAAAATGTTTGATGTGTACTTGGTGTAAAAGTTTTTTGTCCATTAATCACTTGATTCCCAACCGTTCTGACTGAATTTATACCTCGCCCGACAAATCCCATAATATCTTACTCCTAATAACCAATTGTGTAATTGTATGTACCGGCTGCTGTCACACTTATTTTTGATGGTAATGCAAGCGAACAACTCCATGCTGCTCCCTCTGGCAATGTTAAACTACTGACTGCATAACTTTCACCAGATATATCAATCGTTACACTCCCTGCTGTAACCATTATATTAAAATCGCATCCTCCAACATCGAAAAACTGACTTACAGAAGATACACCACCAACAAGATTATTTAATCTCACAGATTGCACGGGTAAAATTGAAGCAGCAGTCACTGGTAAAGTTGAGGCTGCTGCAACATTTACAATACCTGAAACAGTTAATCGTGAATCTTTTATATCGCCGACACCGACAACAAAATGAGCAGTTATTTCAGAGTTGCTATCATTCCATAATTCTATAAATTCAACTGGTTCGGTTAACCTGTAACCTAAACCTGGTGTAAATGGTGTTTGAATCATTGTTCCACCAAAAGATACTTTTAACGCATTTGGCTCAGAAACATCCAGAAGATGAAATGAATCCGTTACATAATCCAATTTAAAATGTTCGTTTTCTTTTAATGTTTTTGTGTATTCCCAATACGGCGCTTGAGTCGAACCTAAATTAATTGTTTGTGCTACCATTTTTTACCCCTAAAAATAAAATAAAAGATTGCCGCAATCATTGCATACATTGCAATTGGTCTTATACCGTCAATTGTTCGCCGTAATTCGTCGTCACTTTCGGCATATGCCTGTGCGGTCGTATCCATTGCTTTTTCGGCTGAACTTTGAACACTTGAAACGGCTTTATCAAAAGTTTGCGACAATAACGATGAACTTTTATTGTAAAGCGTTTCTGCTGTTCCTAAAGCATCATAATTAAGTTTTCGTGCGGTTGTCATTGCATCTGAACTCAAAGTATTTACAGTCCCCAACAAGCTGTTTAAATTATCTCCGGTTATACCTTGCTCATTATATACAAGTGAACTGCCTGCGCCCAAAATCGTGTTGTCATGAGCAAGTGCACCAATTTCTGCGGCGTTGTTAATATCGGTTGAATTGTCTGTATATTGAGTTGTTGTGGAACTCGATGATTTTGAATGTGAACTAAATAAACCCATTTTAACCTCTAACCTTACGAATCAACCAAAAACCCAAAAGAGCAACGCCTCCCCAAAGCAAAACCTGTTTAATAGATAAACTCGATGCACCACCCATGTTAAGTGTGTTGTTATGCACTCCCCAATCACGGCTAGACATACTCGATGCAGCACTTGAAGTTGCTGCTCCAAAATTATTCAAAAAATCATCAAGACCAATACTTGCTTCAATTTCCCCAATATATCCGCCTGTGTTTTGATTATTATCTTGGTTGCTTTGGTTTGATGCCATAACCTACCGCCTTTTCAGAACTGCCACTAGTAAAACCGTAATAATTGCCCCACCAGCAATCCATAACAGTGTTTTTTTATGCAAATCATACCCCAAAAAAGATAATGTTTCATCTTGCTGTTGTTGAGCCATTTCCAAAGCAGCCTGATTTGCTGACATGGTTACCTTTGAATTGAGTTTTGCTACATATAATCCGCCAGCAGTATTCGCTAACCATTGCCACCACCTTGTAGAATCTCCTGCATTATCTGCCATTGTTTACCCCTTTCATGTAAAAGCAAGGCGGCGCACCGCCCTGCCCGCTTTATAAACACTATGCTGAAACTGCTTTTAACATAACTTCCGGCACGTTGCGAATAGATACAGCAATCAAGTCATATACACCGCTTGTCGGAGCTGTACCGAATGTCGTTTTTAAGCGTAATTCGGTTACACCCATCATTGGCAAAACACCTTTGATGCTACCATCGCTGAACGAATAATTAAAATTGCCTGAAACAGCTGATAAACCGCGTGCATTAACAATATAATCATTAAGCGCTTGTGAAATCGGATCATAGATACTATTACCGTTTACGACACATTCTCCGCCGGTAATTGCCCCACCACCATTGTGTGCCAAGATTTCTAAGTACGCTTCGTTATTGTCTCGCGGTAATGTGTCAACTGTTGAAATACCAGTTGATGCCATTGTTTGCGGATAGTTGATTATTTTGATATATGAACCAAGTGCTTGCGCAGTTGAACGTCTAACAGTTGAAACCTGCAAATCCGTCAAACCGGTAACCGTTGAATTGCAATAAACCTGTAATTGAATTGTTTGAATATTCGAACAGCCCCAAGCGAAAAAGTCTTCATTATTTGAATCCTTGAATAAATATCTTCCAATATTCAAACCCAAGCAATTTACAACATTTTGTGTAACTTCGACACCCAAAGATGAATAAACATCACACAAACGCGTGAATGGTACATTTATCACTTGTTCTCCGTTGATATTTAATGCAACTTTACCAATACCGGATTTGATATTTGTCAAAGTTGCAGCCGCACCGCTATTAGTAAATTCCAATACTACGTCATCAATTGTGTCAAATGATGGAATATTAAAGGTTAAAATTATACCCGCGGAAATCGGTTTACTTTCATGAACTAAAACTTTTTTTAATTGTGACATAGTACCCCCCTATTAATCATTCTTGGATGTTGCTTGTCTGATGTATTGATATACATAAATTCCGGCCACCACTCCGGCCATAATTTTTAATAGGCTTTTCATTGTCTTCTCCCTGCTATAAAAAATAAAACCTACGTAAACATTACATAGGCTTTATTTTGTGTGCAAATGCGGCTTTTTCTACATATATATGTATATATATGTTATGTAAAAAATTTCATGCAACTATTCCTTGTTCATTTTTGTAATAATATTTATAGTTTTGCAGGTTCAGGATACCTCCTTTATATGGTGTACCTAACATTGAGATTGCTGTTTTAACATCATTCCAATCAGCTAAGCGAAAAATATATAAATCCGATAAATTTGCACGAAAAGGCATATCAACCAAGCTCATACGCTGTGAGACGCCGATAAGGTTAACGCCGTAATGCCTGCCTTGGTTGCATAAAAAGCCGAATCCGTTATCAGGCTTTTTACGTGTTAAACCAAGAGGAAAACTCAGATTTAATTCATCAACAAAAAGCGTTATTTTTGCATTGTGTTGCTGAATTTTAAATCCTGTTTGTAACTCTCTTATAAATTTACTTAAATCTGATAAAGCTTTTATTTCTGAGCCATACGGCGGTACATATGCTACTCGAAAACCTTTAACATAATTTTTGATTAAATAACTTTTCAAATCATCAAGAGATGTAAAACGGCGAAATTTACCAACAAAATCATCCAGCGCATCAAAAACAATTAAACGTTGACATTTTGCAACCAATGTTAATGCTTTAGTTGTTTTACCGCTTCCGGATGCCCCAAAAATTCCAACCCGCCGACTATCTGTTATCTGTTTTTTCATCTTTTTCACCTTTGCCAAAAAATTTACTCATAAAGCTATTTTCTTTTACTTGCTCACTGGATTTTTTCATAAATTTGTGAACATATCCGCTTAATCCATTACCAGTAAAGCGTTTGCATGCAATATTTGCTTTGGCACCGACAAAACAAGAGATTGCAATCATATCACCAAACCAACCGCCGCATGGCTCGATTAAGAAATGCATCATTTTGTATTTTTGGGCCATCATATACAGCTTGGCAGCTGATACTTTCGCACCTGCAAATTCAAACGGTTTATCTTTTTGCACCTTAAAATCGGGCATATCCCATAAATCGCTGCATATATCAAATAATTCAATAAAATGCTGTTCAAATTGTTCTGGTGTTAAAATGCCGACAGGATCCTGTGCGTTTTTTTGTTCTTCTTCCATTTTGGCTGCTATTACTGATTTTTCAATATTTTCTGCAAATTCTGCCGCTTGTTTGCTTGTCATATTTGCTCCATCATCTAAAATTACATTTTCTTCTGACATATTTTTACCTTTCAAAAAAAATTAAATATCTAAATCTTCTTCAAGATCATCACGTTTGCACGGTTGATTTATTTGCAAATTATCCTTAACTGCGCTAATTATACCGACTTTTTCCAAACATACGGCATGGCCGCGACGTAAAGTGGCTAAAGCAATCCGACTATATTTGCTATTTAATTGCCATTTACATCCATTATCGCAATAGCAATAAATCTTATTATTTTTGTTGACTTTCACATCTTGAAATTGTTCACCACACACTGGACATGTTGCTCGCCCCACAATTTCCCCCATTTTATAACCTCCTAAAATTGTATATTAACTTCATTTAACCCATGTGTATTATAGTCATATGCTATAATTTCACGATTGCACTTATCATTAAAGAAATTTTTAATTTCCGCCTCTGTAATAGCATCACGCATTGAAGCCGATAGTGGCCGAAAGCCTAAACACCCCCTTCCAGTCTTAAAAAAATTATAATTTTTTGCTTGCTTTACTGCCTCGTAACATGAAAGAATATCGTTTACATCCATCATGTCTACAACAGGCGCTACTTTGTTATTTGTTTGGCTATTCGCGCGCACACGTGCGCGCTGTTTTATAAAATTTAAATTTATATTTTTGTTTAAATGATTATTGTTCGATATGCCATCCGTGTCACTATGTAGTGACTCTGATGGCGCATTCCCCTGTGACAAATTTGCCACAGGGGAATCAGGTTCTAATCTCAAATAATAACCGTTTGACGAATAACCTCCATCATCACGTAAACGTTTTTCACGAGCTATAACACGACAAGCCTCTAATTTGGATAAACTGCGAAAAACGCTACGTCTACTGATACCACACTCATCTGCTATGCGAGAAACAGATGGAAAACAAAACCCATCTTCGTTTGCGAATCCTTGTATTGATAAATAAACTCTTATATCAACACTGCTTAAATCCTTATTTTTATAAACTTTTTTTGGACAAATTGAAAACATAGATACCCCCTTTTCAGGTGAGTATTTACGGATTTATTTATCTGATATTTTCCTTATTTTGTGGATAATATAATATTCATTATGCGACAAATAGTGAGATACGCGTTTTAAGTCTTTTTATACAAAATTATGGCTATCTATTCTTCCGGTTCTATTTAGCTTATATTCTTCTGGTGCCGGTGCTGATATAGAAGCACCGGCAGAAACATTATAATTATTTGTATTTGATGAAAAATTGACAATCTCCATTGCAATCACAAGCAGTTGTTGCTTTATCAATCGGCATCGGAACGGAAATATTTTTACCGTTAGGACATGCAATAGATTGTCCTGTATCTGTGCTACCATCGCATCCAACAATGCCTTTTTTCTTGCCGATAATTCCTAAATATAAAACAAAAAAAGCTTTTTATAGTAGTAAAAAGCAATAATACAAAACACCCGATTTTTCAACCGAGTGTTTCTGTTCAACTATTATGAATTTAATTACTTCAATTCAACTTTAGCTCCGGCTTCTTCCAACTTAGCTTTCATAGCGTCGGCATCAGCTTTGGCTACACTTTCTTTAACAGTCTTCGGAGCGCCTTCTACCAAGTCTTTAGCTTCTTTCAAACCTAAACCTGTAATAGCGCGAACTTCTTTAATTACATTGATTTTGTTTGCACCGGCTTCAACCAATACAACATCAAATTCAGTTTTTTCTTCAGCGGCGGCTGCACCAGCAGCAGCTCCGGCACCGGCTACGGCAACAGCGGCAGCGGCGGAAACGCCCCATTTTTCTTCTAACATTTTTGATAATTCAGCAGCTTCCATAACTGTTAAAGCTGACAACTCATCTACTAATTTGGCCAAATCTGCCATTTTTTTTCTCCAATTAAAAAAATTAACTTTACAAATTAAATACAAAAACTGTTTTGCTATTAAGCAGCTTCTTTTTCGCTATAAGCTTTGCAAACTCTTGCCATTTTAGCAGCAGGAGCTTGTAACAAGCCAACAAGTTTAGCACGCAATTCATCCATAGAAGGAATAGCAGCCAACTCTTTGATTTCGGCAATGGTTAATACTTTATCTGATAAAGCACCACCCATAATAACCAATTTTTCATTTTCCTTAGCGAACTCAACACAAGCTTTGCAAGCGGCAATCGGATCGCTGGCATATGCTAATGCAATAGGACCTTTGAATAATTCCGTCAAGCCTTCAAATTTTGTGCCTTTTAATGCTAAACGAGCAATACGGTTTTTAGTAACTCTTAAAGAAGCGCCGGTTTCGCGAATCTTTTTTCTTAATGCTTCTGTCTCTGCAACTGTTAAGCCGATATATTCAGCAACAACCACAGACTCAGCACTCGAAAATATTCCGTTCAATTCACCGAGCAACTCTGTTTTTTCTTCGCGGTTCACTTATTGTCTCCAAACGAATTGTTAAATTCCCACACCAAAAAATTATCAGCGCAAGAACTGTTACCAAACCCACACTTCCCTTTTTTAAAGGAAAACATGGAACCCAAATCTGTCCGAGGAGAAAAAGATTATAAAAAAATCAAATTCACTTTAGTCTGCGCAGGATATTAAGAACAAGGAAAACCTTTATCACCCGCGGTCTTGGACAGCAATGAATATGCTTTAACAGCACTCATTGACGGCATATATAAAACAATTAAAAAACGATGTCAAGTCATAAAATACGTTTTGTGCAATTTTTTTAAACCAATTTTGCTTAGTGATGGGTAAGTGAAAAAAATAGGAACTATTTGCTTGTCTTAATTTCCGCCGAGCTTGGCTTTTAAAGATTTTAATTCGTTTATTGCGTCGGATATTTCTTTAAGTGCGTTACGGTCAAGCGACTTGTTTACGATATTTTCATCTGATACAGCAATTTCTTCGTTAGGATTCGTAAAAAAGTCTTTTTGGATCTCCGTATCTCCAAGAAGCTTTTTTAGTCCCCTCTCCTTTATTAAATGTTGGGCGCCCTCAATAGTATATCTGCTACCATAAAGCAGACCTTTTATGAGTTTAAGGACCTCCACATCATCCGGACGATAATAACGCCGTCCGCCACTTGCTTTCATTGGACGTATCTGATTAAATTTAGTTTCCCAAAAGCGCAAAACATGCGTCGCTACCCCAAGTTCCTCTGCAACTTCGGCAATAGTCTTAAACGCAGATTTCGACTTATTTACAACCATTTATATTTACTTTTTACCTTTTTTATTTACTGCCTGACGCAAAATTTGCGAAGGTTTAAATGAAATAACTGTCCGCGGAGTAATTTCAGCTTCCTCACCGGTTTTAGGGTTGCGCCCCATTCTGGCCTTTTTTTCACGCAAGGCGAAAGTTCCAAATGAAGATATTTTAACATCGTTACCGGCAATTAACTCAGAACGAATTTCCTCAATAATCATATCCAACACATCGCCGGAATCTTTACGTGAAAGTCCGATTTCTTCATAAATAGCCTCTGTGATGTTAACCTTGGTTACAGTTTTCATTTTATCATTCCCAAACACTAAACATTATATACTACTAAGAGCATATAATACGAGGCGGCATAAAACAAAACCTCTTTAATTAAATATTCACAATTTTTTTTAATTTTATGCTATAAATGATTTGATAAAACGCGGATTTTTACCTAAACGTGACAATAATTCATAACTTATGGTTCCGGCATCACGCGCCACATCATCCAAAGTATATTCATCAAACACAAAATGGGCAAAATCCCCTACTTCAACACCTTTAACGTCTGTGACATCACAAATTATGTTATCCATAGAAACACGGCCGATTATCCGAGCCTCGCACCAACGTGAAGACGATTTGAAAAATGCCTTCCCTACATTAGAAAGTGAGCGTGGTAAACCATCTCCGTAACCGATTGATATTATCGCTATTTTTCTATTTGTTCCCGCACGATAGGTTGCCGAATAACCTACAAAATCTCCTTTGGGTAGATCTGCAACTTGCAAAACAGGAGCTTTTAAGGTTATTATATTTTGCATTTGATTAGGGCGATACGGAGCAGTATTTATTCCATACATTGCTGCTCCCAAACGCACCATATCACAACAAAAATCTTTTCCTAAAAATGCACCGTCGGAAGCCGAAAGTGAAGCCGGTAAATCAGGAAAATATTTTTTCCTTATATTTTTGAAAGTGTTTAATTGTTTTTCATTCATAAAGTGGTCTTTTTCATCAGCACACGCTAAATGACTCATTACAAGAGAAAAATTACGGCAATCTTTTGTGCTTAAACGCTGTAAATCGCTTTCACGAAAACCTAAACGATTAAGCCCTGTTTCAACGTGAATAACCGGACGAATCCCTTCTATCTGATGTTTTTTCCAAAAATGCCACATTTCCGGCGAAATGATTACCGGCACAAACTTATATTTTTGAAACAAGGATAAACTATCCGCCCCTATTCCCTGCAAAACAAATATACGCGCATCGGGAACAGATTTTACTATTTTTTCTCCCTCTACGGCATGAGCAACCCAAAAATTACGACAATCAGCTTGTTCGTAAAGAGTTTTTGCCACCTTCTCGGCTCCCAAACCGTATGCGTCATCTTTCACCACAGCCGAAGGCATGGCAGGATCTATGATTTTTTCTAACAATTTATAATTGGCGACCAACCGTTTCAGACTGATTTCCATCACCGGTTGTGTAAAAATTTTGTTATCTGCTCTTGTAAAAATATTCATAACTGTTATTATCTCCATAGCAAAGGATTAAAAAAATTGTATTACTGCGATTCGCATATTCATTTTCAGGACTATAAATCACAAGACGTTAAAAATGTGATAAGTTCCGCCATACAAAATAAAGTTGAATTATTTATAAATGCGTCATCTCACCCTTCTGATTGGGGTAAAATATCTGCACTTACTACAAAATATCCGCAAATTATACCGGCATACGGTGTGCATCCTTGGTATATTAACGAAGTAAAAGCAAAATGGGCTGAAATTTTGGAACTTACTTTACAGCAAAATCCAGCTGCTTTGGTAGGCGAATGCGGAATTGACAGAAACAAAAATTCAGACATCAGTGCGCAAATAGATATATTGCAAACACACATAAATTTGGCAAATAAATACCAACGCCCGTTAATTTTACATGCCGTAAAGGCCAACGAACAGTTTGCAGCATTATTTTCAGTTTTACCGAAACGCACGATTTTTCATTCTTTTACAGGTTCGCTTGAATGGGGACGTGAAATACAAAAACGCGGATTTTTCATAGGGCTCAATTTTTCTATTTTACGTAAAAAAAATGTAAAAGAGATAATTAAATCATTGAATTTGCATCAAATATTGTTAGAAACTGACGGACCTTATCAAAATATTATTCCACATACGGAAACTTTGCCGCAAAATTTACCGGATTTAGCAAACAAAATAGCAGTTGCGGCAGACATAAATTTGCAAGATTTTCAGCAGATTTTATTTGCGAATAAACAACAATTTTTAGGAGTATAATATGACACAAAACGCACCAAAATCTCTTCGTCTACACATAGCTTTGTTAGGACGAGTTAATACAGGAAAGTCCAGCTTTTTGAATTTAGTCAGCGGACAACAGGCTGCAATTACTTCAGATATTGCCGGAACCACAACCGATGTGGTGGAAAAAGCGCAAGAGTTACCGCCACTTGGACCGGTTTTGTGGTTGGATACCGCCGGATTTGGTGATGTAAGCGAACTTTCGGAAAAACGTTTGGCCAAAACGCAACAAATATTAGATAAAACCGATGTTGCGTTATTGATATGCGCCGGAGATCGTATAGGAGCCGAAGAGGAAAAAATTATGGCTTTGACGACAGAGCGAAAAATACCTCTGCTGAAAATATATAATCAGTCCGATAAATTTCCAATTACTGCCACAGACGGTATAATAGTTAATTCTACCGATTTAGCCACACGTGATAAAGTTTTATATGAGCTTAAAAGTGCCTTAATAAAAATATGTCCGGAAAACTTTATAAATCCCTTGCCCTTACTGGGTGATTTAGCCCCGCAAAACAGCACGGTTATGATGATTATTCCGATAGATTACGAAGCCCCGAAAGGTCGCTTGATTATGCCTCAGGTACAAGCCATTCGCGACTGTTTAGACCATCAGCAAAATATAATGTTAGTCAAAGAAAATAATTATGTGGAGGCTTTGCAAAATCTACGTAATCCTCCGGCATTAGTAGTGTGTGATTCACAAGTAGTTGATAAAATGGTGTCGCAAACTCCCGACAATATTCTGTGCACAACTTTTTCCATTTTAATGGCCCGTTTTAAGGGGGATTTAAGTATTATGGTTCAAGGTGCTGCCATAATAGATAAATTGCAAGACGGCGACAAGGTGTTGATTGCCGAAGCTTGCACACACCATGCCATGGAAGATGATATAGGACGAGTAAAAATACCTAATTGGCTACGCAAAAAAACAGGTAAGGATTTGATAATTGAACACCTGAGCGGTTGTGATTTTGCTACTGATTTAACAAAATATAAATTGGTTGTGCAATGCGGCGGTTGCACGCTAAATCGCCGCGAGATTTTATCACGTATTTATAAATGTCGGCAAGCCGGAGTCGCTATAACTAACTACGGGGTTTGTATTTCTGAGCTTAAAGGCGTTCTATCTCGTGTGTTGCAGCCTTTTGGTGATGTATATCAAGACTACATTAAGGCAAAAGAATAAAAACATCGAAAAATATTTACCTCAATCTTTAATTAAAAAAATTGCGCCAAGAATCGCCGTTATCTATCAAAAACAAAGCGCTTTTCATATAAGAAAAGCGCTTTGTCAGACATAATGAATATAATTTATTCAATCAGCAAAATAAGACTGTCTTTAACTCCTACTACCTTTGCGGTATCACCTTTTTTCAAAGTTTTTTCCGTATAGGCAACCCAATAAGAATCGCCAACTTTAACTTTTGTCTGATTATCGACAACATCTTCGGCCAAAGTTACCAAACGACCAACATTTTGCTCTGCCGAATTGTTAAGATTTTGATATTCTTTCGGCGTTTTTGTTTTTTCAAATATATAGCGATACACATATAATCCGATAACCGCAAATATACCCGAAAATATGGCAAACCATATCAGTTGAGTAGTAACTTCCATAGGAATAAGCCATGTTATCAAACTCATAACAAAGCCGGCAAAACCAAACCAAATCAAGTAAACTCCCGGCACAACCAATTCTAAAACCGACAGCACTAACCCGATAATCAGCCACATTATAACCGGTGAATCAAACATTTTTATTTCTCCTTAGTTGATTTTTTACCGGAAATTTGCAATGTATCCTTAACCAATTCTGAAATTCCGGCAACAGTTCCCATAACTTGGGTTGTATCAACCGGTAACATAAGTAATTTTTCGTTTGGTGAAGTTACAATGCCTTGCAGGGCGTCAATATATTTTTGTCCCAAAAAGTAAGACAAAGCTTGTGGATTTCCGTTGGCGATTGCTTCGGATACCATTTGTGTAGCAGCGGCTTCGGCCTTAGCAGAGCGTTCACGTGCTTCGGCTTCGCGGAAAGCTGCCTCTTTTTGACCTTCGGCTTCCAAAATAACTGCTTGTTTTTCACCTTCGGCTTTCAAAATCTCGGCCTGACGCAAACCTTCGGCCTCTAAAATATTTGCACGTTTATCACGTTCGGCTTTCATTTGACGTGCCATAGAATCAATCAAATCTGCTGGCGGAGTAATATCTTTAATTTCCACACGTGTAACTTTAACACCCCACGGAATTGTCGCAACATCAACTACATCCAACAATTTTTGGTTAATAACATTACGTTGCGACAACAGCTCATCAATTTCCATACTACCGATAACTGTTCTGATGTTGGTCATAACCAAGTTCATAATAGCATAATCAAGGTTATCTACCTGATAAGCTGCTTTAACCGCATCTTGAATTTGATAAAACAGCACACCGTTAACGGTAACCATGGCGTTATCTTTGGTAATAACTTCTTGTGAGGCAACCTCTAAAACTTGCTCTTTGCGATTTATGCGGGCACCTATGGATTCAAAAACCGGTATTAAAATATGAAATCCCGGATCCAACTTACGGGTATATTTACCGAAATTTTCTACCGTATATTCATACCCTTGGCGCACAATAACTGCTGAGCGCAGAATGATTACCGCAACCAAAATCAAAAGAATTACTGCAATTGCTTCCATTTTGACTTTCCTTTCATAATTTGTTCGTGATTTTAACAGAGTTAATAATACACATTTTAGCGAAATAATCAAGGAAAAAATGTATTTAAGTATAAAAAAACATATGTTAGACGCTTTTCTTGATACAAAAAAATTTCCCTCTGTAAGCTCTTATGCTTACGGAGGGAAAATACTTACATTAGGCTGCAAGTTGTTGCATCAGTGCAGCAAACAGGATGCTCTTTGATTTGACGATAGTATCAATCTCATCATTGAGCACACCATGCTCAGGCTCATTTTTCAGAATGCGAGCCACCATTGGGTCATTTGCTTCTGAAGCTTTCTTGAAGAAGTGAACAATGGCACTTGCATCAAGACGATGATCTGTGGCAAGGAAAACATCGTATTGATATTCATCCATGCACATTTGCGCCTCTGGGCAAATTTCCGGTGTGTTCTCACAGAAAGCCTTCCATTCTGCGGATGCACCCTCTGTGCTTGATGTGAAAACACGTTGTGAATAGACATCAAGAGCCTTTTCAATAAGCTCTAACTCACCTGACTTAACGTCTTTATACAGATACATATCTGAAATCAAAGCACAATCTAAGCCATATCTTTTCACAACATACTGCACAACACGCATTCCCTCAGAACTTCCGGCAACTTTCGTATTCTTTGAAGTATTCAGCCTTGGATCATCAAACAATGCTTTGTTTAGTAACATCGCTACCTTTGTTGAGTCAGGAGTATTTGTTTTCACATAACTCCAAATTAGCGAGAAGGTATTCTTCCACAACAAATCAGCGAAACGCTCATTTGTCAGGACCCCCTCCTTAACGAACATTTTGAACAATGACAAATTACTGCTGAACATTTGACTTGTCCAAATTTGCTTGCGCGCCTCTTCGGTTAAGCAAGCCAAGCAGCAATTAAACTCGTTAAAGTAGCGAATCTGATCCTCTACCGAATACTCGCCGACACCACGGTAAGTCATCCAATACTTCTTCCAGCGATAGGGCCATACATTGGCAAGGTAGCAATACTTTTTAACAATATTGCAAAACCAGTCACCCACCACATAGGCTAAAGTTTCCCTACCCTCACAGCACAATTTAGCGGCGCTATTCGGGCTAAAGAGCTGGATAAAGAACATCGTGAGCGGGTTGTAGACTAAGATGGCGACGATGAAGAAAAAGGTATAAACCATCGCAAGGGCGAGATTCATCACACACCAAACAATTGCAAGGAGAATATTCCCTACAAACTTTCTCATAAAGTTCCACACTGTGCTGAAAAATTTAGCAGCCTTTTTGTTGAAATTGAAATTCTGTGCCATAATTGTAAAATTTTTAAGGGCACTCTCTGGTTTCCGACAGAGGTAATTTGGTTAAGCCGTCAGGGAAACATGATAAAATCATACAGACGACTCCTCACATCAAATTAATTCAATATTCGGCCAAACCTCTTATCGTCAACTTTGAGCAGAACTCAAATCAACAACATAGATATTTAACTTAATAATTTACCATAATTTTTTGTAAGTAATTTTACCATACAACAATTTTTTTCTTTTGTCAATAGATTTAACAAACTCGCTGATAAAATTCTACCGGCTCTGAAACAGAACCGGTAGTGCAATGTCAAAAAATTAAAGCTTATTCTTCTCCACTGGCCATTTTCGCACGTTTACGCGCTATCGGATCTAAAATACGTTTACGCAAACGCAACGATTTCGGTGTAACTTCCAAAAGCTCATCGGCTTGAATATATGATAAAGCCTGTTCCAAACTCAACTTACGAGGCGGCACCAAATCAATGGCTTCATCTTTGCCGGCAGCACGAATATTGGTCAACTGTTTAGATTTTGTAGGGTTCACATCAATATCGTTATATTTATTGTGTTCACCGATAATCATTCCCACATAAACCGGACTGTTATGCTCAATAAACATTGGTCCGCGCTCTTGCAATTTCCATAACGAATAAGCAATAGCCTGCCCGTCTTCACTGGAAATCATCACACCATTGCGACGATCTTCAATTTCGCCCTTATATGGCTCAAAATCATAAAAAATACGATTCATGACTCCGGTTCCTCGTGTATCGGTTAAAAATTCCGAATGATACCCGATTAAACCGCGGGATGGTGCATGGAAAATCAAACGAACTTTGTTACCCACTTGCGATGGAATCATATCTGTCATTTCTGCACGGCGTTGCCCCAATTTTTCTACAACAGCACCGGAAAATTCCTCATCAACATCAACAACCACTTCTTCTACCGGTTCTAAGAGCTGACCGTTTTCATCGCGTTTCATGATAACACGCGGACGTGAAATAGAAAGTTCAAATCCCTCACGACGCATGGTTTCAATCAAAACACCTAACTGCAACTCTCCACGACCGGCAACTTCAAAGCTATCGGTATTATCAGTGCGTGAAATTTTTAAGGCAATATTACCTTCCGCTTCTTTTTCCAAACGAGACCAAATAACCCGCGAAGTTACTTTATCCCCTTCTCTTCCGGCAAGCGGAGAATCATTTACCGAAAATGTCATAACCAAAGTCGGCGGATCAATAGGCTGAGCGTTAATATAGTCGGTTGCCGGCACATCAAGCGCGCAAATAGTATCCGCCACAGTGCCTTTTACCACTCCGGCCACAGCAACAATATCTCCTGCGTGTGCTTCATTAAGAGCAACTCGCTCCAACCCTTGATAAGCCATAATTTTAGTAATTTTTGTGCGTTCAACTTCACCATCTTTATTTATAACCTTAACGGTGTCATTAACTTTAACGCTACCGCTTTGAATTTTTCCGGTCAAAATGCGGCCGACGAATTTATCTGCCTCCAAAGTTGTGGCAAGCATACGGAAAGGCTTATCCGGCTCACACACCGGCTCACTAACATAAGATAAAATTGTTTCAAACAGAGGTGTTAAATCCTTGTGTTCATCTTCCAACTCGCGCACTGCCCAACCATTGCGCCCAGAAGCATAAAGTGTAGGAAAATCCAACTGTTCATCGTTAGCATCTAAGCTTACAAACAAATCAAAAATTTCATTCAAAACCTCATCAGGACGAGCATCAGGCTTATCTGCTTTATTAATAACCACAATCGGTTTCAAACCTATTTTGAGCGCTTTACCCAACACAAATTTCGTTTGTGGCATAGGCCCTTCGGAAGCGTCAACCAACAAAACAACTCCGTCAACCATAGAAAGTATACGTTCTACCTCACCACCAAAATCAGCGTGTCCCGGAGTATCTACAATATTGATATGAGTGCCGTTCCAGTCAACAGATGTGCACTTGGAAAGAATGGTAATTCCTCTCTCGCGCTCCAAATCATTACTATCCATCACGCAATCTACAACTTTTTGATTATCGCGAAAAGTTCCGCTTTGCCGCAACAATCCATCAACCAAGGTTGTTTTTCCATGATCTACGTGCGCAATGATAGCAATATTTCTCATACTCATAAATTTTATCCTTACTCTGTTTTGTTTAACTGGCGTACCCGGCGAGGCTCGAACTCGCAACCTTTGGCGTCGGAGGCCAACACTCTATCCAATTGAGCTACGGGTACTAAACGAGCCGATTATTACAATGCTTTTTTTCGCTTGTCAATAAATTTTGTATAAAAATCTGTGCATTTTTATTGGTTTATAAATATGTTATTTTCATATTTGCAAAAATTAAACAGAATAGATTCATTTTTTTGTTGTTATGTACCCGATTTTTGCCGTTCACTTCACAATATATTCTGCTATTAACGGAGCAAACTCTGCTAATGCTTTTTTATAAGCCTCTTTTTTGAACTCTACAATCAAATCATATGCTTCTTGCATACTTCCCCAGCGATATGAAGAAAACTCCGGCTCTGCCGTATGCAAATTTATTTCACTTTCATTTCCGGAAAAATAAAAAAGCGACCAAAACATCTCCTGCCCTATGTTTTTAAAACCTCGTTTTTGCATAGAAAGCAGAATATTTTCCGGAAAACAATACCTCACACCGTCTGTCAATGTTTTAACTAACATTACATTTTCCAAAGATGTTTCTTCTTTAAGTTCGCGTTTTGCAGCCTGCGCCGGAGTTTCTCCCTCCTCTATTCCTCCTTGCGGAAATTGCCAAGCATCCGCAACATCATTACGCAAACAAAGCAACACCTTGCCGGAAGAGTTAAAAACAACCACACCTGCGTTGCGACGAAAAGTTCCGCTCATCGTTATTTTTTCTTCTCCTGTTTCGGAGCCGACTTTGCATCAGCAATTTTCTGTGATTCTCTTTCTTTTGCTACGATATTATTATCATTTTGCCCATATAAATACAACGCTTTAACTAAATCAAGCGCACGAACTAACTGATAATCTTTCATATCATCATTTTTCTCGTCAGCCTTTTTATCATTCTTTTGAGAGGAAGCTTTTTTCTTGTCTTTTTCACTAATTTGCTCGTTTTTCAAGGCGCCTTTTAAGTTGGCTTCGCTGATATTATAATCATCATTATCAAACTCTTCCAATTTGGCTGGTTTAACAACTAAATCCGGTTCAATTCCTTTGGCTTGAATAGAACGTCCCGATGGAGTATAATAACGTGCCGTTGTAATACGCATTGCCGCATTGTTACGCAAAGGAATAACCGTTTGCACCGAACCTTTACCAAAAGATTTTTCGCCTAAAATAACTGCCCGATGGTGATCTTGCAAGGCTCCTGATAAAATCTCCGACGCGGAAGCAGAACCTTCGTTAATCATAACAACAATCGGTAAATTATTTGCTATATCACCGGGAGTTGCCGAAAATTTTATAGTATCTTCATCATTACGCGAGCGAGTAGAAACAATTTCCCCCTGTTCCAAAAATAGATCAGAAACTTTAACCGCCTGATCCAAAAGACCTCCCGGATTGTTACGAACATCAATTACCAAACCGGCTAATTTGTTTTTCAAATTCTTCTGCGCATCTTTTACCGCTTTTGTAATATCTTCGTCTATATCTTCATTAAAGCTTGATATACGAACATATAAAATATCGTCATTTTTAATTTCACTCTTAACCGACTGAATCTTAATTTCATCGCGTTTCAACGTTACGTCAAAAGGTTTTGTGTTGGCTCGACGAATGGATACTTTTACTTTTGTTCCTATTTTTCCGCGCAATTTGCTAACAACTTCATTCAATGAAAGTCCGATAACTGTCTCATCATCAATATCGGTAATATAATCTCCGGCTTTTATTCCGGCTTTTGCTGCCGGAGTATCATCAATCGGCGATATTACTTTAACCACACTGTTTTCCATGGTAATTTCAATACCTAAACCACCAAACTTACCCTTTGTTTGTTCGTTCATATACTTAAAATCTTCGGCATTTAAATAGCTCGAATGCGGATCTAATGCCGTTAGCATGCCATTTATCGCGGATTCGATTAATTTTTTGTCGGAAACATCTTCAACATAAGTTGCTTTTGTTCGCTCCATAACTTCGCCAAAAATATTGAGCAATTCATAAGTGTTTATTTGATCCTCTTCAACCTTTTTATCTTTTGCTTGCACTATTCCGGCAAACAAAGTAAAAACAGCAATATAAACAATCAATGATTTTTTCAGCATTTTTTTATTCCTTTAATTTTTTACCATCCATTCATTCGGATCAACCGGATGATTATTTTTTCTGATTTCCATGTGTAGCTTAGCATTATTACCGGCCGGCATAGTTCCAACAGGTTCGCCTGCCAAAAGTGTTTGTCCCACTTTGGCGTCTGCCTCTCCCAAACCGCTCAACAGCGAAGTATATCCTTCACCATGGTCAATAATCAGCAAATTAGCAAAGTTTTTAAACGGACCGGAAAAAATAACCGTGCCGTCGTATGGTGCGATTATTTGCGCATTGCCGGCTGTTTTAATATCTATACCGTTAGACACAACACCTTTGGAAAGTTCTTGATGAAACTTGGTAACAAGTGTGCCACGTGCCGGACGAGATAATTTACCTTTAGCTTTGCTAAACCCGACATTAATCTCTTTATATTCCCCCATATCATAACTATGGTTGTTGCTTTTGCGCAAATTTTCCACTGCTCGATTGCGTGCCAAACGTTCTTTTTCGGCCAACTGACGTTGAGCTTGTTTTTGTTTTTCCAACTTATCCAATAAATCACGTAAATTTCCTGCCTGACTGGCCAAAGCTTTGGCTTTTTCTTCGGCATCTTTACTTTGAGAGGAAAGCCGGCTATACATCTGACTTTTTTGTTTAACTAAGCCTTTCATTTCCGCTTGTTGAGTAGCCAAAGCAGTATTTTCACGCTCTAAATCTTTAAGGCGTTCGGCTATTTCATTTTTTTGATTATTAATATCTTCAATGCTTTCGCGTATGCTTTCGGCACGATTTTTGAGGGCATGCACTCCTCCGCGTAATAAAATACTGCTACGCATAACTTCAACCGGTGACAACGGCTGAACCAAAACGGCTTCCGAAGGTCTCAATGCCAAGCTTTGCAATGCACTCAATGTTTCAATTAGCATTCCGTGCTCGGCTTCAAATTTTTCTTCCGAAATTTTTAAATGTTGTTGCAAATGTTCCAAATCTTCGGTTTTTTGCCTAACCTCATCTTCACCGTTTTGAATTTTCTTCGCCGCCGCTATCATTTTGCGGTTTAAATCGGATAATTCCGTTTTTACCCTTTTGGCCTGTTCATCTATTTCCTTTTGTTCTTGCGCTGCACGCTTTGCCTCGGCTTCAATCTGAGCCAAATCTTTTGCCGAAACTTTTTTTGAGCCCATAGGCGCCGCCACGGCAACAGAATTAACTCCGACCGCAATACCCAAAAGCATCAAACAAAAAAGTTTATTCAATAGTCCGTTCCTTATTTTTCTATCAGTGACTGTCCGGTCATATCTGTCGGTTTGTCTATGCCTAACAAATCCAATAATGTTGGCGATACATCGGCTAAACGACCGTTTTTCAATCCTTTCACCGTTTCCGGTGCATTGAATAACACGGCTTGAACTTTGCCCACGGTATGTGCTGTATAAGGTTGACCACTGATTTCATCAACCATTTTTTCAACATTACCATGGTCTGCTGTTACAAACAACACTCCGTTAACATTTTTTATGGCTTGCATAACTCGACCGAGAGATTTATCAACTGCGGAAACCGCTTGCAACGCCGCCTCCATAATACCGGTATGACCAACCATATCTCCGTTGGCAAAATTGCAAATAATCGTATCATACTTTTTGCTTTCAATGGCTTCAATTAGCGCATCGGTAACTTCATAAATACTCATTTCCGGTTTCAAATCATAAGTTGCCACTTTCGGACTATTAATCAAAATGCGATCTTCCCCTTCAAACATACGCTCTTCACCACCATTAAAGAAAAACGTAACATGTGCGTATTTTTCTGTTTCGGCAATGCGAAGTTGTTTCATTCCGTGTTTGGCAATGATTTCTCCGTAAATATTTGTCAGTTGTTCAGGCGCAAAAACAGTTTTCATAAAGCGGTTATGATCAACCGAATATTCAGTCATACCGACATTTATGGAAAAATCAACTTTTTTATTGCGCGCAAAACCTTCAAATTTTTCGTCAGACAGAGCATATAAAATTTCTCTTGCTCTATCTGCCCTAAAATTTGCCATAAATACGGCGTCGCCATCTTCGGCGCCTTTATAATCACCGATTACACACGGCACGACAAATTCGTCTGTAACATTAGCGGCGTATGATTTATCCATAGCCTCATCAATCGAAGCATATCTCTCACCGTTAGCGGATACGATATTATTGTACGCAAGTTCAATTCTGTCCCAGCGCTTATCTCTATCCATTGCATAAAAACGACCGGATAAAGTTGCCACCTCAACATTTTGCATATTTTTAACGGCAGCGGAAAACTCGTCTAAAAATCCTTTCGCAGATGTCGGTGGAGTATCGCGACCATCTAAAAACGCGTGAACCTTTACCTTTATACCGTTGCGATTCAAAATATCGCATAATGCCACAATATGTTCCTGATGCGAATGCACACCGCCCGGAGACATAAGACCCATTAAATGACAAACCTTCTTGTTATTTTTCAAAGTATCGATAAGTTCAAGCAAAACAGGATTTTTTTCCAAAGTATGTTCTTTTATTGCCTGATCTATTTTAGGTAAATCTTGCATAACAACGCGGCCGGCACCCAAATTCATGTGTCCAACCTCAGAATTTCCCATCTGTCCGTCCGGTAATCCGACATCTAAACCGGAAGTCTCCACAAAGCAATGCGGACAAGTTTTTAATAAACTATGCCAATTAGGCGTATTTCCTTTTTCTATTGCATTATCATCAGTAACTTTTTCTCTATATCCCCAACCGTCCAAAATAAGCAACATAACCGGTTTTTGCATCATTATTCCCTTTCATTCAACTAAATATCACTTTGCTTACATTATATATAATAAAATAAAATTAAAAAGCACTATTTATTATTTTATAAACAGGCTTACGTTAATTACGCAAGAGTTTTAAGAATTTTATTGACATCTTGCCTGATAATTAATAAACTATGTTAAAATTTTAGGGTTTAAAGTATGAAAAAATATTTACTTTTATTTTCTATGGTGTTTGTAACCTCTCAGGCCGCAGCCGGTGAGGTTATTTATGATTATTCCGGATTTGCTAACGGTTTTTACGGTTACAGCAATTACAGCGATAAATACCGACAAAAATATAAGCATCATCACACTCCGGTAAGCGCAGAAATATATACTTCGGCAGGATATCAATTTGACAATGATAATATATTGAAGTTAGGTGCAGACTTTCAAATTGCCGGCGGAAAAGAAATTGAAGATTATAATCATGGAACATGGGGAGAAAATTTGTATGCTTCATATTTTTCCGAATACGGAGAGTTGAGTGTCGGACAAATATATAACGCTGCATATCAATTAGCAGTCGGTGCGCCGGCTGTTGGTGCATTTCGCGTTAATAATTCGCCGATAACAGATTTTATAGCCAACCCTAACTGGCAACGTCACAGCCGTATTACATCGTATCGCACTCTTAATTCAACGTTTCTAAATACAGATGCAGACGCTTTCAAATTCAGTTATATTTCTCCCGAATTTTATCATAGCAAAATAGCCGTATCATACACACCTGATAGTTATTCTAAAGCAGGTTTAATAAACAAACACAGTAAGTATGATAATCGCAGTTCTTATTCAGCCGGTTTATATAATGATTTTGACTTGGATTTTGTAGAAATAGAAACTTCATTGGGTTATGCATATAACCGCAAAAACAATCAGGAAATATCAGCCGGACTGAGTTTATATCGCAAAGGATGGACTTTGGGCGGGTCATATCGTAAAAGTTTTACCACCGGTAACGATTATGAACTAAATTTGCAATCTTCTGATTTTACGCCTTATTATTTTGACGGCTACCGTCGCTCGCAAGCTTTTAATGCGGGAATAAGTTACGAAATAGGTCCGCTTACCACCGGAATATCTTATTTTTACTCGATGGCTGACAAAACAGATAATAAGGATAAAATATTGACTTTTGCCAACCGTTTTGCTTTTAATAAATATTTAGCACTGTATTTAACCGCTGCTTATGCCGAGTATTCCGGCAACAAAGATTATGTTTCCGGCAATCGAGGATATGCCTTTATAAGTGGTATTGAGCTTAATTTTTGAGGAATAACCGATGGTAAATATTATGCTTTGTTCAGATAATACCGATTTTGCCGACGATTTACAAAATCAAATCAGTCGCTTTGTAACTAAGGCATCTTTTTCAGCGGAATTGCCGGATATCATAATAATAGACGACAATTTATCGGCCTACGCCCAACAAAGGGAAAAACACTCCTCTGTTCCGATTATTTTTATGGCCGGAAAAAACTCTATAAATCAGGATAATCTGAACATAGCCATACGCAAACCTTTTTCCCTGATAAAGCTGTTAGATATCATTAAAGCCGCAAACAACAAATTAGATAATTCTACCGATGGATACTTAATCTTTAACGGCTATGAATTACACCCGAATAAGAGAGAAATCCTTGATTTAGAAAGCAATGAAACCACTAAATTAACAGAAAAAGAGGTTGATATTATAAAATACCTATATAAGGCGTATCCTGAATATGTCAGTAAAACCGATTTACAGACAAATGTTTGGAAATATAACGGAGATGTGGCAACGCATACTATTGAAACTCATATTTATCGCTTGCGTCAAAAAGCAGAAAAAAATTCTTCTCATCGTTTAATTCTAACCGAAAATGGCGGATATAAACTTAATGCGGACTAAAAAATGCCCAAGAATATGACCTTAAAACAAGAAAAAAAGCTTCATCTGCGTGCACAAAAAATATTTAAAGAAGCGAATCGCTTTCTTGTTACAAACTTTCGCTTTGTATCGTGTGTATTTATTATTAACATGATATATATGCTGGTATTTAAAGCTATAATCGGTGGAATTTCAAACCCTTTAAGTATTTTATGGATTATTTCCTATTATATTTTCTGGTGTTCGTTTTATCGATATTACTATCACCTCAAACCCTATATATTAAGCAAAACAATTTTCGGCAGTCTGAATCCGTCTGTTAAAGCGCTGGTTATTTTATTTTCTCTGACAATTACTATTGCCCTGATTCCGATGATTCCGTTTTTCTTAGGATTTAATGACCTATATATAAATATCTACGAAAACTATTTACAAAAACTAAGCCAAATATCAGACAATAGTGCCGAACCGGCAGATATAGCCACGATTTTAACTATTTACGGACTTATGGCACTTGCTTCACCAACATTGATTTGTAAGCCTTATTTGGCGTGGATATCTTCTTTACGAGGGATGAATTCATCGTTTAAAAAAGTTGCGAATCGAGCCGGTGGAAATTATTGGCAATTTGTTATTATCTCTGCCGTGTTGCTATATGTTGAAGCATTTGGCAACCAATTAGATAAAATAATGCAATGCCAAAACTGGCTTCAATACACTATCAGCACCACTGTGTTTGTATATACCAATATTGTTTTTGCTAAAATTTATGATTTCTTTTATATAAAGCACTAATGCCTCTGATGCCACATCAAACACAACAGGCGACATTTGCTTTTAAACGATAAATGATTGAAATTTACTATATTTTCCGCGGTTAACTTTTTATATTCTTTTTTGAAGTATTTTTCTAATTCGTCGCGATTCTCTGCACTTTTAGATATTTTGGAAAGCACCATTTTTAACGAAACACTGACACGTTTGTTTTGCACCAACTTCCATTGCTCTGCATCGCCTTTCTGTTGAAAATAATTATATACATGATATATCCCGACCATATAGTCGTGTATTTTTTTCACAGAAAACGGGCTACGGGTAATAGACGGACATCCGGCATTATACATATACAATTTTTCATTAATAACAGCCATAGTTTTTAACGATGAAACCAAACAGGTTATAAAAGGCCAATCTTCAAACGATATTCCTTCAATAAAACGAGCCGATTTAATACAGTCGGCACGAAAAAGCTTATTCCATGCCACAGAAGAAACAATTCTGTATTTATACAAATCTCGCAAAGGGTTTGCACTTAATTTATATTTAGTATCTTGTACCGGCAAAAAATTGTCGGAAATTACATAATTTTCATCATAAAATTTATTAAAATCAGATGAAATAATTAAAGGAGCGTTTGTTTTGAGCGCCACATTATAAAAAATATCAAGCGTTTGCGGATGCAAGAAATCATCAGAATCCAAAAAGAAAATATACTCCCCGTTAGCCATATCAAGACCGACATTACGTGCTGCTGATAGTCCTCTGTTAGGTTGTGAAACGATTCGTAAACGTTTATCCTTGGCAGCATATTCTTTTAAAATTGTTGGACAACCGTCTTCCGAACCGTCATTTATACAAATAATCTCTATGTTGGTAAAAGTTTGCATAAGCACACTATCCAAGCAACGCGGTAAAAATTTTTCCACGTTATAAACCGGAATAACCACAGAAATATCACACTTTGGATTGCTTACCATTTTTCTCAAAACTCAATACAACTTTTTATTACATATAATAGTCTTTTGTATAAAAGTCAAACAAAATATCTAAACAAAAAGAACTTTTTTCTCTGCCCCAAAAAAGAATATCACTTCCAATAGTTCCTAATCCATGTGGTTGGTAAAACATGCTTATATATTTTTTTTAATCCATGGGGAGCTTTTATATTTTCCTCCTTACACCAAATTCCATGCAACGCTTCCGGAATGCCGGTAACTCCATGAAAAACAATCATTTTTAGTCCGACAACTTTCGGTATTTTAGGAACAATAAAATATCTTAACAACGGATGCGGCATACAATGAAAGCGAAAACTTTTGAACCAATTATCCGGCCAAAATTTTAAATTGCCATACTTTTCTATAACTTTGGCAGATAAATACTCTTGCGAAGCAGTTCCGTATTTTTGCCACACTTCATCAGAATGTTTTTCAAAATATTCTTTCACAAAACCCAATGTCCCCACAACAAAAGAATAACAACTTGCCTGTCCTACTGTATTTTTTCGCCTTCCGTGCCGATGTCTCCAATCATTGATAATGTAAAAATTTTCATTTTGCGGATACCGGAATAATTCATCTAAATTATCAACAATTAAAGAATCTAAATCAAAGAAAAATACTCTTTTTCCGCCTAAATTTCCTAAATTATTATCACACAAAGCTGCTTCTTTCAAATATCCGCTATATTGATATTTTTCATTCACGGCAAATTCCGGCAAAGGTTTAACAATAATTTCTTGTTCCAAATTTATACAATCATCTGTAAAGCAATAAAAATCAATATCATACGAAGTATTTCGTTTAATGGCACGAAACAATTTATTTACATCATCTGCGTTGTAACATGTTCCCCATTTTATACAAATAACATTAATCGCCGTCATTACTTTATTCCTTTCAATAACATTTCAGGACAACCTTTTTTTAAACTTAAAATAACAATACCCATTTTCCATAAACGATATTTTGTTTTAAGATTTAAAGCAGATATTTCTATAATATTTTCAGCGCAAAGCTTGAAAATTTCACTATGTAAATATCTGACTAAATCTTTATCTGATTTACTTTTATAAACTTTGTTAACCAACATGTTTATTGCTCGTAAAATTCGGCAATTTGCCAATTCAAGCAAATCTGTATGTTTGAAAAAGTTATATACATAGCGCACACCGATAATGTAACTTTTTATTTTGTGTAAGTTAAACGGACTGCGTGTTGTAGAAATGTGGGAAGTATCGTAAATATATAATGGTATGGAGATTGAAGCATAATTTTTAATTGTTCCAAACAACGTTGTAATAAACGGCCAATCTTCAAAATATATTCCTTCAATAAAACTTTTTTCCTTGATAACCGAAGCTTTGTATAATTTATTACAGGCGGAAGACGCTATTTTCGGGTGTTTTACAAGTTCCGAAAGAGGAAAATCATATAACTTCCAAGCAAACTTATATACATGATAAATATTTTCTTTTTCCGCCGGTAAAATTTCATCAGAAACAACAACATCAGCCTGTGATAAATTTGCTGTTTTTATAAATATTTCCAAAGCTTCTCTCGGTAAATAATCATCAGAATCTAAAAAAAATACATACTCGCCTCTTGCTTTTTCAAGACCTCTGTTACGAGCTACTGATTGTCCGGCATTTGCTTGATTAATCAATTTAAATTTATTGTTTTTTGTGGTATATTCCTCTAAAATATGCAGGCTTCCATCTGTGGAACCATCGTTTATTAAAATAACTTCATAATCGCTGAACGTCTGTTGCAATAATGAATCTAAACAGCGTTCCAGCAGTGTTGCCGTATTATAAACAGGAATAATTACAGATATCTTAGGCATTTTATCTCCTTAATTGGTTGCATAAAAAACCGCCAAACGGCGGCCGGGAGTTGAAAAATCATGCAATACTATGTGATCCTGTTAGTCTTTAGGTTGACACCCCGTACATCCACCAACAGCTCCCAACCAAAGTCGGAAACACATTTATAAACCTTATAACGATGCAGTCAGCACCGAGTATTGCAAGAGCTTTTCAAGGCCCTGAACCGAAGTTCTGTATTTATTATATTATAATCTCAGCAAAAGTAAAGCTCTTTTTACACAAGTCACAACAAAAGCACCGCCGATAAAAACCGGCGGTACATATTGATTTTGTGTCAAAAACTATAAATCACCGAAATTATATCTCAAACCGGCTAAAATTTCATGCGCTTCTGATTTGAAAGTTGATTTTTCATAAGCACCTAAGCTATTGGTATGAGTTCTGTTAGAATCTAAATATCTGACATAACGGTAACCAAAATCAAAAGACAAATTTTCATTTATATCATAAACAACACCGGCACCTAAATTATAAGCAAAATCATCGCGATTTTTCTTATATGTCGGAGTTACAAACTGAGCACGTCCGTAACCGATACCACCACCGATATAAGGCATAACCGGCTGATTTATATCAAAATCGAAGTATGTATTGAGAAAGAAAGCTTGCGTCTTGGCAATATTATTATGATTATTTTTCTTTTTTTCCGCATTAGCATTTTTAGCATATTCAATTTCTGTGCGCCAATTACCGGCGTTGAAAGATTTTTGAAGACCGGCAGCAAAATTGGCACCGACAACATTGTTGTCTATTTTATATGCTTTACCATTTTGGACTTTAACCGAATTTTGCGAAAAAACCATTTTTGCTTTTGCACTGATATAAGGAGAAACTGCGTAAGAGTTAGTGGCCACGAAGCAGGACAAAGCAATTAATAACGCTGTTTTTTTCATAATATGTTCCTTTCATAAATTGCAACTGTGTTCCTTGTATAATACTTTTTTACGTATGTCAAATATTTTTATTCAATAATAAGTAGAAAATTTTAGTTGCAGTTTATGATATTGCGTATATAATGAACAAAAAGATAATTTTAATGGGGGAATAATACAATGGAATTTTACAAATGCAACCGTTGCGGTAATATAATTGCTTACGCTAAAAAATCGGGTGTTGCGGTTGTTTGCTGTGGTGAACCTATGCAACAAATCAGCGAAAACACAGTTGAGGCCTCGCACGAAAAGCATATTCCGGTTGTTGCTCGCGATGGTATGAAAATAACCGTAAATGTAGGAAGTGTAGCGCACCCGATGGAAGCTGCTCATTATATTGAATGGATAGCCATTGAAACAGATAACGGCAATCAACGCAAAGTATTAAATCCGGGAGATTCGCCGGAAGCGGTTTTTTATGTGGCCGAAGACACAAAATTGATCAAAGCTTGCGCTTATTGCAATTTACACGGTTTGTGGAGCGTTTCCTTTTAGTTGAGGTTTAAAATGAGTTTTTACGATTACGAAATAATTACTCCGAAAAATGAAAAAATATCTTTGCAAAAATATGCCGGCAAAGTTGTTTTGGTGGTAAACACGGCAACCGGTTGCGGCTTTACTCCTCAATATGAACAGTTGCAAAAATTATATGACAAATTTCATGAACAGGGATTGGAAATTATAGATATTCCATGTAATCAATTCTATGGTCAGGCACCGGGAAGTGATGACGAAATTCACGAATTTTGCACTTTGCACTATAACACTAAGTTTCCGCAAATGAAAAAATCTGATGTTAACGGTGCAAACGCCCTGCCATTGTTTACATTTTTGAAGGCCGAAAAAGGTTTTACCGGATTTGGCGAAAGTAAAGAAGCGGAAGATTTTGCCCGTTTCATTAAAAGTGTTTTTAACGACTACGAAGAAACAGATGATATTAAATGGAACTTTACCAAGTTTGTTATAGATCGTAACGGGCGTGTACGTGCTCGTTTTGAACCAATTATAGATATGCAGGAACTTGAAGAATATATTGAAGCTATAATTTAACATTTTTCATAGTAAACTTCTGCCGGCGCTTATGATGAGCGCCGGCGGATTTGCTTAAATGTCTTTATTTTTAATCATCGTATGTTGTTAAGCCGTCCGACCACAAAGAATAATCGACATCAAACATAAAAGAGATGTATTTACCTTCTGCGTCTCCTTCTGACTCAAACAGATCTGCACAGAATTTAACGGCATTATCTACCGATAGCGGAACTTTGGCAGTTATTTCTCCGGATTTTGCCACATCGGTATAAACAAACACGACTCCGGCCGATGTCCAATCTTGGCTCAACAGTTCAATACATGCTTCTTCATTATCTCCAATAGTATAATTGATGTAAAACGCCTGACGATCACCATCTTTGGCTTTATCTGCTGCATATAAACCAACCCCACCACCGAAAGGATTGGTAATAGACATAATCTTACCATCAGTTACGGTAATCATTTCATCAGGGAATATTTTGGCTTTTTTAACTATCGGACAGCCATTGTTATCATGGGTTGGTTTTCCGTCTGCATCAACGGAAGCTCCATCGCAACCGGAGGCGATGCAAGTGCCATCACTATTACTATCACAACGCGCCCCGATATAGTTCTTCTGTGGTCCCCAAAAGGCACGAATATTACCGGCAATGAGAGTTATTTGCTCAATGGTTTTGTTGATGCGATATTTAGTCATCGCCTTGCTGTATCCGGCGATTCCTCCAACAGAGAGAACGCCAATAATGGCTAACACGCCCAACATCTCAATCATTGACCGTCCGGACTGCGTGGCAAAACCACACTTATAGTCATGCCTCGATTCCGCAGGAATCGTCAAGGCATCTTCCGCTTGATTAAAATTAATTTGAAGATCCCTTGATGCATTCGCCTTTGCAAGGCTATGCGAGGGATGACTCTTTATATTTTTAATTTCTAAGTTTCTCATAATTTCATCTCCTAAAATTAAGTGTTAACACATTAAAAAATTGACCGTCAAACGGCGGTCGGGAGAGTTGATAAATCATAGAGTTTGATATGATCTCCCTATTCTTTAGAATAAAATTCCTGAACATCCAATAGAGACTCCCCGCCCAAAATCGGAGATAAATCACACATTTTCATAACGATGCACCGCACCGCAAACTCTAAGAGCTTATCAAGGCTCCGAACCGAAGTTCTTAGTCTATGATATCATAAATTCGGCAAAAGTCAAATAAAAAATATAAACTTTACCAAAAAAGCAGGCAATACCGGATAATATAACCGACAATAAGCCTCTCAACTATCAGAAAGCCAACTTTTTGTATTTTTATCTTTACTTTCTTTTTAAAGGAGAGTATAATAGCGTGTAAATTAAAATTATTATAAACCTCAAAAAAATACGCATTATGAAAAAAATTATGTTTCTTATGTTTTCTGCTTTATGTTTGGTGGCCTGTGAACCTTATCCTGATTATTATGATCATGATTACGATTACATGCGTTCGGATAATGACCATCGCAATGACGGCAATAATTCCGGTAACAATGATGATTCCGGCGACAATGGCGACAATGGCGACAATACCGGCAGCACCAATACTTTCGGAATAACCAAGCTCTATTCGGTAGTGATGCGCCGTGAGCTTCCCTACCCGTTCAAAGCCTATGTTTTGCAAATCAGTAACGGTCAATATTTTTATATGATGCGTTATCGGCTGAACGAGGATTTGCACGTGGGTGATGTTATCAAGTTTTCGGTGTATGCAAATTGCCCTAATGAAATTGCCGTTATCAACGGACATGACATAAGTGGTGATGAAAATGCCTTACCGACAGGCTCTGTTGATGCCGGAGAATATTTGGTGGCAAGTGATCCGATTGAAGCAGAAGTGAAAAACATGTTTTTGATGAAAATACGTTACAGTTTGTCTTTCCTGCCATTAGATACATGGTTTATAGAAACAACAGACGGTAATTTGATTTTCATTAAAAAGAGTAAGCTAAATGTCAATCTCAGTACAGGGGATAGGATTGTATACAATGTATATACATTGTTCCCGAACGAGATTTTAGCACTTAAAAAGCTTTAGTAAAAAAAGGAATCCGGATTTGTGTTCGGGTTCTTTTTTTTACTTCAACTTGATTTTATACACATTTATTTATTACACAGTCATTTGAAATATCGTTATTTTTTTCCAATGTATGCTAAATATTTATGCAAAAATAAAAATAATGCTTGTCAAATCAATTTTTTTTTGTTAAGCAGAAAGCACAGACGGTGTGTCTGAAGAATTTGTTTTAATTTTATATGAGGTTAATTTATAATGACTGAAACCGCAGAACGCGTTAAAAAGATTGTTGCGAAACACTTAGGTGTTGATGAAGCAAAAGTTGTTGAAACTGCCAGCTTTATTGATGATTTGGGCGCAGATAGTTTGGATACAGTTGAATTGGTTATGGCTTTTGAAGAAGAATTCGGTTGCGAAATTCCGGATAAAGCTGCTGAAAAAATCTTGACTGTAAAAGACGCAATTGATTATCTTTCAAAAAATGCGTAAGTCGTAAGGCTTTATTGAATTAAACTCGCTATAAGTTATTACGGCGAGTTTTTTTTCTAAAACAAAGGATTGATGTATAAATGAGAAGAGTTGTAATAACCGGTTTGGGAGTTGTATCTCCGCTGGGGCGTGGTGTTGACTATAACTGGCAATGCCTGCTTGAAGGAAAATCAGGTATTCGTCAAATTCAAGGAATTGATTTAAAAGATATTCCGGTAACTATTGCCGGTCAGGTTCCGTTTGGTGAAGGCGAACATGAGTTTAATCCGGATACGGTAATGGCGCCGAAAGACCAAAAAAAGGCCGACCGTTTTATTTTATTTGGTGTTGCCGCTGCAAATGATGCTTTGAAAGATGCAGCGTATGAACCAAAGGATTTAAGCGAAGAAGAGCAATGCAGAGCCGGCGTTATGATGGGTTCAGGCATCGGCGGATTGAATAATATATATGAGAATTCAATCTCGTTTAATGAAGTTGGTATCAAGCGGATTTCTCCGTTTTTTATTCCGTCTTGCCTGATTAACTTAATTTCGGGCACAGTTTCCATAGACCATAGTTTACGCGGACCGAATCATGCTTGTGTTACAGCCTGTTCTACGGGGACTCACGCCATTGGTGATGCTGCTCGCATTATTGCCATGGGTGATGCTGATGTAATGGTTGCCGGCGGTGCGGAATCAGCGGTTAATGTTCTTGGTTTGGCCGGTTTTGCTCGTATGAAAGCCATTACTGCCGAATTTAACGATTGTCCGGAGAAAGCTTCGCGTCCGTGGGATAAAGATCGTAGCGGGTTTGTTATGGGTGAAGGCGCCGGAGCCGTTGTTTTGGAAGAATTAGAACACGCCAAAGCGCGCGGAGCACATATTTATGCCGAAGTTGTCGGTTACGGTATGAGTGGCGATGCTCACCATATAACAGCGCCTTGTCCGGATGGAAATGGAGCATATCGAGCCATGAAAATGGCTGTTGAACATGCCAAAGAACATGGTGTAGAAATTGCCGATATTAACTATGTTAATGCTCATGGAACATCAACTCCGCTTGGTGATGTTGGTGAAGCTCAAGCCGTTCGTCGCTTGTTTGGTGAGAACTTATCAACCATGTCTATGTCGTCCACAAAATCGTCAATCGGCCATTTATTAGGAGCGGCCGGAGCAGTTGAAGCCGTTTATACTGTTAAAGCCATAGAGGAACAAACTTGCCCGCCTACCCTTAATTTAGAAAACCCTGATGATGAGGTTAAGGACATAGATTTAGTTCCGTTAAAGCCTAAGAAAAAGCCTATTAAAGCGGCTATGTCAAACTCTTTCGGCTTTGGTGGCACAAACTCATCAATTATATTCAAAAAATATACAGATTAGGGAAATAAAATGAAAAAGCTGTTGTTTCTGTTGCTGATATGCTTGGGAACAGCAGCTTTTTTGTGTGTAAAGTTTCAGCAAATTGTTAATACCCCGCAAAAAATTGAGGGCGAAAAAATTTTGCAAATTAATAGCGGAGATTCTTTGCTTAATGTGGCAAGTTCGCTTTATGAACAAAAGTTGATAAACCAAAAATGGCAATTCATTTTATATATGAAAATCAACCGGTTATATCCAAATGTTAAAGCTGGAGAATATCTTGTTGATAAAGATATTTCCATAGTTGAATTAGGAAATTTAATAACCTCTGGCAAAGCTTTTTTGCGCAAAATAACTTTTGCTGAAGGATTAACCTCACGAGAGATTGCAAATATTTTACTTAATAACAATTATTTATCTAATGATTTTAAATCATTTAATGAAGGGTATGTATTACCTGAAACATATACTTTTTCACGTGGAGATACTCGGCAAAAAATAGTCAACAAAGCCCATGCGGCATTAAAAGAAACATTGCAACAGGCTTGGGACGAACGCGATGCTGATTTGCCGCTTAAAAACAAAGAAGAAATGCTGATTTTAGCCTCTATTGTTGAAAAAGAAACAGGCGTTGCCAACGAACGTCCGCAAGTTGCTTCTGTGTTTATCAATCGTTTACGGAAGGGAATGTTACTACAAACAGATCCTACGGTAATTTATGCTTTAACGCAAGGCAAAACGGATTTGCGACGTAAACTGACACTCAAAGATTTAGAAACAGATAACCCATATAACACCTATAAATATGCCGGATTGCCACCAACTCCCATTTGCAACCCAGGCAAAGCCGCTATCATGGCAGTTGCTCATCCGGATAAAACTCCGTATTTGTATTTTGTTGCTTCCGGCAACGGCGGACACAACTTTGCTCGCACTCTTGCCGAACATAACGACAATGTTCGCCAATGGCGACGCTTGAATAAATAACTCAATCTAAATATTTGCTGTTGTCAATATTCCAAATATTCTCCTTATCCTGCAAGTTATGTGCAATATTTTCCGCCACAGCCATACCGCTTAAAACAGCGTGATCCATATTGATATATTTATGCATTCCGTTGCGTCCGATCAAATAGAGATTTTTCACACTATCGGTATAATTTTTTATTTGTTCAAATTGCAAATAACTGCCAAAATACGCCGGATAAGCTTTTTCCAGCTTAAATGAGTATGCTTCAATCACATCCTTGTCATCAATTAGGCTGATTTTTTCCGCTTCTGCAATAGCCATAGCCGTAAATTTTTCATCTGACATTTGCCACAAATTATCGTTATCACCGCAAAAATATTCCAAAGCCAACAGAACTTTTGTTCTATCTGCCAGCAAATCAGCTGACCAATTATTATAAACTTGTATGCGTCCAATTTTTACATCGCTTTCTTGAATATAAAGCCAAGTATCCGGCAAAATATGCGTTTTAAGCATTTTATTCAGTAAAACAACAGCACTGCGAAAATTGCGATATTGCAGACCTGCGGCAATTTGTCTGATATTTTGCGGAACATTTGGTAACATAGTAATTAAGTCCTTAACCGGCAGGGAAGATATAAAATAATCCCCTTCAATAGTTTGCTCAGAACCATCTGCCATACGAATAACCGCAGAAATAATTTTATCTCCGGAAGTATTGAGGCGCACCACTTCGGCGTTAAAAGTAAACTCTCCGCCTTGTTTAAGCACTTTATCGGCAACTTTTTGCCAAAGCTGCGCCGGTCCGTATTTAGGATATAAGAAAGTATCTTTTATTTTTGGCCGAAAAGCTTTTAAGACAGAAAGCACAATCTCGCGTAAATGAATCCCGCGAATACGTTCCCTGCCCCATTCGGCAGAAATCTCGCGACAAGAAATTCCCCACAGTTTTTCGGTATAATCTTTGAAAAACGTACGATAAAGTACTTTACCAAAAGTGTTAATTAAAAAATCTTCGGCAGATTTTTCCGGCTTTATCGGATGCAATTTTGCACGCAAATAAGAAGCGATGATATTTAGCATACGCTTTAACCCTAAGCCGTGAAAAGTACGCAGATTCAACGCTACCGGATAATCAAAAAAACGTCGCAGATAATATATGCGCGAAAGACGATTTTGCGTAATAAAAGTATCTGTTGTATTCGGAGCATCAAGTGGCAAAAATTGCAACCACCAATCGTGCACTTTGCTAAATTTAGTAAAAAAGCGATGTCCGCCGATATCCGCCAAATTATCACCGGCGCGAGCGGTTAAACACAAACCGCCGACAAACGGATTTTTCTCTACCACCAGCGGTTGCACCTCACTCTGCTGCAAAAGCTCATACGCCGCAGTCAATCCGGCGGGACCGGCACCCAAAATAACCGCCCTAACCTTGCGTTTGTGCATTATCTGCCTCCTTTGACTTAATATACCAAAAGTTCAGCATAACAATCAGCGGAAAAAAGGTTGCCACCCATAAGCGATAGGTATAACTTGCATGTTGCAACGGATGTCCACCGACAATAAAACACCAAAACAAAGTAGAAGTCGCTATTGCCACAAACGGCAACAACGTAACGCTGTTATTTTTTGCATAGAGCCACGTTTTTTTCGCGCGCCAAACCAAAGGCGCTAAGGAAAGAATAAAACTCCAAGTTGCCGCGGCAACCGTTTCCGGTATGGCAAACAACACCCTCCATGTTGCCACAATAGCAAAACCGCGCGTATATTCGGTAATAACTTCTTTGCCTTTAAGAACATAGCGCATTTGTGAAGTAGAACGATTTAAGAGCGCATTAAAAACATCGGCAACCACATTTTGCTCAGTCAACAGCGACGCCAAAATCCATTTGAGCACCCACATACCAACATAAGCTCCGCCAAAACATAAGGTTAAAACCAATAGTCGTTTAAACATTGACTTAAACTCAGTTTCCGGTTCTAAATAAAAAAGCAATGTCAATGAAGTTGCCAACGGCACAATCGGATAAGTGAGAAAATCAAAAAAGCAAGTGCAAATCCCTATCATGGCAAAAAATATCGGGTAGCCGAGGCGCTCCTTTATCCATTCACGGCAGGTCAGCATTAAAATCATAGATACTGCGCTGACATAATAAAGAATGGAATAAGTCATATTCATTGCCATGGCTTCGGGGTTAAAAATAAAGTAACTGAGCGCCCAACCAAGCATCAGCCCTTTGGCTTTATTTTGCCACATTAGCCACAAAATCAGCCCGAACAGCCACACTTGCAGATATAAATTAATTTGCCGGATGTGCTGATAATCAGTGAAATAAAGCAGCGGACGCAAAAAAATCTGATACCCGTGCCAATAGCGCGGATAGTATATTTTATAATACTCCAAATCATCGCGGCAGATAGTTTCAAGCGGAAAAATATCTATCCAATCCGGTTGTTGTTTATAAACCGTATAGAGCGGATTATTGAAAAAAGTTTGCCAACCGGCTTCGTCTTTTACTCCGTTTGCCACCAACATCATTGTCGCATCGGTATAGTTATCAAGAATGCGACCGGCAACCGACGGATGATAATCTTCCGCCATATATAACGAACAGGCATTTTTGCTGTGCGCAACACCCTTAGTCGGCGGCACATATTGCACCGCCATACCTAAGAAAACAAAACAACATATCATACCTAATATGTATGATAAACGTATCATTTTATTTAATGACAAAAACTATACCATTATGATCAATAGAACAAAGAGTAATAGCATCCTCTACGCCACCTGAATATGCCGAACCGTTAATTTCCATACTTTCCGGATTTAAGGCGCTCCAATCCTGAGAAGCTATATCAATGCAAGCCTCCATAGGAATATCAAATACACCTAAAGATAGAGTTTTATCACCATCCATGGAACTAAAACAAATTCCTCCACCAAAAGCATTTATAACATTTGTACTGTCAGTCTGATTTTCCAATCCGTGACTCCCATCTACCCTTGCGACTATAAAAGTCTGTTTTGGTGAAACTAATGTTTCATCTGGCACCAGATGTGCTTTTCGCACTACATCACTTACGCTATCCATTCCCGATTCATATGCAAGTCCTCCGCATCCCATCCATATTCCTGCATACCTCCTATCAGCCGGTTGGCTGGCAGTGAAAGAACGCATATTGCCGGCAATTAAGGTAATTTGTTCAATTGTTTTGTTAATGCGATACTTCATCATCGCTTTACTGTATCCGGCGATTCCGCCAACAGAAAGCACGCCGATAATTGCCAAAACGCCTAACATTTCGATCATTGAGCGTCCGTTTTGATGATTTTTTATTTCAAAATTTTTCATATTATATTTCCTCTAAATTCAATAAATAAGCATTAAATTTCATAATTAAAAAGACCACCAAATGGTGGTCGGAGAGGTAGAAAATCACACGGTTTAAGCTGATTTCTGTAACCTTTAAGCTAAATGCTCTGTACATCCGCTACAGACTCCCCAACCCAGTCGGAGATATTATTAAACACCATAACGATGCAAAGCACCGTAAACCGTAAGAGCTTTCTACAGCTCCGAACCGAAGTTCTGAATCTATGTTAGCATAATTTTTGCAAATGTCAAACAATTTTTGCAAACAATTTCAATACATAACCTTATTAAGGTATAAACCACACGCCGGAGCACTGATTCCGGCTTGAGCCCGATCCTTTGCCGCTAAAATCCTTTCCACATCGGTCGGCGCCAACTTTCCATTGCCAACCTGCACCAATGTGCCAACCATATTGCGCACCTGATGATATAAGAAAGAGCGCGCTTCTACCGTAAAAATAATTTCATCATTCACACGTTCAATATCTAATTTATCCAAGGTTTTGAGCGGAGAATTGGCTTGACATCCGGCACCGCGAAAAGATGTAAAATCATGGTAACCCAACAAATATTTCGCCCCCTCTTGCATGGCTGCCAAATCCAAATTATAGCTCACCGGCCACACGCGATTGAGCCTTAACGGACTGTTGCCGCGCCGGTTCAATACTCGATAGATATATCCGCGCCCAATGGCAGAAAAACGGGCGTGAAAGTCGTTGTTCACCTTCTCTGTTTGCCACACGGCAATCGGAGCTTGCAACTCGCGCAACAAAGCATTCAAGCTTTCTTGTATTTTATATTCGCTTAAATCAGTATCAAGATCAAAATGCGCCACCTGTCCCAACGCATGCACGCCGGCATCGGTTCGTCCGGCTCCAAAAACATCTGCCTTTTGATGCGAAAAACCTGTAATTGCTTTTTCTAAAAATTCTTGCACACTCGGTCCGTCTTTTTGTTTTTGCCAACCGACTAAATTCGTGCCGTCATATTCTACGGTAATTTTGTAACGCATATCTTTTCCCTTTTGATGGCAGATTAAAAAATCTTGGTGCAAAAGTCAAATAAAAAACCGATTGTAATAACAAAATAAGGAGGCCTTACAGCCTCCGTTACAAACTTTTGCTGAAAAAACTATTTAGCAAAAACGTTTTTAAGATTTTCCAAATCCTGTTTAGCTTGTGCGGCATTTTCTTTTGCCGAACTTACCTTTTCCGCAACCTCAGATAATTTTTCCGAAGTAGCGCCACTTTCATCGGCAACCGCAGCCGAAACAGCTTTTTCAGCTGCAGCTGACTTAGCATTTGCTATTTTTTCATTAACTGCGGCTTGCGTGTCATCAATTTTGGCATTAACGGCATCAACTTTTTCTTTTGCGGCTTCAACAGTAACTGCATTGCCAACTTCCGCTTGGGTTGTATCAACCGTTGCATTAACAGAATCTATTTTTTCCTGTGCGGTTTGAGCCGCCGAAAGAACATCTGCAACACCTGCATCGGCAACCCCTGTAAACATCATTAACGACGCAACAACAACTAATATTTTATTCATTACAAGTCTCCTTAAACAAATCAAAATTCCTTGTTATTTTAGCACGCAAATAAACAAAAAACAAATTTTATTTTGTTTTTTTAGTCAGAAATTTTACATTCCGCCACGTTCGGTTCCCACGCGTACAGCAACACTGCGAACTTCTTTTTCTGTTTTAGCAACGGCGGAATCCCCGTCATCTTTTGCCAAACGAGATGCGTTATAATCCGGCACAACTTGTGGCTGTCCACCTGTTGGAGTATTCGGCTGATTATTTCCGGCATTGCCTCCGTTAGTGTTCGGCTGGTTGTTATTTGGTTGTTGAACCGGTTGATTATTGCGATTCGGTTGCGGATGTGTACGCATATAATCCGGCAGATAATTATTAACAAAGTCACCGATTTCCAACGGAACATTAAATGACTTTATCATATCTATTTCATCCAGCCCCAAAGACTTCAAGTCTTCGTTAATACCGTCACACATATTGCGTGCATTATTATATATATCTTTAACAATAATCTGATCGGCTCGCTTGGCGCCTATATTAGGGTTAAAACGAACATCTATCAATTCACGATATACATCATCCTTGGCTATTTGCTGTTGGCGCGGATATAAAATATCAAACACTTGCTCCAATTGTTGAGTGCTCATCTTATCTACCGAACCGCCTAAACCGGCATTTTGCAAAGCTTGTTTTTCAGCCATACTTAACTTATCCGAAGACAATAACGGACGACCTGCAACATCATGAAAATAGTTGGATTTCGGTGCCACATCATTATACGCATCAAACAAAACACGCAAAGTGCGAAACGCGGCAATTTTATCCACTGCGCCGGTATCCGGATTAGAAGTGCGCAATATTGTTTTGATTTTAGGTTTTAAAGTTTCGGCATAGCCATTAGTAAAGGAACGATAGTGATAAGAGTTTATCAAACCATCTATATACGACTGCTCGGAATCATCCAAACGCTTATGCTTCTGACGATTATTCTTTTGCGCCTGAGTGCCCAAACGAAACTTAAATAATGCATATTTTTCATCCGAAAGTTTCGGTGGTTTGCCGGCTTCAAGCATACCAGTCATTTTAGAACGATCCAAACCAATACCAACCGGAATCATTCCTTTTTCAGCCAGAGCTTTGCGCCACAAACCTTTTTCAGCATCAGGCATACCCATAGGGAAGTTAACATGCGTTATTCCCAAACTTTCAAGTTGCCCGATAATTCCGTTAATATACGCTTCATCAAGCTTTTTGTTGTTAGGTGTGCGATACCCTATTTGAATGGTTCCGTTTTTTTCACGAACAAACAATTTGAAAGAATAAAGATACGGCGATATTTTGCCCTTATCATCAACTTTGCCCTCTTTACGGCGCTGTTCATCTGTAACTTCACCATCATAAACAGTATAAACCGTCCATCCGGTGCCAAACCAACCAGAATGCTTTTTGAACAATGTTTTACCTAAAACCTTATTCAAACCTTTTGAAGTTCCAATCCATTCATCAAATTTTTCCTCTGCATCAGCACGCCTTACACGGCGGCGGCGATGTGGCGCCGGTGCATTCTGCCCTTGTGGCGCCGGCGGAGTATTTGGAGTTTGGTTATTACCATTACCGGCAGGCTGTTGCGCAGGCTGATTATTATTGTTATTGTTGCGACGATGAAACCATGAAAAAATAGAATTTTGTGCAACATCTTTATCATCTATATCAATAACAGCCGTTTCTTCCTCACTAAATCCAACCACACCGATTTCTCCGGCAGTAGGTAAATCCGGTGTAATATCGTTTTTATCAGGTTTTGACGAACTGCTGTTCTCGGCATTTTTTTTATCGTTTGGATTTTGTGCATCGGCTTTTTCTTCTGTATTTAACTCAGTTTTTTCGGAAACCGTATTTTCAGTTTGTTGTTCATCATGTGTTTTGCCGCCGTTGGCAATAATTTCCTGATACTCTTTATCTAATTCTTTTTGATGCTCTTCCCTTATTTGTGTTTCGCCTAAATCTTTTTGCTCTCCTTGAGCTTTCTGCTCGGCTTTTAATTCTTCAATAAGTGCTGATATTCGTTCTTTGGCTGCAATTATTTCCTCATCTGTTTCACTCTCACCGGCACGAACTTCCATTTTATCCGTTTCAAATCCGCTTTTTTCGCAAAAATCCAAAACTTCGCCAAGTTGCTCCTTATCCAAATCTGCTGCCACTTGTTCGGAAAAAGTTATTTGCATTTTAAGCTTTTGCTCTTCTTCATTTGGAACATCATATTCCATAATTCCAAGACTAAACTTAAACGGCTGCTCCTCCCCATTTTCTGCCGGAACTTCAACTTGCAATGCCAACTGTTTCAAACGTCCTTCCGGATCGGCATTCATCTTAAAATATTGTTCTTGCGTTAAAATATCTCCGTTGTCAATAATATCTTCTTCCACAAAGGAAACATTTTCCGCATATCCTTTTTTGATATGCTCTTCACGAATGCGATATAACTGCGAAAATGTAGGGCCGTATTCTTGCAAATAAGAATATTCCTGTTTCAGCACATTGAACTCTTTACTCAGTTTATGGTTTTCAGAATCCACCTTTTCTCTGTTTTGTCGTATTTCTTCCGGCGCAAAAATTTTGTTTTCACTCGTTGCGTTAGCATCATTATATTCTGCCAAAGACAACTCATCAGATGCCTCCATATTTTCTCGCAAAAGCTCATTTAGTGAAACCAACTGCTGTGCAAACTTGCGTTTTAAGGACTGTTCGCTGTATTCTTCCGGAAGTTCGGAAATTAAGGTGTTTTCAATATAAGTTCTTGCCATTTTTGCCCCCTATCATTCGATATCGGCGCTATAATAACACATTTTTTTGCCGTTTGCAAGGTTTTTATGACAAAAATTTGTATAAAATTTATACTTTTTTTTGTTTTAAAAAAATTCTTATTAAATCGGCTGATAAGCTAAAAGTTACGATTTACATTTACAAAAAAGTATATTAAAATGAATTTGATTTGTAATCAGTTGAGGTTTAAAATGGAAAATCAATACTATACTTTAATGGAAAAACAAGACTTTTTTGAGGTTATTGAAAATAAATATGGCGAATTGGCAATTTTTATTGATTCGCGTGATGGTTCGCCGGTTGAACCTGTGTTGAAATTTGACGGCAAAAAAACCGCTCTGTTACGCCGAGATACCCGTCGCTCCATTATTCTTGACAATATTGACGCAGAAACTCGCAATGTTTTAGCCGAATCCGAAGTAGTGATGATTGTAGAACTTCATGCCGAAATGGTGGAAAGAATCTATGCCGTACCGGTTGAAAATGTGGAGGAAATTATTTTAGACGGTCGCCGCGTACGAGCTGATGAGATATTCCGAGCCAAAAGCAAAGATGAATTGCTTAAATCTTTCGGCGCTGTTAAAACTTGGATAGGCGGTATGGTAAAATGATAGGAATAGTATTGGTTACACACGGCAATTTGGCGTGTGAATTTGTGGCAGCAATGGAGCATGTGGTTGGTAAACAGGAAAAAGTTGAGTGTGTCTGCATAGGACCTGATGATGATATGGAAGCTCGCCGCAGTGAAATTATGCAAAAAGTTAAATCCGTAGATGACGGAAGCGGCGCTGTTTTGCTTACAGATATGTTTGGTGGCACACCTTCTAATTTAGCAATGTCGGTTATTGGTCATGGTAATTATGATGTTGTTGCCGGAATTAACCTGCCGATGTTAATAAAGTTAGCTTCGGTTCGTAAGGATATGCCTTTGATAAAATGCGTTGAATGTGCGCAGGAAGCCGGAAAAAAACATATAAACGTAGCATCGCAATTGTTGGGCGGAGCCTCAAAATGAACAAGATTGAAACCGAATTACTGATTTGTAACCAAAAAGGTTTACATGCTCGGGCGGCAGCGGCTTTTGTTAAGTGTATTGCCGATACTGATGCAGAGGTTGTGGTCGAAAAAGACGGTCAGGAGGTTGACGGCTCTTCTATTCTCAGCTTAATGATGTTAGCAGCTTCAAAAGGAACAAAAATAAAGGTTACAGCCAGCGGAAACGAAGCACAAAAAGCCATTGATGATTTAACGTTATTGATTAATTCTCGTTTTGGCGAAGATATGTGAAAAATTTTTTGTTATATATCAATATGATAAGCTGTTTTATGTTCATTTTTTATAAATCAGTATATTGCAAGAATTTATGATTGTCGGCGTCTGTATATCCATGCTTACATTGTTATAAAAACTAAAAGCAAATGGAAGCGATAAGACTTCCATTTACTTTGTTTTTGATTTATATTTTAAAATAAAATTCTATTCCATCTGGTGCATCATATTTAGTGAAATCAATGCAATATTTTACCGCATCGTCTATGTTTATAGGAAATTTGGTAAAACCATGTGCGTCATTGTTTTCATCGTATAAATAAATTGTTTCTATATTTGCAACAGACCAATCTTGAGTTATTAATTCAATACAATAATCTTCCGTAATTTCATTCAACTGTATAAAATATCTTCTGTCATAATCATATATAATATCAATATGTTGTGCGCTTATAGGAACATATAGCTGACCTTCATTCCACATATCATCAGGAGCCAATTTTGCTTTTTTTAAAATAGTATATAACAATGTGTCATTACTAACCATCGTCTTCTGATGACCGAAAAAAGCATGCATATTTTGTGTTAATAAAGTAATCTGCTCAAATGTTCTATTTAATTGTTGGTTAATATAGTTATGATTGCAATTTTTTGAGTAGGCTATTGACAAGTAAAAAAATTTCGTCTACATCATGGGCAATTAATTATAATTAAGGTATATTTTTAAATTTAAATCTTTTAGTTATGTCTGGTAGTCTTAACAACGTAGCTTACCGCTTGTGGCTCTACAAAGCCGGTTTAGAAAATCTTTTGCAACAGTTTAATGCTGATTTTGCCAACAAGCTGTGGAGTGATGTGTGTAGTTATTCCGAGTGCTATATGGTTGAAACCAAAGCCACTAAGGAAGAAAAGAAAGAGCTCCTACATTTGATTGATGAATTGACATTACTCACAACCAAAGCATAAGGTTGTTGATAACAAAAAAATCCCCGCTGAACTTATACGTTTCGCAGGGATTTTTTTATGCAGTATACTTACTGTTTTTGCCCTAACAATTCGGCTAAATCAATTTCTTCATATTCTTGTTTGGGCCGATCAGTCGAGGAGTTCTCATTATTTTCGGGCGTATCACGCAATATTTCCAAGTCAGCCATTTCCGCGGCAAACTGTTCGTTAAAAATACTGTCTAAATTTACTTGAGCATTTTCTGAACTATCACTCGTATTTGTATTTAGCATTGAAGTTGATTCGGAATAGTCATTTAAGTTTATTTTCGGTAGGTTATCACCGTTTTCCGGAGCTTCATTTGAATAATGATTTTCGCCGAAAGGAGTATCAGCTGCATATTGATTGAGATCAATCGGTGCTTCTGTCGGTACTAAATCATTATCTGCTGTTCCGAAAGGATCATCAGATTGATATTGTGCCGGATTTACAGGTGCTGGCATATCCGGTAAATCAGCCGCTTTGGAATATATACTCTGAGAGCCGAATGGTTGTTCGGAAGCATAAGCAGACATATCTATTGCCGGCTCCAAATAAGGCATATGATCTGCCAAAGGATTATCAGCCTTAACACCGAAAGGGTTATCTGTTGTATATGCCGGACGATCAGCAACAACTTCATCTGGTTCGTTGTTTATAGAGCTTATATCCTCGTTTATAGGAGTATATTCCGGAATATTATTTTCCGAATATGAACTTTGCGCCGGATCTGCCAAAATCGGTGTATATTCCGGCTCTTCTTCGTGATAAAGATTAACATCTGTTTCGGCAGATTGGGAATATTGTTCTTCGGATTCATCAATGTATGGAGTATCTATATAGTAGCCACCATTTTGAATTGGAGCTTCATATTCCGTATTTGGTTCAACTTCCGGTTCATTAATCTGTTCCGGCTCTGGTTCAAACTCAGACTCCGATTTAGGTTCAAGAGCAGGCGCAGGCTCCGGCTCCGGCTCAGGTTCCGATTCATAAACAAGCGCCACTTCCGGTTCATTAATCTGTTCCGGCTCTGGTTCAGACTCAGATTCCAATTTAGGTTCAAGCGCAGGCTCCGGCTCAGATTCCGATTCATAAACAAGCGCCACTTCCGGTTCGTTAATCTGCTCTATCTCAGGTTCCGGTTCTGGTTCCGGCGCATCAATAATCTCCGGTTCAGTAGTCTCTGCCACTACAAAATTATTTTGCTCTTTAGGATGTTTATGCTTTTTGTTTTTCTTACGACGCTTAGGATTTTCAATTTCCGAATTTTCTGTTTCTTCTGCCTGATTTATGTTTAAATCATCATCAGTAAAATCTTCTTCATTTTCAATATCTGCATTTTCTTCAGCAACATGTTCATCATAAATATCTTCGTTTATGTCATGTTCTTCGATAATACTCTGTTCTTCAATAACCGTATGTTCTTGTTCAGGATCGGAAACATTTATTTCGTCATTTTCTCCACTGTCTTCTCCTAAAATAAGACTCAATACTTTGTTCGTTTTTTCTACGGAAGTCTTCACTTGTTCGGCAAGTTTGGCATAGTCATCTTTAAGCGTAATAAATTCTTTGTGTAAATTAAGCATAGAGCCGAATGTGCGCTTATTCAAATTTTGAACATCACTCCGCAAAATATTCAATTTTTGTTCAAAAATATCGCTATTGGAATCATCTTTTTCTTTTGTCAGCACTTTTTGGCTGATTTCTTTTTGTTCGTTTAGCAATGTGGTCAAACCAGACATTAACGCAGACAAAGCATCCACATTGGCCAAAGACTTATTGAGTTGTTCATTCTTATTCAACGCAGCCGATTGTAGCTCATCAAAGCGATTATTGAGATTTTCCAGCCCTAAGTTAAGAGTCTTACCGGTATTATCACTAAATTCTCCTAATTGTGAGGTTATAGCGTTCAAAAGTTGTTCGCCGTCCGGAGAATTATTTTGCAGAGAAGCTTTAAGACTCTCTATGTTTTCATGTATATCGTTATTATCACGGAGACTGACAGTTTTTTCAATATGCAAAAGCCGGTCCTTTATTTCGGCAAGTAGAGTGCTGTTGTCTGTATTATTATTTTGCGACTTTTGAAAAGTTGGTATTACATTAGTATTTTTGGCATCCATACCGATAAAGCCGAGAGCTAATACAACCGATGAAACCACAAACAAAAACATCGAAATATTTGCAGCCGAGGCAAAGCTCTGCGGGTCTTGTTGCTTCATATAACTAAAATACAAAAAAGCGCACAACAGGCAAGCAACCAAAAAAATACTCAGGAATTTAACCAATGATATAACGAACTTCACAGTGAATCTCCTTTTTTGCATAAGAATATATATATCATAAAACCGATTTACTAAAAAAGCAATAAAAAATGAAGAAAATATAACATTTAAAGATACATTTTCTATAAGACAGTTGACATTTAAGTATGTTTATCGTAAAAGTGTGTGAGTTTATAACTGAATAAGAATATAAAATTCTGAACAAAATATTTAGGTTAATAACTTCACCTTTATACTTGAACTTTTATCAAAGGACAGTGCATGAAAAAAATTTTAATTTGTATAGGACTTACTTTAATGTTATCTGCTTGCGGTAGTGATCATATTATCCGTTTTAATCTTGCCCAACAGCAACCAAATATGGTAACAGAGCCTTCATACCAAGGTAGAAGCCATTTTTTCTTATGGGGAATGTGGCAAAAGAAAAACTATAATTTGATAAATGCTTGCCAAGCAACAGGTATTAATGCCATAGAATCTCATTGGACATTTTATGATTCCTTGATGGGCGGTTTGACAATGGGAATTTATGCGCCGGAAAGCTATTCAATATATTGTAATTAATTCCGAAATCATCGTTCAGGGCATATGCAACATAGTTTGAAGTTGGAAAGCTACTTCATCATTGTTTGATATAATATTCGCACACGTTGGAAGAAATTTAAATGCGGCTTAGGGGAGATGATTTCCCATCCGCGTTTTTTCATAATATCAAATTGACATTGGCTGATATTTTTTATTAGGCGGAAAGATAAAGTTTCATTACGATTCATCTTATTCAATAACCTCTCGCTTTTGTTATAACAACTTTCAGCCAAAAGTGCAAATTTTTCCCGTGCCGAAGCAATATTCTTATCTCCTAACATATTAAGCGGAGTATTTTTGGCAATTTGCGTTTCTTGCAATATTTCTTGCGGAATATAAAAACGGTTGTGTTTGGCGTCATCTTTCAAATCACGCAACATGTAGGTAATTCCAACTGCTTGCCCCAAATTTTTTGCCATTTCCATATTTGCCTTTGGGTGATCATTATCTATAATCATCAAAGCCAACGCAAACGGAACAATAATAGAACCGTTTATATATTGCTCAAACACATCAATCTTAGGGGCTTGTAACGGATTTTCGGCATTTAAAAAAGCACTATTCAATATTTCACTCCACAGCTCTTTGGGCAAGTTGAAACGCATGCAATTTTTGTATATTTTGCGCCCGATATTTGTTTGCGGAACACTCTTATCATAAATATTATCAAGTTCTTCCCGCCAAGCTTTCAATAGCTCAGTTTTTTCGTTGACAGGTATATCGGAATAAAGCACATCGCCGATATGACGACTGAACGCAAAAAGTGTAAAAACTGCCTCGCGTTTATATTTTGGCAGACTGCGCATACACCAAAACAACAAAGGTTGATCTTTTTTTATGATATTGCCGATAGAAAGCATTCAAATTTCCTTTTTGCTGACTGTGCGATGACGTATTGTTACAAATTGGAAAACACTATAAACTAAAATCTTTAACCAGTCAAGTAAACCTATTGTTAGTTGTTTATTGTTTTGTTCGTTGTCTATTTGTATCCGCAAGCGGTTAAACAATAGTGCCAAACGAAATTTAAGACTTTTAGAATTAACAATTTGCAGCAATACAACCGAATTTTTCAATAATCCGCGCAAATATTGGCTTTTACGTTTGTTTCCCCACTTTACGGCGTAAGGTATGAAAGTTTTGTCTGTAAATATTTTACGAAAATACAACAAAGAAATTAGAGATGTCATTGCCAAATAAGAACTTGGTGTTTCGTTATTCAAAACCATAATCAAACGTGCCGACGGAGAAGAAAGATATCCAACAACATCTGCGGCCTGTTTTTCTGTTTTAATGATTTTATCATTTGCCAAATATCGCCATGCAATCAGAGGATCAAGCAGTAGATATAACGACAAATTTTCCGCCACAAACATTTTTTGCAAGCGCGCTATAATGTTATTTTTTAGCGGAAAATCTTTACGAATTGCTCTTTCTAATAAACTTATTTGTTCAAACCGAATTTGTTTATCTATTTTTTTGTTGGTAAAATGTTTATGTAAAAGATTAATATATTGCATATATATATTAAATAACTCGATGTTTTTTGCAGGTATGAGCTGTTGAAGTTCTTTTTCAAGCATCGGCACGGCTCATCCATTGTTTGAAGTCTTGTAAAGCTCTTAAACTATAAGCTTCTTTGCGCTCGGCACCTTTAATTTTACGGAATTTTCCGTTAGAGGTAATTTCTCCCTTTATATCTGGTAGCAAACCAAAATTTATATTCATCGGCTGATATTCACCGGTTGTATCTTGTAAATGTTTAAGCATGGCTCCGGTTGCTGTTGTTTCCGGCGGAATAAGCGGCTGTTTTCCTTTTAATAAACAAGCAGCAAAATATCCGGCCATCATTCCGACATTAGCACTTTCCACATAACCTTCACAACCGCTTATTTGTCCGGCAAACATTATATTTGTTTGACTTTTAAGCTGTAAAAATGTATTTAAAAGGTGTGGACTATTGATAAAAGTGTTTTTATGAATACCTCCAAGGCGGGCAAATTGAGCATTTTCCAACCCCGGGATCATTCTAAAAATACGTTCTTGTTCACCGTGTTTCAGTTTGGTTTGAAATCCCACAATATTGCGCAATGTATCTTCCTTATTATCCTGTCTTAATTGCACTATGGCGTATGGCTTTTCGGTAGAATGCGGATTTGTTAGTCCTACCGGTTTCATCGGCCCGAACAATAGAGTATCACGTCCACGCTCTGCCATAACTTCAATGGGTAAACATCCGTCAAAATAATTAGGCTTTTCAAAATCATGAAACGGCATTTTTTCCGCCGCTGTCAATTCGTCAATGAAGTGGTAATATTGTTCTTCGTTCAGCGGGCAGTTTATATAATCGTATTTATCACCTTTATCATAACGTGATTGATACCAAGCTTTTGAAAAATCAATACTTTCTTTATAAACAACCGGTGCGATTGCATCATAAAACGAAAGAGAATCATTATCAATTTTTTGTAAGATGGCATTTATTAACTTATCCGAAGTAAGGGGACCTGTGGCAATAATTGTCAGCGGTGAATCCGGAGACGGTAATTGAGTAACCTCACCTTTTTCCACCTCAATCATCTCAGTTTGTAAAAGTTTTTGTGTAACAAGTTCGGCAAAACCATTTCTATCTACGGCCAAAGCTCCACCGGCCGGAACTCGGCTGGAATCTGCGCATTGCATAATAAGCGAGTCAAATAAACGCATTTCTTCGTGCATTAAGCCGACGGCATTATGTGCTGCATCATCGGCGCGAAAAGAATTTGAGCATACCAACTCGGCAAAATTCGGATTTTTATGTGCCGGAGAGAACTTTTGAGGTTTCATCTCAAATAATTTAACCTTAATGCCTCTTTTGGTTAATTGCCAAGCTGCTTCTGTTCCGGCTAATCCGGCTCCTATTATATGCACAATTTCCATCATAAACACCTCATGCCGGCAAAATAATATTATTTTATCGATTTGTAAACCATCAACCGCTCAGTTATTAAATATTTTTTAAGTTAAATTGATTAAAATAATGGAAAATGTTAATTTTGAGAATAAGAATGCGTATTTATCAACTAATATCATTGCTGTCGCTTTGTTTGCTTATGTCTCAGCCAGCCGTGGCGGCTGATGGTGCAGAGCAGAATAATGCAAATGAGCAACAGGGGGAATCTTTGGCAGATTTTATTCAAAAAAATAATGGAGAGACTCCGCAAACGGAAGGAAACTCTTCATCATGGTTAGGGAATATTGTTGACAAGGTGGCAGAAAAAGGTGCGCAAGCCTTCTCTGAAAATGAGGTACAACCGGTTGGTAAACGTTCCAATGCCGCTGTATTTGATATTTCCGGTATTATGTTGCGAATGGATTTGCCTCAGGTTTACGAAGCAATGCAAAAACGCGGATATCGCAAAACGCATGAAGTTTTGGAAATACCTAATTTTATTCGTTGGCGCTATGAGGAACAGTGTCGCAATCAGGGAATTATCGGCTTTGAAAGAATATCCGGTTGTGTAAACATTTTGGCTCGCAAAAATAATCATCAATATATTCAACAAATGACCTTTGATAATTTTTATACTCGCGAAAATATTGTGATATTTTTAACCAGCAATTTTACCGGTAACAAGGTTTATCATATAATTTACAAAACTGAGGCGGCCAATATAACCGGTAGCGGCCCGAAAGCAGAATATTTGCGTAATTTGAAAGTATTTGATTTTTGGAAAAAGATAAACCAAAAATACGGAGTTCCGGATAATAAAGAGCAAATAGTTTGGGGGTTGGGTGATAAAAAGCCAAGCCTAAAAGCCAAAACCGGACAGCTTGAACTGGATGATCCTATGCTTTTGGAGCTTGATTATACTCGAATGTCGCGAGAAGATCAAAAGTTTATGAATACCGCCGTTTATACATTTTAGGAGCAAGAAATGTTTTATGATGATTTGCAATTATCTGAAATAGTAGCTACACGTATGAGCCATGATTTGATCGGCAATATGGGAGCACTTTCCAATGCTTTGGAGCTTATTGCCGATAATGATGATGCGTTGGATGAGTGTTCGCTGAGTATTTTAAAAACAGCAACATTTACCCTGAATGCTCGTCAAAAGTTTTTCCGTTTAGCTTTTGGTGTAGATAGTAAAAAAATTGAAATGGCAACACTTAAAAAGATATGTGATGATTATTTACAAACATGCACTAATCGGACAGATAGCTTCTCTTTATCTTTTAACGGCGTTCGGCCGGAAATGGCAAAGTTTGTGTGTTTGGGAGTGATGACTGCGGCAGAGGTGTGTATTCGTGGTGGTAATATTGAAATATGTATCAATAAAGACAATATGATTATCTCTGTTTCGTCGGCATACAATCTTTCCGCGGTTAAAATTGCTATTTATGAAGATGTGTTGAAAGGAGCCGAAATTAAAGATGATGTGCCTCAATACGCTCATCTGATTTATTTGCGGAAGTTGTTGGGTAACGAAATAAAAATGCAGCTTATCAGCGATGAAAAGAATATGAAGATCGTTATAGGGTAGAAAATATCTATCCTATAACGTTGTTATTGAACAGTATGGATTTTTTACCTATACAGTAAAAATAGTTTGACTTTTATTTTTTTTATGATATAGTAAACTCAGGACTTCGGTTCAGAGCTTTCATCGGCTCATGTACAACTCGGTGCACTGCATCGTCACAGAAGTATTGAATATCTCCGACTTGGTCGGGGAGTCCGTGATGGATGTTCAAGGTGTTTACCTAAAGATTACGGAAGTCATATAGTTGTACATGATTGATGAACTCTCCCGACCGCTGTTTAGTGGTCAATTTTTTTAATGTGTTAACACTTAATTTTAGGAGATGAAATTATGAAAAACTTAGAAATAAAAAATCTTCAAAGTAATTTTAATCAAGCGGAAGATGCCTTGACGATTCCTGTGGAATCAAGGCATGACTATAAATGTGGCTCTGCCACGCAGTCCGGACGCTCAATGATAGAGATGTTGGGTGTGCTGGCTATAATCGGTGTTTTGTCGGTAGGTGGTATTGCAGGATATAGTAAGGCAATGCAAAAATATAGAATCAATAAAACCATTGAGCAGATAACCTTAATTGCCGGTAATATACGTGCGTTCTTTGGACCACAGAAGAATTATATCGGGGTGAGTTGTAGTTGTGGTGGTGGAAGTTGTCCTCACAATGGTTGTCCGGTAATTAAAAAAGCCAAGATATTGCCCGATGATATGCTTACCGTAACTGATGGCAAGATTATGTCTATTACCAATCCTTTTGGTGGTTGGGTTAGTTTACGTATATTAGATAAAGCCAAAAACGGTGATAATCAGGCGTTTGAAATTGCTTTAACCGATCTTCCTCAGGAAGCTTGTATTGAACTTTTGAGCCAAGATTGGAGCAATAGCAATGTAAGTATTATTCGTCTGCAAAGAGATACAGATACGGAATATGTGTTTTTTCATAATTTTCCAGCATCTATTGATAATGTTACTGAATCATGTGTGCATAATAACCATCTAGAATTACTATTTGATACTGATGTAAATTTTATGAAAAATGATGAGAAGTATGGGGAAATGACTTGGTATTAGCCACTGCCAGCAAATTTTATAGACTTGTATGATTCTTGCGGAACTTATAAACTTCCTGTATCTATTGAAGATGCTGTTCAAGGATGTTCTTGTATGAGCAATAGCGGAAATTCTCTAAACGAAATTGATCTAATACAGTTAGATTTTTTCTTTGCTAATCCAAAATTATTCGGCTTATAAAAAAATTACTCCAACTTTTGCACGCCTTTTTCGCCGCATGATTCGAGGTGCACGCAAGGATAGTGCTCAATGATGTATTTATAGCGCGGACATTCGGAACCGTGATCATTTATAATACCGCAAGCTTGCAGGTGTGAATAAACGGTTACGGCGCCTAAAAACTTAAATCCGCGCTGTTTCAAATCTTTACTGATTTTTTCCGACAAAGAATTGCTTACCGGAATATATCCTTCGCTGTGTTTGTTGTAAATAATTGTTTTACCGTTAGAATATTTCCATAAATAAGCACTAAAACTCCCAAACTCGGCACAAATTTTTTGCACACATTTGGCGTTATTGATTATGGCGGCAATTTTGCGCGGCGATTTTATCATACCATCGCTGTCCATAATTCGCATCACATCGGTTTTGTCATAAGCGGCAATTTTGTTAAAATCAAAATTATCAAAACAACTGCGAAAAATTTCACGTTTTTTAATTATTAAATCCCAGCTTAACCCGCATTGCATAACCTCCATCATTAAAAATTCAAATTGTTTGATATCATCATGCAAAGGCACGCCCCACTCTTTATCGTGGTAACGCATATTTTGAGCCGAAGTATTACCCCATTCGCAATATGCCATTTTATGCTTTCAGCATAACCTCGGGAGCTTCAATTCCCAATAAGTTGAGCAACATAATCAAAACATCTCGGGTTAATTTAGATAATCTTAAACGTGAAGCGGCTAATTCTCTGCTTTTGGCATTCATAATAGGACATGCATTATAAAAAGTGCTGAAACATTGAGCCAAAGTATAAGCATAATCGGCAATAAAGCTCGGTTCTTTTTCATTATGTGCTCGCATAATTACGCTGTTGAGCTGAGATAATTTAAGAGCCAAATTACGTTCTTCATCAGAACATAAAACAATTTTATCTGCCTTTAATCCATTTTCCGCTGCTTTACGCAACACAGAATTGATACGCGCTATCGCATATTGAATATAAGGTCCGGTTTTACCCTCAAATTTAGCGAAATCTTCCAAATCAAAAACATATCCCGAAGCAATGGAGTTTTTTAAGTCTTGAAATTTAATGGCGGCAACGGCAATTTGCGAAACAAGCTTCTCAATTTCCGCTCTGTCATAACCTTTAACTTCTCCCGGTTTAGGTAAAGATTCGCGTACTTTGCTTTTAGACATTTCAATCAGCGCTTCCAAGGTCATCACGCCCCCATCACGTGTTTTGAACGGTTTTCCGTCGGCTCCGTTAACAGTGCCAAAAACAATGTGCTTTAATTCAACATTCTGAGCAATTCCCAGCTTTTTTACTACCTCAAATATTTGTTCAAAATGTAATGTTTGCCGACTGTCGGTAAAATAAACAATTTCCTGAGCGCCTAATTGTTCAACCCTCATTTTAACAGTGGCGATATCAGTTAACTGATATCCGAAACCGCCATCAGATTTAACTAAAATTACCGGCGGTTTAGGCTTATTTGTTTGCTCTAAACGAATAATTTCCGCACCTTCGTCAATTTCCGAAAGTCCTTGTTGACGAGCAATTTTCACTATTTCTCCACATGTTTTATGTGCATCGCTTTCACCCCACCAAAGGTCAAAATTAACATCTAATTGCTGATAATTATATTTAATGGCGTCAACCGATTCGCTGCGCAAATGCAACCATGCTTTTTTGTATTCTAAATTGCCGTCTTGTAATTCGGCAGTTATTTTACTTGCAGCCTTACGCGCTTCTTCATTTTCCTTGCAACGAATATTGGCTCGTTTATAAAAATCGGTAATTTGTGTAATATTGTAAAAAGGTACCTTAGATAAATCTTTGTCTTTGAAAATAATTTCTCCTAAAATCATTCCCATAGGAGTTCCCCAATCGCCCAAATGCACATCGCTGATCACATCATTACCGACAAAACGCTCAATTCGCGATATGGCTTCACCAATAACCCCTGAGCGCAAATGACCAACGTGCATTTCTTTTGCAACATTCGGTCCGCCATAGTCAAGTACAACTTTGTGCGGATTTTCCACCTTGCCACACCCCAAACGTCTGTCTTTGGATATAGCGTCAATATGCTCAGCAATAAAATTATTTTTCAGTTTAATATTGATAAAACCCGGACCATCAACAGTTATATTTTCGGCAAAATCATATTGTTCCAATTCTTGGGCAATGGCAGAGGCTATTTCACGCGGATTTTTATGCTCAATTTTAGCCAAAGCAAGCGCTCCGTTACATTGAAAATCGCTCAAATCCGGTCTATCCGATATTTTTACAAAAGCAAATTTTTCATCTAAGCCTAATTTTTTAAACACCTTGCTTAAAGTTTCGTTCAATTCATTTTCCAACAATAAATTCATTCTTGGTTCCTCTTATTTTTTACACATTTATAGTGGGCGTGATTCGGCAGCAACAGTTTGCCGTCCAAATAAGTTTTTTTAACAAACTCTGCTTTATCTCCCGTTGCTTGTTTAACACACTCGTTATCGGCCATTTCTTGTAGCTGTTCATCATCTGTCCACAGGCCGTTAAAACAAATCACCGGAGCCTCGGGAGTTGACGGACCGGAATAAAGACGGCTTAAATCTTGTGCACCGGCGTTTCTTTGCCTATCTACGTATGGATTAAGCAAGCTGCAACCGCTTAAAATAAAAAATAAACCGCTTAAAAGTAATTTTTGACTGGACAATTTAAAAAACTCCATTAAATTATACATAGGTTAATTATAATAACAGAGAATACAAAAATGAAAAGCGAAAATCAATACATTGGGGATGATAAATTTAAAAAATTTTTGCAACACTATAATTGTCCCACTCCTTTGGAGGTGGTAAAAATGCGTTTTGCCGGCGCAATTTGCAGTCCTAACAAGGATTTGCGCCCCACAGATGTTATTACATCTTTTTGGCCGGAAGGCAAAACTCCGCGTTTAGAAACCAAAAAAGAAGCAGAACTATTTTTTAAGTTTTTTATGGGTTTATGGGATGAAATGTTTGCTCATGTGACGGAAAATAAGTTAACTTTGCCACGTATATCACCGCAAAATAATTTGATTGAAGTGTGTCAAAATCGTTATGACATGGTTGAACAAGGCTTTATTGAAGGATTTTGGGGTGGAGAAGATAACTTAAAAATTCCGGCATATATTGCACAAATTGTCGATTCGCTTAGTGAAATAGCTCTGCACTATAAATCAATGATTGATAAAATAAATCCTGATAAAGAGAATAAAAATGTATTTGACGCCGTAATAAATTGTGATAAAATGGCAACAAAGTCCATTGCTTTTATTGTGGAAAACTACGTCTTACCACATATTGAAGAGTTAAAAAGAACGGTTAATTAAGGAGAGAATATGAAAAAGTTTTTGTTGTTTTTGAGTTTAGGCATGTTTTATACCTCATGTGCTTATGCAGATAAAGCCGATTTGAACAAAATTGAAAATTATCTGAACAATATAAAATCATTACAGGGCAGTTTTGTGCAAATTGCCAGTAATGGCGGGACTTCTGAAGGAAAAATATATATTTCAAAGCCCAGTAAAATTCGTATGGAATATACTAATCCGGAGCCGTTGCTTATTGTTGGAAACGGTGATTATATAATCTATAATGATAAAGAGTTGGATCAAATTACCAATATTGATTATAAAGATATTCCGGCCACTATAATTTTAACTAAAAAAATAAACTTTAATGATGGCAGTTTGAAGATAGTGGATTTGTATAAAGACAGCGGACAAACTTCCATTACTGTGGAAATGCCTAAAAATCCAGGGGTTAAACCGATTACTTTAATTTTTGAAAATGAGCCGTTTCGTTTGAAGCAATGGAAAGTTATAGACCAACAAAATATTGAGATAACGGTTTCATTATTTGATATTGAGCAAGACGTGGCTATAAACGACGGGTTGTTCAAATTTGATAAGAGTAGCAGTCGTTCAGCGCAGTCCAAAACAAAAAGGAAGTAAAATCACAACAAATATATAATATCCGCCGGAGCTTTTTATAACTCCGGCGAGAAGTTTGTGCTTATTAATAATTTTTGAAAAAAAACAGTTTGACTTTGGATTTTTTTGTGATATAGTAAAATCAAGATGAGGTAACTTGTCTGAGGCCTGCAAGCCTCTTTAAGTCCGTCTTAATAGACGTAAAATTTTCCAGCGTGGCTGGATGGTTGCGGAATAAATTTTATTATGAATACGCAACGCTATTGACTTAAATAGTTTGCAGCTTCCAGCCGCCTCAAAAGGGCGGTTATTTTATGTAGTATCAACAATTCATATGAAAGGAAGTTTACTATGAGAAACTTAAAAATTAAAAATAATGAATCCGGACGCTCAATGATAGAAATGTTGGGCGTGTTGGCTATCATCGGTGTATTATCGGTTGGTGGAATCGCCGGATATTCTAAGGCAATGATGAAATATCGTATTAATAAAACTATTGAGCAGATAACTCTCATCGCCGGTAATGTGCGCACATTTTTTGCTCCGCAAAGAAGTTATGAAGGGTTATATTGCGGAAGCGACAATATTGATGATTCGTGTAATAACATAATTCGTAAGGCTAAACTTGTGCCGGATGAAATGATTACTGTTACAGCTACAACATTTAATATGAATACACCTTTCGGATCGCTTATGATAGCGAATGACCTTAAAACAAGCTCATCATCCATATTTGATGCCTTCATCTTATCTCTGTATGGGTTGTCGACAGAAGCATGTGTGGATATTGCTTCACAAGATTGGCGTTCAAACACTGGTGACGCGATAATAAATTTGGTGGTTAATGCAACATCTGCTGGTCAGCATTTGGGACAATACATTGACAGCTGCACAAGTTCTAATAATGATGTTTGTGCCAAAGATATGCCAATGGATATTGATAAAGCCGTTGCAGCCTGTAATCGAGAAGACAATTCTATTGATATCAAGTTTTATTAGATATCTTTAATTTATTCAATCGGCACGATAAACATTATCAACGGAAGTTTTTTGTGCTGATTGTTTTGTTTTTATTGTTGCATGCTCTAAGAAAATATTCTATAAATAGTGTGATGTGAACTTAATTTATAAGGAAAAAAATATGACTAATAAATACGCCGGCACACAAACCGAAAAGAATCTCTGGACAGCTTTCGCCGGAGAAAGCCAAGCCCGTAATAAATATACCTATTTTGCCAGCAAAGCAAAAAAAGAGGGATTTGAGCAAATTTCCGAAATTTTCACCAAAACAGCCGCAAATGAAAAAGAACACGCTGAGCTGTGGTTCAAAGAATTGGGAGGAATCGGCGATACAGCAGCTAATTTGAAAGCCGCTGCCGAGGGTGAAAATTATGAATGGACAGATATGTATGAAAGCTTCGCCAAAACTGCCGAAGAAGAAGGATTTTCCGCTTTGGCCGCTAAATTCCGCGGAGTTGCCGCCATTGAAAAATCTCACGAAGAAAGATATCGTGCTTTGTTGAAAAATGTTGAGGCGCAGGAAGTTTTTGCCAAATCATCGGTGAAAGTTTGGGAATGCCGTAACTGTGGGCACATTATTGTCGGCACAAACGCACCGGAAGCTTGTCCGGTTTGCGCTCATCCGAAAAGTTATTTTGAATTGAGAGCCGAAAACTACTGATTATTTTCAAATAATAGCAGATATAAAACCTTCTCCTGTTTATACCGGAGAAGGTTTTTAATAACAGTTTATGAGCGAAAATATATCGGTTATAAATAACTTATGCAATTTTTTTGCAAAAATTAAAAAAAAACTCTTGACTTAGCAAAATTATTATAGTAATAACATTTTCAGCCGATGGGGTTGTGGCGGAATTGGTAGACGCGCCAGACTCAAAATCTGGTGGCAGCAATGTCTTGAGAGTTCGATTCTCTCCGGCCCTACCAAAAAAAACACCTTGACTTATTAAAGTTGAGGTGTTTCCTTTTATGTTAGGTAAAAATACATATTTTACAACAAATGTTAATTAAAACAACCGCCCAACAAGGCGGCCGGAAGTTGACAACTATTAACGTTTAAATAGTGCAGTGTATTCTCATAAGCTATTCCACCAGCGCTGTAAAAAGCACCGGCGGCAGCTCGTTTTTTTTCAAATTTTAATCCTTGAAAAATTTATTGTTTTTAGGGAACCCGAACGGAACAAGCTTACCAACTTGTGCACGGTGTCCAAGCCAAGTTATCAGCTCTTTTTCTGTACTCACTCCTCCGGAACGATTATAGCTAAATCCGTCTTCACCGTTAAATATTTGAATATCGGTAATATTACCATCTTTATATTTTTGCAGCAAAACACCGTGTCCGCGAGCCATAGTCGGAATTTCCTCGGCTTTAAATACCAAAAGGCGCCTGTTCTCTCCGACAACAGCCACATAATCCCCGACCATTTTAAGACAGAATTTAACATTTTCATTATCGGCAACATTCATAATTTTGCGCCCGCTCTTCGTTTGCGCCAAAATATGATTTTCATCAACAACAAAACCGTAAGCTTTATCCGAAGCAATTAAATATTTACTGCCTTGCTCATATACAAACATCGCCACAACTTCGTCATTATTGGCCAAATCAATCATCAAACGCAAAGGCTGACCAAACCCCCTTCCGCTCGGAATATCATTGGCGGCAATATTAAAAAACTTACCCTTGTTATCCAAAATAACAATTTTATCAGTAGTTTGTGCGTGAATGGCTTGCAACAAGCAATCATCGTCCTTAAACTTGAAGTTCTCAGTCAAATCACCGTGTCCTTTAATGCAACGTATCCAACCTTTTTGTGAAAGAATAACGGTAATCGGCTCTTTTTCAATCATCGCCTCTAACGGAACATCTATATTATCAGGTAATTCAGCGAACTCAGTGCGACGACGCCCCAGCGCAGTTTTCTTAGAATATTTTTCTTTTGTTCTTTTAATTTCTTCTGCAATAGCTTGCCAACGCTTGCTTTCGTCGGTTGCTAAAACCTCTAAATTTGCTTTTTCTTCTAATAGCTCACTGTGTTCGGCTGAAATTTGTGCCTCATCCAATTTGCGCAAATTGCGTAACTTCATATTCAAAATAGCTTCTGCCTGATTATCCGTTAACTTAAACTCGCGCATCATAACCGTTTTCGGTTCATCTTCCTCACGAATAATGCGAATTATTTCATCCAAATTCAAATAAGCAATTAAGTAGCCTTCTAAAATTTCAAGTCTTGCGTTAATTTTATTTAGTTTATATTTTACCTTACGTAATAAAACTGTATTGCGATGAGCTAAGTAATCATGCAAAACTTCCTTAATGCTCATAACCCTCGGCACGCCTTCCAAATCCAATACATTCATATTCATATTGAATTTGACTTCCAAATCCGTCTGACGGAAAAGTTGTTCCATCAGTAATGTTGCATCAACTGTGCGATTTTTCGGTTCCAAAACAATCCGCACATCTTGTGCTGACTCATCACGCACATCACCTAAAAACGGCAATTTTTTATTCATCAACAACTCGGCAATTTTTTCTATCAGCTTGGCTTTAATTACCTGATATGGAATTTCCGTAACCACTATTTGATACTGCCCGTGTCCCAAATCTTCGGTAGTCCATCTGGCACGAATACGGAAATTACCTTTACCCTGTCGGTAGTTATTCAGAATTGTTTCAAACGAATCAACTATAATTCCTCCGGTCGGAAAATCAGGCCCCTTTACACGACGTACCAAAGGCTCATCATCACATTCAGGATTCTCTATTAAATAGAGCAGCGCGTCACTCAATTCACTTAAATTGTGTGGTGGAATATTCGTTGCCATACCAACGGCTATTCCCATAGATCCGTTGCAAAGTAAATTAGGCACCATAGCCGGCATAACCGCCGGTTCACTGTCTTCCCCATCATATGTTTCATTGAAGTCAACGGCATCATCGTTTAAGCCATCCATTAAATCCATGGCAAATTCTGTCAAACGTGCCTCGGTATAACGCATAGCAGCGGCCGAATCTCCGTCAATATTACCAAAATTCCCCTGCCCGTCTACCAACGGATAGCGCACAGAAAAATCCTGTGCCAAACGCACCATTGCTCCATAAACAGCACTATCGCCGTGTGGGTGATACTTACCGATAACATCACCAACCACGCGCGCACATTTCTTATACCCGTTTTTTGGATCCAAATGCAACTGACGCATAGCATACATCAAACGACGATGCACAGGTTTCAAACCGTCGCGCACATCCGGCAAGGAGCGCGCAACAATGGTGGACATAGCATAAGATAAATATCGCTTGCTCAATTCTTCACTGAATTGCACATCTCTTATTCTTAAATTTTCTTCCGCCATTTAACTATCCTATAATTTAACAGTTTTAAGCATACTCAACAAATTAACACGATTTTCCGGCAATTGCAAGTTATGCTGATTCAAAAAATTCTTTTGCAAAAAGCTGCCTGTCATAGCCAAAACATTAGCAATTTCCTTATTTTGCGGGCTATAATTTTTATCAATTATATACTGTGGATAAGCATAAAGTCTATCCTTATATGCAGCCCCGATTTCTTCGCAAACAGCTCGTCCCGTTTTTGGTGAAATATAGCGCAAATTACTTTGCTTTCCGGTTACGGCGCACTCACTTGTATCTAAACCTATACCCAAAAAATCCAAAAGATGATATTCAAAAAACGAATAATAAACCAGCCAGTTTTTATCGCTGATGTGTTTGAAAAAATCGGCTATAACTTTATAAAAATCACCTAAATTATCATTTTGAGCCACACATTCATCAAGCAAACGACATAATGAAGCCAATGCCCCTATTTTATCGTTATTCAACATAAAATCAACCGTATGCGAATGCAAAAGCTCTACTCCTTTTAAGCTCAGCATATTTTCTTCAACCCGAGCATACGCATTAAAAGAAATATAGTTACCAATTTGGTATATTCCTAAATTACGCTTATTCAAAGCCCCATTGATATAACCTACGATTTTACCTTTATCCGGACAAACAAGCGTAACAATCGCAGATTTTTCACTGTGACGACGAATTTTGATAATATATCCTTCCGAACTGAATTGCATGGGCGAATTATAACATATAAATGTTAATAATCTTTTATCATTGTTTTATTAATGTTGTCAAACGCCATTAACTCACTTAATACGCGCTCCATATCTGCCAATGCAATGGAGTTAGGTCCGTCTGAAAGTGCTTTATCCGGATTTTCATGTGTTTCTATGAATACGCCTGCTACACCAACAGCCACCGCCGCACGTGCCAATACAGGAGCAAACTCGCGCTGACCGCCTGTCGTTCCACCAAGTCCTCCCGGCTGTTGAACCGAATGTGTTGCATCAAAAATCAACGGATAGCCTGTATCTTTTGCCATTTGAGGGAAAGCCCGCATATCGGTCACCAAAGTATTATATCCGAAACTGGTACCTCGCTCTGTTATGCAAATATTATGGTTCCCCGAATCTTCAACTTTTTTAACAATATTCTTCACATCCCATGGTGCTAAAAATTGACCTTTTTTAATATTAACTACCTTGCCGGTTTTTGCAGCTGCTACTACTAAATCAGTTTGTCGACATAAAAATGCCGGTATTTGCAAAACATCTACATATTCCGCTACAACAGCACATTGTGCACATTCGTGAATATCGGTCAAAATCGGCAAATCCGGATATAACTTACGAATTTCGGCAAAAGTGCGCATACCTTCTTCCAAACCGACACCGCGAGCACTGTTAATAGATGTGCGATTGGCTTTATCAAATGAGGCCTTAAAGATATACGGCAGTCCCAATTTTTTGGTTATTTCAACCATTTTACCGGCAATAAACACTGCGTGTTCGCGGCTTTCTATTTGGCAAGGTCCGGCAATAAGAGCCATCGAAGCCCTATTATTCAAACACAAGTCCCTGATTTTTACTGTTTTTTGTTCCATAGCTACTCTCCTTAAAAACTTATACGGGCAAACATAAACAATACATTACCGTCGTTTTTTATTCCCGGAACGTATGCTCCGTTAATATCTATATTACGGTAACCTACACCAAACATTGGCAATGGCAAAGGAACGGGAATATATGCATACTCATGACGTTGGGTCAAACCCAAGGCATATCCCAAACCTGCTCGCCATTGATTCTCATCTCCGGCTGTCCAGTTCCATTGTCTGGCATACCCAAAATATGTTTCAACATAAGAATTAGAATCCTTAAAAGCCATTGCATAAACGCCTGACCATGTATTTTCAGAATTATAATGCGAAATGCCTAAACCTGCACCCCACGGATTTTCGTTATACTTATCAATATGTTCCTGATCGTATGTCAAGCGATTGTGCCAAGCATAAAATGGAATATATAAATCATAGTTATGCTCGTTATACCAAATATCCTTAACATCATTAACGATAAAATCAGTCCATTCACCCAACACGCCGGCCTCAGCCGCGTTAATCATACATCCGGTAGCCATGGCTGATAATAAAATAGTTTTTAGTTTCATTTTAGTCTCTTTCAGTTGCAGAATTATTCAATTCAGGCGTAACTATACCGCAAGATATAACATATTTAATACCTTCCTCAACACTCATATCCAACTTAATAACATCCTTTTCCGGCACAAAAATCAAAAATCCTGATGTTGGGTTAGGTGTTGTTGGCACAAATATGCTGATGGTTTTCTTTTTGGTTTTGGCTTCAACTTCTCCACCGGTTCGTTCCTTACTTACAAAAGCGATTGTCCATAAACCTTTACGAGGATATTCCACTAACACCGTTTCCGTAAAAGAATTTGATTTTTGAGATAAAAATGTTTCAAATATTTGTTTGAGCAAAGAATATATGCTTGAAACCACCGGCATTTTTCGAATTATTTTTTCCCAAAGGCGCACAAAAAACTTACCAACATATCCGGTGGTTAACATTCCGATAAAAAACAGAGCAACCAGCAACAAAACTAATCCTAATCCCGGCACGGCATACGGCACAAAATCGCCGATTTTCCACTGCTGCGGAATTAGTCGACTGGTCATTTTATTTATCCATATAACCAAATGATACGACATATAAACGGTAATTGCCACCGGAGCCGCAACAACCACGCCGGTAAAGAAATAATTTTTTATTTTACTGCTGAATTTATTGGTATTTTTATCCGTCATTGTTTCCTCATCATATCTAATATAATAAATTGCACTCGTTTGCGCCCTTGCCAATCATCTGCTTTTAGATGACCAACAACATCACACACTTCTCCCCTGCTATTAAGTAAAGCATTTCCTAAATTGCTATCAACCGCGCGAAATGCTATTGCCGAAACTTTGGCACCCAAAGCCGATACCAAAGTGCATTTGATATGTCCACTGCCTATAATCTGTGGCCAACTGATACTAACATCCTTCACACATATTATCGGTTCGGCATTACCGGAACCGTATGGTTCAAGCAAATTAAGCTGCTCAGATAAATCAATATTAACGGCATTAAGACTAACAGTATAATCAATCGGCAGTTGCGGAACAATTTTTTCATTTCCTATATTATTAACCACATATTCACCGACAAATTGCCTGAAAGCCGGAATTTGCTCTTCCTTTAACGAAAATCCGGCTGCCATAATATGCCCGCCGCCTCCGCTTATCAATCCTTTTTCCTTAGCAGATATAATCAGCGCTCCCAAGTCAAGCCCTTCTATTGATCGAGCCGAACCTTTCACTTCATCTTCCTCAATCGACATAACAAAGGCCGGAGCATGATACCGTTCCTTCAACTTTCCGGCCACAATTCCGATAACGCCCTGATGCCAATCTTTACCATATACAAAAATCATCGGATATTCTTGTGTCTTGCTTTCAACCTGTTCCATCGCCGCAAGAAAAACATATTTTTCAATTTCTTTGCGATCGGTATTGAGCGTGTCAAATTTCTGAGCTAACTCCTGCGCTTCCACCTCATTTTCAGAACAAAGCAACTTACTACCCAATGAGGCATCTCCAACGCGTCCACAGGCATTTATACGCGGTCCCAAAACAAACCCCAAATGATATGTTGTCGGCGCTCCGCTGAATTTGAGCTCTTTCATCAAATATTTAAGTCCCATATTTTGCTGTGCAGCCATAACTTTAAGTCCCTGCTTAACATATGCTCGGTTTAACCCTAACAAAGGCACAACATCACACACTGTTCCAAGCGCAACCAAATCAAGAAGCCGCATTAACTCAGGCTCTGTCTTATTTTTATAAAAACCTTGTTCTCGCAACAAACGATTAACTGCCACCAAAAACATAAAACCGACACCGACGGCCGACATATATTCCAAATATTTATATGGATTTTCCTCATCTAAACGTTTCGGATTAACCACTGCATAAACCTTTGGTAATATAACTTCGGCTTCGTGATGATCTATCACAATTATATCAAATTCCGTCGCAGCTCTGTTCAAAACATCAAAAGCTGTCGTACCGCAATCAATGGTAATCACCAAGTCCGCTCCCGATTTTTTGAACTCTGCAAAAGCCAAATCACTCGGCCCGTAGCCTTCTTCGCGGCTTGGGATATGAATTATAGGATTGATACTGACTTGCCGCAAAAAACGAGTTAAAATAGAAGTAGAAGTTGCACCATCTACATCATAATCACCGATTATAGCAACTTTTTGACCGCGTTGCACAGCCTGAGCCATACGTTCGGCCGCTTTTTGCATATCTTTCAAAACATAAGGATCAGGCATTAACTTTTGCAGTTTCGGATACAAAAAGTTCTCCACATCATCAAAAGCAACTCCGCGCGCACACAGCATAGAAGCCAAAATATGCGGTAAACCGTAAGCATCGGCTAAACGTGAGCATTCTCCTTCATCAGGCTCTTGCCTTTGCCAAATATTGCCGTTTAATGAAATTTGCCCTGCGTCTTGTTGCATAAAATCCCTATTACTTAAATATTCAAACTGCCGCAATTTTACACACAATCCTCAATGCTTACAACCACAAAAGCATTTTTATAACAAAATTTTTACTTAACACAAAAGTATTTGACTTTTTACCTCTGTATTATTTCATGCTATTTATATCTCCAAACAAAAAAACGTTGATACACGGCTAAAGGCCATATATCAACGTTTCAAATTTAAGCTTCTTCATAGTCTGATACTGTTGCGTTGAAAGAAATCGCTGCGTTAGGCGTATAAAAAGAAATCCTAACCTGCATATTGCCGATAAGTTCATCTCTATCATACACGTCTACTGACACATCATAGTAAGAACGGCTGTGGCTTTCTTCATTAGTAACCATAGGCTCAGTTCCCACATATCTTCCTGTTATACCAAACTGAAAAGAACAATAACTTGAAAATTCTTCTCCTTGTTTATTTACCGCATGAACTCGTTCACGGGTAAACTTGATAGGAACAATCACACCTGACTTGTATATATCAAGCTGGTATGTGCAGAGATAAACAACATATTTATCACAAGCATACTTAACCTCACGATTAAGTAATTTTGCACTGCAACGTACGTTTGTCCAATCCACTTTTTCCGGAGATGAAATACAACAAGTATCATTAAGTTCAATGATCTCGGCCAAACTTGAAACCGGATCAACATCTATGTATAACTTCTGTCCATCGCTGTATTCTATTACTGTATTGTTTCCACAAGACACAATAGAAGATGCGTAGATCAAAGTTTCCGGTTCCATATCATCAAAACCTAAATAGGAATCTGAATAACACGAAACCAACGACATAGATGCCATAAGCGCACAAAGTGCAGATAATAATTTCTTCATAGTCTCTATAATTTTAATGTTTATCAGTTATATAGTATACTGTTTTTACATAAAAGTCAAGAATTATTTTTCAAAACCAAGCAAATTTAACGCATAATCGTGAGCATTAAAAACATCTAAATCTTCAATTTGTTCGCCCACACCGATAAAATATATCGGTAATTTGGCGGATTGCGCAATCGCAACCAGAACACCACCTTTCGAGGAACCGTCCAATTTTGTAACAATCAAGCCGTTTACACCTATAATCTCACTAAAAGTTTCCACCTGAGACACTGCATTTTGACCGGTAGTAGCATCTAAGGTCAATAAAACTTTATGTGGCGCCTGTGGCATTATTTTTTGAATAACGCGCACAATTTTTTTTAACTCATCCATCAGTCCGCTTTTGTTTTGCAAACGACCGGCAGTATCAATAAACACCACGTCATCACCGTTTTTAATTGCTGCATTTAACCCGTCATAACACAACCCTGCACTATCACAACCATCTGCTCCGGAAAAAATACGAATATCTAACCGTTGAGCCCATACTTTAAGTTGTTCAACTGCCGCCGCACGAAATGTATCACCGGCAATAAATGAAACCTGCTTACCCTGCTCTTTTAACTTTGATGCTAATTTACCAATAGTAGTTGTCTTGCCGGCTCCATTAACTCCAACCATTAAAATAACAGCCGGTTTTTCATTTGCTTTAAGTGTAAATTCTTGTTCGCACGGGCGTAAAATATCCTCTATATCGGCTGCCAGCAAGCGGCGAACTTCTACGTCGGAGATTTCTTTATCCTGTTTTTTTGCAGCAAAGCTTTGCATAATTTTATTGGTGGCGGAAACTCCTAAATCGGCAGTCAATAAGAGTTCTTCCAATTCTTCCAAAGTAGATAAGTCAAGTTTTCGCTTGTTAAAAATATCACTTATCCCCTCGCTGATTTTTGCCGAAGATTTTTTTAAGCCGAAGCCCAATTTTTCCCAAAAACTCATATTTCCTCACTTAATTTTCGTAATATTGCCGCCCGACGACGCCTTTCCTCCATAGGCAGTTGCGGCCATTTTGCAGCCGGAGTGCCGGAACGCTCGGAATATGGAAAAACGTGCAATTTATTCAATCCGGCTTCGGCAACCAATTTACAGGTATTGTTAAAATTATCTTCACTTTCAGTTGGAAATCCGCATATAAAATCAGCACCAAAGCGCGCTTGCGGTTTTGCATCACGAATTTTCCGACAAAGTTCAATAACATTTTCACGACTATGGCGACGCCCCATTTTGCGCAAAACTTCATTATCTCCCGATTGAATTGATAAATGAAAATACGGAGATATATTATTGTATTTACGTAACAAATAAATAAATTTATCATCAACAGCCGCCGGATCAAGCGAGCCAAAATTTAGCTCCGGCAACTGCGGTATTTGCTCTAATATATACTCAACCAAATCAGAAAACGACGGTTCATACGAACAAATATCAACACCGGTTAAGCAAATTTCATTAAACCCTGCATTTACCAATTCTTTTATTTGCCTAACCACTAATTCTTTGGGAGTCGAACGATTTTTTCCGCGCGCGTATGGTATAATGCAATACGTGCAACGATGATTACACCCCTGCTGAATTTGCACAAAAGCTTTTTGCCGTCCCTCAAAACCGGTAATTATATAATTTCCGCAATCTTCATCGGCAAAAATGTCGCTAACTTGTTGCTTGTCTGCAAAAATTTTCGCCACATATTTTTCAATTTCTCTTTTTTCTTTATTACCTAACACCAAGGTAACTTCCGGCATTTGCACCAATTTTGAAGCATTAATCTGTGCCGAACAACCAGTAACTATTATATCAGCCGAAGGATTTTCACGTTTGAGCTTACGAATTGTCTGCCTACACTGACGTTCTGCCTCGCCGGTTACAGCGCAGGTATTAACCACTATAAGGTTATCATACCCTTTTAATTTTTCTTTTATAACTTCGGATTCATAAGCATTAATGCGACATCCGAATGTAACCACTTCTGCCATTTTTTACCTTTCTGTCGGCAATATAAACGGTTATTTACAATATTGCAAGCATTTAATAAATGATTTGTGTATGCACATTTTTTGTTTTTTTGTTGCCGAATAAAATAATTTGCGCTACAATAACCCCGATTATGAACTGATAGCGAGGTAAAATATGCAGAAAACCTTAATTTTTATGGCAGCTTTGGTTTTGCTTTTTATGTATTTAGGAAATCTAATCGGTGGAGCAAGCGGCGCCAAATTTGCACTGATAATTGCTTGTGTTACCAATTTTATAAGTTATTTTTTCAGTGATAAAATAGTTTTGAAGCATTATAACGCCACAGAAGTAACCATGAAAACATCACCTCAACTATACCAAATTGTTAAACGTTTGGCTGACAAGGCTTTTTTACCAATGCCCAAGGTTTATATTATTCCGGAACGTGCTCCAAACGCTTTTGCTACCGGACGAAATCCGGAACATGCAGCCGTAGCCGCAACTCAGGGTTTATTGGATTTGATGACCCCGCAAGAAGTTGAAGGAGTTTTAGCACATGAAATGAGCCATATTAAAAACCACGATATTTTAATAAGCTCGGTTGCTGCCGTATTTGCCGGAGCCATTGCTACTTTGGTAAACTATGCGCAAACTCGACTCAGACAATCATCTTCCGGTGGCAAAAAGGCCGTGGCAAGCGGTTTGGCAATTGTGTTAATGCCGCTGGCCGCCATGATTATACGTATGGCTATTTCCAGAACACGTGAATTTGAAGCCGATGCCGGATCAGCCGAACTTACAGGACATCCGGAATGGTTAATTTCCGCCCTGAGTAAATTGGAAGATTTTTCCAAAAACTGGCAGCTGAAAAACGCCACTTCGCAAACAGCACACATGTTCATAATAAATCCTCTCAGCAACATCAGCGGCACCGTAGCGAATTTATTCAGCACGCATCCTAACACACAAAAACGCATTGCTCGTTTACAGGAAATTAAATCCTCACGCGGATATTAAACAGCAATTTTTAGCATTTTTTGTTTGACATTTTACTTTTTTATGATATGATAGAAGCAGAACTTCGGTTCGAGAGCCTTCATAAGCTCTTAACAGTTTCGGTACAACTTGCTGTATCGGTATGAAGTATATGATTTATCTCCGATTTGGTTGGGGAGCGCTTTGCGGATGTTCAAGAATTTTTATTCTAAAGGTAAGGCGGATCATTGAAACTGTTATGATTTATGAACTCTCCCGACCGCTGTTTGGCGGTCAAATTTTTTAATGTGTTAACCTCTAATTTTAGGAGATAAAATTATGAAAAACTTAAATGTAAATAATCAAAATGGTCGTTCGATGATTGAGATGTTGGGTGTGTTAGCTATCATTGGCGTTTTGTCCGTAGGCGGAATCGCTGGTTATTCCAAGGCGATGCAAAAATATCGTATCAATAAAACAATAGAGCAAATTACGCTTATTGCCGGCAATATCCGAACATTTTTTGCTCCACAAAAGAATTATACCGATGCCTATTGCTCCGGTAGTTCTTGTGACGAAAATGGGTGTTATGGACGTAGTGTAAGAGGATTTGGTAACAATGGATGTCCTATATTTAGAAAAGCTAAAATATTTCCAGATGAAATGCTTACATTAAGTAATGATAGCCAGAAAATTATGGCTATTACAAACCCTTTTGGATATCATAGCAGTGTAGTTAGCAGAAACAAATCTATAAAAAATGATCATCGGGCATTTTCTGTTCAATATGCTGTAGCTGATAATGTAGAAGCATGTATAGAATTAATGACGCATGACTGGTCTGTAGCAGATGTTAATGCTATTGTTTTACACAATGGTATTAAAGGGGTATACTTTAAAACACCTATTGCTATTGATCTAGCAACAGAAAAATGCTCTACTGTTATTGAAACAACTTCTGAGTCATTAGTAACACAAGGATATCCTGCTATACTATTATATTTCGATATAGATTTAAGTGGCGATTGGTGGAATCCAAAAGCTGAAAGTCAATATGATTGGGAAAATTGAATTTCTTATTAAAAAGCAAAATATCAATATTTTCTACTTATACCTTGAAATTCAGGCCCCAATCGCTATAACGTGCGGGGTCTTCCTGCCAATTTTCACGCACTTTAACATACAAAAACAGATGTATGCGCTCTTCCAACAGTTCTTCCAACTCTTCACGTGCGCTTTGTCCGATTTTCTTTATCATTGTGCCACCATGTCCCAAAACAATGGTTTTCTGCCCCTCTCGCGCCACATAAATAGTCATTTCAGCGCGAATTGAACCATCTTCCTTATGTTCCCACAATTCAGGCTCAACCGTTAGAGCATACGGTAACTCTTGACGTAAATTTAAAAACAGCTTTTCGCGCACAACCTCTGCTGCCAACAAGCGTAACGGCATATCCGACATTTGCTCTTCCGGATAATACCACGGGCTTTCCGGTAAATTATCCGCCAAATACTGATAAAAATCGGTAATATGATCTCCTGATTGTGCCGAAAACATAAACACTGCATCAAAGGTAAACAGATTTTCAAACTCTTCTTTTAGGGCTTGCAAATCTTCCGGCTCCATCAAATCAATTTTGTTAAACGCTAAAACTGCATGTGCATCGCGCTTTATTAATTCATCAATAATTGCCGATGTTTCTTCATTCATTCCACGTTTGGCATCAACAACCAAAACATTAATATCTGCATCGCCGGCGCCATTCCATGCCGAAGCAACCATAGCACGATCTAACCGCCGTTTAGGAACAAAAATCCCCGGTGTATCTAAAAAAATTATTTGCGTGTTATCATAAATTCCAATGCCTTTAACAGTGGTGCGCGTTGTTTGCGCTTTGGGCGAAACAATAGAAACCTTTGAACCGACAAAATTATTCGTAATCGTCGATTTTCCGGCGTTTGGCGCACCAATTAAAGCTACAAATCCGCAACGGGTTGCTGACATTTATTCCGTCATTCCTTCTGTTTTTGTTTCTGCATTATCAGATTTATTTTCCGTCTGAGCATCGGCGGCAGCTTTGGCCTCTTCTTCTGCTTGCTGTTGACGTATTTTGATTTTAGTCAACAAATCAGCGGCTGCATTTTGCTCGGCTAATTTTTTACTGCGACCTCTACCGATGGAAAACAGGTTTTTATCAAAATTAACCCTAACCGTGAACAGCGGTTCGTGTTCTGTTCCTTCTTTTGATATAACCTTATATGTCGGCGATGGTTGTTTCAAAATATGGAAAGTCTCTTGCAACAAGGACTTAGCGTCTTTTTGCGAACTGCTTTCTTTTTCAATAATATCCTTCCAGTTACGTTCCACAAATTCAATGGCATTTTCAATATTGGAGTCAATATAAATAGCGCCTATAATGGCTTCTCCCACATCGCACAAAACATTAATACCTTTTTTAGTTCCTTCGTCTTTGGCTACGATATATGGTAGAATATTCAAACGCTTTACTACTTTGGCAACGGTTTCCGCACGCACCATTTTAGTATGACGTTGAGCCAACTCGCCTTCTTTTTCTTCCGGATACATATTATAAAGTAAATGGGCTAAGGTCATTCCCAAAACACGGTCGCCCAAAAACTCCAATCGCTCATAATTTTGCTGCTCATCAGAGGTAACACTACTATGAGTTAATGCTTGTTTCAGCAATCTCGGATAGCGAAATGTATAATGCAAAATAGATTCCAAACTTTCCATAATTAATCAATCCTCCTAAATAAACGATTCCAACGAATAGCCGTTCCCCATGTCCACGGCTTTAATATTGAACCCTTGTCATTGTGGGAAAAGAAAATAAATTTTGCTTTTCCTACCAAATTTTCTTTTGGCACAAAACCAACACTTATACGACTGTCATCCGAGCGGTCGCGATTATCTCCCATAACAAAAAATGCATCATCCGGCACCACAAATTCATCAGTATTATCAACAATGCGTTCATTATCGGAAAATTCCAATATATCGTGCTTTTTACCTTCCGGTAAGGTTTCAGTATATTGATGATAAAATTCCGGAATAGATACATATTCGTCAATTATATATCTGCCGTTTTCTTCCCGTTCAACCGGCTTTTCATTAATATATAGACGACCTTTTTTTACTTGCACTTTATCTCCCGGTAAACCGATTATGCGTTTTATAAAATCCGTATGCGTGTTTTGCGGAAATTTGAATACGACAACATCACCGCGTTGAGGCGCATCATACCAAATGCGTCCATCGAACAATGGTAAACCCGCCGGAAAAGAGTAACGTGAATAACCATAGGTATATTTTGTTACAAATAAATAGTCGCCAACTCTTAAAGTCGGATACATTGAACCGGACGGAATACGGAAAGGTTCCAACCAAAAACTACGGATAATCAAGGCAATAACAACTGCCCAAAATACGGTTTTTAAGTTGTCAACAAACTCTTTTTTACCAGATGTTGGCTCCAACTGTGCCAGAGCTTCGTCTTTGCTTTTTACATTTTTCTTAGCAGACACAGTTAATCCTCATTTTCATTCATATTATTAATATCATCATCAACGTAATCATCTTCCTCTTCCTGATCCATAAGCGAAGATGTGTTAATTATGGATTTTGTCGGAGTAGCTTTTTTCACTATCGGGGTGCGGCGATGCAAAACATTAAGCACATATTGCCCCGTAACTTTGTATAAATCTTTCAGATGACCGTTATACATGTGATCCCCGTCATCAATCAGCGCAAAATCAACTTCAATATTGCGTTGTTGATTGAGATGACGCGCCAAGTTAGCCGATGACATCGGTGGCACAATTTTATCCTGTCCCCCTTGAATAATCAGGCCGGAAGTAGGACACGGCGCCAAAAACGAAAAATCTTTTTCGTTTGCCGGAGGTGTAACCGCAATAAAATTACTTATATCCGGACGTCGCATTAAAAGTTGCATTCCGATCCACGCCCCGAAAGAATATCCGGCAACCCAACATTGTTTGGATTCTCTGTTTATGGATTGCAACCAATCAAGAGCCAAAATCGAATCTGAAAGTTCGCCTATTCCGTTATCAAACTGCCCTTGCGAACGTCCCACACCGCGAAAATTAAATCGTAAGACTGAAAATCCCAAATCTTGAAAACAAGTAAATAAACTATACACAACTTTATTATTCATCGTGCCGCCGAATAAAGGATCCGGATGCAAAACCAACGCCACAGGCGCATTAGGGCGAGGGCTCTGGTAATATCTGCCTTCCAAACGTCCGGCATGACCATTAAACATAACTTCTACCATTTTTTTCTACACTTATTTTTAATATATTTATAATATCTATATATATATAACCCTTAAATGAAAAATTTATTAACGACTCGGGAGTATAGCAGTAATGTTTTCAAATTACAAGATAATTTTACAAGACATTCAAGCAATTTTAGATCGAGATCCGGCCACTACAAGCAAAACGGAAGCCATTCTTTGTTCTGCCGGACTGCACGCCATTATAATCTATCGTTTAAGTCATTATCTGTGGCGGCATAATTTTCATTTGAGTGCGCGAATTATATCACAAGTGGCTCGTTTTTTAACCGGAATTGAGATTCATCCGGGCGCCCGAATCGGCTTCGGTTTTATGATAGATCATGGTATGGGAGTGGTTATTGGTGAAACAACCGAAATCGGCGACAACGTTACTCTGTATCATGATGTAACTTTGGGCGGACGCAAGTTGTATGATGAAAACGGCAAAAAATTAGCCAAACGACATCCGACAATCGGGGATAATGTGGTTATAGGGTCCGGTGCACAGATTTTGGGACCGATAACTTTGGGTAACAATGTAAAGGTTGGCTCTAACGCCATTGTAATAGAGGATATTCCGGCTAATTGCACGGTGGTGAATAATCCGGCGTATATTATCAAAAAATCAACTTCCGACGGAGCGATTTTCTGTGCTTACGGAATTGAGCCTGAAAATCAAAATAAGCCACATAAAACAAAGAAAAAATAATAATTTCGAATTTGTCGGCGCTTGTGAGGGCGCCGGCAGATTTGCTGTAAATTATTTCAAAATGCGATTGATTTTACCTAAAAGCAATGCTTAACAACCGCCTTTTTCTACACTACAATCTTCTAATGTTTCTTTCCAATACTCACTTGATGGATCTGCGTCAAAGTAAAAGTATAATGATTTGTTTGTCGGTTCATCTTCGCAAATAGTTATGGCTTCGTCCACGCTGAGCGGAGGAACATCAAGAAATACCATATTATCAGATGAACCAACAATAGACACATTAGCATTGCTCCAATCTTGGGTTAGTAACTCAATACATGCTTCTTCATTATCTCCAATAGTATAATCGATGTAAAACGCCTGACGATCACCATCTTTGGCTTTATCTGCTGCATATAAACTAACCCTACCACCGAAAGGATTGGTAATAGACATAATCTTGCCATCAGTTACGGTAATCATTTCATCAGGGAATATTTTGGCTTTTTTAACTATCGGACAGCCATTGTTATCATAGGTAGGATTGCCGTTTGCATCAACGCCGGAAGCACCCATGCAACCGGAGGCGTTGCAAGTGCCATTTGCACCACTCATACACTCCACCCCGATATAATTCTTCTGTGGTCCCCAAAAGGCACGAATATTACCGGCAATAAGAGTTATTTGCTCAATGGTTTTATTGATTCTATACTTTTGCATTGCTTTGCTATATCCTGCAATGCCGCCAACACTCAAAACGCCAACGATAGCGAGCACGCCCAACATCTCAATCATTGAACGTCCGTTTTGATTTTTTATTTTTAAGTTATTCATAGTAAACTTCCTTTCGTATGAATTGTTGATATTACATTAAAACAACCGCCCGATAAGGCGGCCGGAAGTTGAAGACTATTTTCCTTTAAACAGTGTAGACTATTAGATTACTCCTATTCATCTACCTTCCAGCCACGCTGGAAAATTTAACGTCCTATCAGACGAAAGGAAAAGAGGTCTTCACACCCCAGACAAGTTACCTCATCTTGATTTTATGATACCATAAAAAATTAAAAAGTCAAACTGTTTTTTTCAAAATATACTTTTTATAAAAAAATAATAAAATACCATATTGTTTAGAAATAGAGAAAGGATTTTATCCGGATAGAAGCGAGAAGTGAAAGCTATGGTTATTTTAATTGCTATACCAACCCTATAAAATATCCGTGCAAAAATACAGATTGTTGTGGATTTTTACAAAAAATAATCTTACATCTATGAACAAGTGTTATTCCTCAAAGGTAAAAAATAATGAATAAAGTACAGAATGAATTTTTGGATGATGTTAAAAACGAAAAAGCGGCTGTAACTGTTTTTTTGATTAACGGGGTAAAGTTGCAAGGTATTATAACTTCATACGATGAGGACAGTTTGCTATTGCGTCGTGACGGTCATACACAATTAGTTTATAAACATGCTGTTTCCACCATAATGCCGAGTGTTGCCGTAGAAATTGCCGACGAATAGTGATAGAAGTTCAACAAAATAAAAAATATAATGCTTGCGTTATTTGCCCGATAAATTCGCTTGAAAAAAATAGTTTATCGGAACAGAGTCGTTTACAGGAAATAATCGGGTTAGCGTTGGCAATTAACCTTAATGTAGCTTATAATGAAATTCTACACATAAAAGAAATTAAACCGGCAACTTTTTTCAGCAAAAGCTTTATAGATCGTCTAAAACCTGTTTTAGAGGCCGACAAAATTGATTTAATGGTAGTAGATACACGCCTCACACCTATTCAACAACGTAATTTGGAGCGCGAATTAAAAATTAAAGTTATTGACCGAACAGCTTTAATTTTAGAAATTTTCGGTGAGCGCGCCAACACCAAAGAAGGTTCTTTGCAGGTAGAATTAGCACACCTTACATATCAGCGATCACGCTTGGTGCGCAGTTGGACCCACTTGGAGCGACAACGAGGAGGTGCCGGATTCTTGGGTGGACCGGGAGAAACACAAATTGAGCTTGACAGACGTGTTATTGACGATAAAATCGTACGTATTAAAAAAGATTTGGCAAAAGTTAAACAAACCCGCAATATTCAACGCAGTGCTCGCAAGAAAGTTCCCTACCCTACTGTGGCGCTTGTCGGATATACTAACGCCGGAAAATCTACTTTATTTAACAGATTAACTGAAAGCAATGTTATGGCGGCGGATATGCTTTTTGCCACATTGGATCCGACAATGCGCAAGATAATTTTACCTCATGGAGCCGAAATTATTTTATCGGATACCGTAGGATTTATTTCTGATTTACCGCACGAATTAATAATGGCCTTTCGCGCCACTTTGGAAGAAGTTTTAAACGCTGATATTATTTTGCATGTTAGAGATATTGCAAATTCCGACACCGGAAGTCAGTGTGAAGATGTGCTGAAAGTTTTAGATAGTTTGGGTTTGCAAAACATCAAATATGCTGATAATTACATTGAAGTTTTGAACAAAACCGACTTGCTCAGTAAAGAAGAATTGCAAAACTGGAAAAATAAGGTTGCAAATCATAAAAATATTGTGTTAACATCAGCATACGATGGTGAGGGATGTGATCTTTTGCTGAATATCATTGAACAGAAGCTTACTTCATCGTTTGTAAAGTGCTCGGTTGATATACCTCCAGATGACGGAAGGAGCATCGCTTGGATATACCAAAACAGCCAAGTTACGGCAGTTGAAAAAACAGATACCGCGCATACGTATATTATTAGGATAAATCAGGAGAATCTTTCTCGCTTGGAAAAGTTAAAAGAAAATAATGCTCTTATTAAAATAAGGAAACGGTTATGAGAAAAATTTGGTCTTTGTTGTTAGTTTTGGTAATAGTGTCAGGCTGTTCGTGGTTCAAAATGTCTAAGGATACATATTCTACCAAATTGGGAGAATGGATTGGTAAAAATGCGCAGTTGCTTTATGATAAATGGGGTTTGCCGCAACATACGACTCCGGTTGACGCCAACACATATATTCTAACTTATTTTGCATCGGAAGATGAGCCGATTGACGGCAATTTAGAGCCGTATGCCGATGATTTGAGCTACGACGCGATGTCTGTGCCTAATTATGGTTTGCCAATAGCCGAGCCACTGTATTATTGCAAAACATCTTTTGTTGTGCGTAACAATATCATAGTTGATTATAACTTCAACGGTGATGATTGTTATTAATTAGGTTTTATCCTTTCAAAAATTATGATTTACACTTTTTCCGGCGCCTTTACAAGCGCCGGCAGAAGTTTTTAAATTAAATTGTTAATTCTGCCAAGTTTGACTGCTCCAATAAGAACCATTTAAATCTATATCAAAGCTAAAACTAATATAAGGATAACCTTTAACTTTACTACCATCTGTTGTAGAAGCTATTATTTCTGAACATTTTGCTGCTGCTAAATCAATTGATACCGGTGTTTTGAAATATAAATATGATTTACCATTAAATAATTCAAAGGCCTTTACATTTGCATCGCTCCAATCTTGTGTCATAAGCTCAATACAAGCTTCTATGTTGTATCCTATGTAGGGAACAATAGCAAATGCCTTATGATCACCTACAACAGATTTATCTATTATATCTAAGGTAGTAGGATAACCAAACGGATTGGTTATTGCTGTAATTCTTTTATCATCATCACTTAAAGTAAGCATTTCCTCGGGAAATATTTTGGCTTTTTTAACTATCGGACATCCATTATAAGCTTTTTCATAATTTCCGGAACTATTACTTTGCTGTCCCTGACATCCGCCACTATTACAAAAATAACCAGAACAATACACACCTAAAAAATTCTTCTGTGATCCCCAAAAGGCACGAATATTACCGGCGATGAGAGTAATCTGTTCAATAGTTTTGTTGATTCTGTATTTGGTCATTGCTTTGCTGTATCCGGCGATGCCACCAACTGACAAAACACCGATTATGGCAAGCACGCCCAACATCTCAATCATACTTCTTCCGTATTGCGGCACATCTGCTTGTCTGTTTTTCGCTGGTGTACCGTCTGTGTACACGGCACTCAAAACAGTCGGCGCATCTGCACCACTCTCCGGAAGAAGGCAGCGTCCGGATTGTCTCTCTTTCCCGCAAGGGGCGAGAGAAGCATTATTTTTAATTTCTAAGTTTCTCATAATCTTATCTCCTTTGTAAAAGTTGCATATAAAATTTTAACCGCCAAACGGCGGTCGGGAGAGCTCAAAAATCATAAAAAACCAAATGATTTCCGTAACCTTTAAGCTAACGCCCTGAACATCCGCTACGGACTCCCCGACCAAATCGGAGATATTTTTACATCATTTTAACGGCATTATTACTAACACCAAGTTTTTTAAGAGCTTTTGAGAGCCCCGAACCGAAGTTCTGATCATATACTACCATAAAAAATGCAAATGTAAAGCATTATTTGCAAAATCAGCTAAAAAATTAATTTCACCCCAAAAGCCGCTAACTTTAACTATAAATAATCATTTACAATCAATATTTATTGTGTTAAACTCTTTCTACGAAAAAACAAACAGGAGCTACCTATGTCGCGAGCGGAAGATATTTTTGAAAAGCTGATTTATTTTGGTGAAGACGCATTAGATGAGTTTATTCGTGAACACCAAAGTGAGGAGTTATTTATGGACTTTAAACAAGCCAACTCAACAGGCAAACACGGTTGGTCTTTAAGCTCTGATGACCGCCGTAATTTAGGTAAATGTATTTCCGGCTTTGGTAATTCCGAAGGCGGAGTTATTGTTTGGGGCGTGGAATGTTCCCGAGATACAGATGTTGGCGATGTTGCTAAAACAAAAGTTAAGGTTCATAACGTGCATCGCTTTATGAGCTGGGTAGAAAATGCTATTTCCGGTTGCACAATTCCAAGCCACAACAAAGTGCGTAATCATATTATTTCCGTAGATGAAAACGGCGACGGTTATTTGGCCACTTATATTCCTAAATCAGCGGTAGCGCCATTAATGACCACCATAGGTAATAATATTTATATTCGCTCCGGCTCTAACAATGTTCCCGCGCCGTATGCGGTTATTGCCGGAATGTTCGGTCGTCGTCCGCAGCCTAATGTAGAATTATCCGTAATAAATCGCCGATTGGAAGTTTTGGAAAACGATGATGAAGATATATTATACCCTAAAACAATAGATACTCCGCCGCAAAAATATGTTAAAATAACATTTGATATTCACTGTGAAAATGCCGGAAATGTTATTGCTCATGAGCTCTATTTAACCTGCACAACCGAAAATTCCGGCGGCGAATATAACAAAGTTCGATTTGCCGACTATAATATAATGTCTAATTTTATGGGAATGGAGGGGCATATTAATTTAATAACAAAACCGGAATTACGCTTACCTCCACGTGGCATTTTAAAGTTCGCGCGGTTGGAAATATTACTTTCGGAATTTATAGAAGATGACTTGCTGATTAATGGAGTTGTCGGTGCCGAAAGCTCTATGCCTAAATCTTTTCGCATTTATGCCGCAAAAAACAATTTGCGTTCGTATGTAGCAAAAGTATTGCGTTCGGAGGATAATAACGAGTTATTGCTTAATGAATTTTTCCGTGAATTTTATCGGGAGGTGGCTTAAATGGCGGCAAGAGTTGAAATTTTCACTGACGGAGCTTGTTCCGGTAACCCCGGTGCCGGCGGTTGGGGAGCAATTTTGCGCTATAAAGATATTGAAAAGGAATTAAGCGGCGGTGAAGAAAATACCACAAATAATCGCATGGAATTAATGGCGGTTATTATGGCATTAAGCGCGCTTAAAACAACTTGCAGCATATCCCTTTATACCGACAGCAAATATGTTATGTGCGGTATAACCGAATGGATGAAAAATTGGAAAAAAAACGGCTGGCACACATCCAACAAAAAAACTCCTGTTAAAAATATGGATTTATGGCAAAAACTCGATGAATTGGTGCAAAAACACGAAATTCATTGGATTTGGGTAAAAGGACATAACGGACATACGGAAAATGAACGTTGCGATGCGTTGGCGCGCAACGAGGTATCTATGATTAAAGGGTGTTAAAAAGATAGTTGCCAATTAAATATTTTTATTTTATATTAAGCATTAACAGGAGACTTATATGGTTGCAGGAATTTGTATTCACAATGCCACGGTATTTAATGGCTACTCAACTATGCGTAATTGCGCTGTGTTAATCAAACAAAACAAAATCATTGATGTGTTCAACGAAGAGCGCTTTTTAAAAAAAGAATTTAAAGCAGACACTCAGTTTATTGACGCCAAAGGAGCATTTGTGGCTCCCGGTTTCATTGACACACATATCCATGGTATAGGCGGTTTTGGCACAGAGGATTGTTCACCGGATTCCATTTTGAAAATGTCGGAAAATTTATTACAATATGGAGTTACTTCATTTATCCCTACCCTTTATTCCGCACCAAAAGAAAAAATGCTGCAAGGCATTAATGCCGTTGTTGCCGCAATGGGCAAAGAAAAAGGCGCTCGTATTTTAGGTATGCATTTAGAGGGGCCGTTCATATCTCCGGAAAGATTGGGAGTGCAATCGGCAGACAGTATAAGTCCGGTAGATTTGAATCTGATGGAAGAGTTTTGGGAAGCTTCGTCCGGACATATAATTAATATGACTGTTGCTCCGGAATTAAAGCACATGCGGGAATTAGCTTTATTTTGCCTTTCCAAAGGCATAGTTTTGCAAGCCGGACATACCAACGCCACCTATAAACAGATGATTGAAGGTATGCAAGCGCGCATTATGCACGTTACGCACTTATTCAACGCTATGAGTCGCATGCATCACCGTGATCCTGGGGTTGTAGGCGCTGTATTTATTCATCCGGAATTATCTTGCGAGGTTATCGCTGACGGTATTCATATAAATCCGGAAATTATTAAGTTTTTACTTACTTGTAAATCTTTGGATAAAGTTGTTTTGGTAACTGATGCTTTGAAACCAACCAAACAAAAAAAGAAAAAATTATTGGCAAACGGTGAAGAGGTTTATTTAGATAAATGTTTCTATCGCAAGTCGGATAACGCCATCGCAGGTTCGGCTTTGACTATGTTAGACAGTGTGCGTAATATTGTTTCGTATGGTTTCAATTTTGAGCAAACTGTGCGTATGGCTTCAACAAATCCGGCACGAATAATGAAAAAAGATCATTTAGGAGTGATAGCTCCGGGCTATGAGGCAGATATTGTAATTTTAAATGAAAAGCTTAAATTACTCTATACCATCATTCAAGGCAAAATTTTTCAGAAAGGTAAAAAACTATGCGTGTGATTATTAAGGAAGATAAACAAGAAGTAGCCGAATGGGCGGCGCAATATGTAGCGTATCGCATTAACAGTTTCAAATCGGCGGTAAAAAAACATTTTGTTTTAGGGTTGCCAACCGGTTCCACTCCTTTGGGAATGTATAACGAACTTATTAAACTAAACAAAAATAACGCTGTTTCGTTTAGTAATGTGGTAACGTTCAATATGGATGAATATATAGGTCTATCTGCCGATCACCCGCAAAGCTATCACTATTTTATGTTTGAAAACTTTTTTAATCATATTGATATAAACAGAAAAAATATCCATATTTTAGACGGTATGACCACCGATTATGTTAAGGAATGCACTGACTATGAACAGGCAATAAAAGATAATGGCGGGATAAACCTGTTTATCGGCGGTGTTGGTGAAGACGGGCATATTGCCTTTAATGAGCCTTTTTCATCACTTACTTCACGTACGCGTGTTAAAACACTGACTGAAAGCACTATTAAGGCCAATTCTCGCTTTTTTGCAGATGATTTAAGCAAAGTACCAAATCAAGCTCTGACTGTTGGAGTTGGAACAATTATGGATGCGGACGAGGTTTTGATTTTGGCAACCGGTAAAAATAAAGCGAGAGCATTAAAATACGGCATTGAAGGTGCCATCAGTCATGTTTGGACAATTTCAGCATTGCAAATGCACCCTCACGGCATAATTTTGTGTGACAAAGCGTCTGCTTCGGAACTTTTGGAAGATACAGTCAATTATTTTAATGATATTGAAAAAAAGCGTTATTAAAATTAAGTCTTTAATAGTTTCTCGGATGTTTGCATAATTTCTACTAATTTTGCAAAAATTGTTTGACTTTTGATTTTTTTATGATATAGTAAAATCAAGATGAGGTAACTCGTCTGGGGTGTAACGACCTCTTAGAGTCGTCGTAAAGACGTTAAAATGTTTCCGGCTTTGGTCGGAAGGTGGGTGAATAAAGTTAGTCAAATAATCCACACTATTACTCTAATAGTCGTTAACTTCCGGCCGCCTCAGTGGGCGGTTGTTTTAATGTAATATCAATAATTCAGATGAAAGGAAGTTTACTATGAAAAACTTTGAAATTAAAAATAATGATTCTCTCGCCCGTAATGGGAAAGAGAGCCAATCAGGTCTTACACTTCTTCCGGAGAGTGGTGCAGATGCGCCGACTGTTTTGAGTGCCGTGTACACAGACAGTACACCAGCGAAAAACAGACAAGCAGATGTGCCGCAATACGGAAGAAGTATGATAGAAATGCTTGGCGTGCTTGCCATCATCGGTGTTTTATCAGTTGGCGGTATCGCCGGATATTCAAAGGCCATGCAAAAATATCGTATTAACAAAACCATAGAGCAAATTACTTTAATTGCGGGTAACATAAGGACTTTTTTCAGCACCCAAAAGGATTATAGCCAAGTACCATGCTATTATGCTTCTCCAAAATACGGTGGACAAGGGTGTTCAATAATCAGAAAAGCTAAGCTTATTCCCGATGAAATGATAAGCTATGCGTCCGATGGTTCAATAACCGCTATAACCAATGCTTACGGAGGGACTTTTTCACTTGATGTTATGAATAAATCATCAACAACAGACACCAAAGCTTTTCGCTTTTCTCTTTATGGATTGCCACAAGAAGCTTGTATAGATATTGCCACACAAGATTGGAGTAGTAACAGCGGAGGTTCTGTTATAGAGTTAGTAATTAACTCTACGTCTTCTCCGGGATCTACGGCAAGCCAATATATAGGTAATTGTACTTCAACTGCTAATGATTTTTGCGCCAATGATATGCCGATAAGCATTGATAAAGCAGTTACCGCTTGCGATAGAGATAATAACTTTATCGACATTAAGTTTTATTAAATATTTTTAGTTTATTTCGCCGGCTACTTTACAGAGCCGGCGGATTATTTTACTCATCAAGATAAAGACGGCTATTTTTATATTGAGCAATCAAATAACGCAGCAACACACCTACGCAAGCAGCAAACGGCACAGCAATTATCATTCCTAATAACCCCAACAATACCCCTCCGGCAAGCAAGGCAAACATTACCCATACCGGATGCAACCCGATATTTTCACCAACTAATTTAGGGGTTAAAAAGTTCCCTTCCAAAAATTGTCCTATCAAAAATACAGCAACAACTGCGGCAATTTTGCTCATAGTTCCGTATTGCGTAACCACTAAAACCATCGCCATCAAAAAACCGGAAATTGACCCGACATAAGGTATAAACGATATAATGCCGGCAATAAAACCTACCAACAATCCTAAATCAAGTCCGACCAACCATAAACCGAAAGCATAAAAACTGCCAAGAGCAACGCAAACCATAACTTGTCCGCGCAAATAGCCGGAAATAATTCTATCTATTGCAGCCACACCGTCTATAACATTTTGCTTATGTTTATGTGGTATCAAATCATAAATTTTTCCGGTAAAACTTTGCCAATCACGCAACATATAAAACGCCACCACCGGCGAAATAAGCAACAGAGAAATAACATTTATAAAAGCAAAACCGTTCACAACAACTTTTTGAAAAATTTTACCTAACGGCTTTAATGACTCGCCAATATTACCTTGCCACATTTCTTCCCAATTTTTATCCAACAAATTCGGAAAATAAGTTTGCAGATTTTGCACATAGTCCTTTATTTTGAGGGCAAATGAATTTGCATATTGCGGCAAATTACTAACAAACTCACCTATTTGATGAACAGCCATACTCCCCAACAAAACCAAAAACGGTAACAACAGCAATAAAAAAAGTCCCATTACCAAAGCCGTTGCTGTATTGCGCGATATTTTATTGCAGGTTATTTTATTAACCAAAGGATTCAGAAAATATGCCACTACAATTCCTACAACAAACGGCAACAAAACCGAACGCAGTAAATAAAGCATTGCCACAACAAGCAATAACACACCAAGAATCAGTAAATATCTTTGATTATTTATTTCACGTTTAGTCATTTTTTTACCTTATAATATAGTAGTTTCCGGCAGTTTCATGGCTCAAATCAATTTCTTGCATAGCAGCCCATAAATCATCTAAACTTCCGTTATAGCGAATGGAAAAATTAACTTTGCCGCCGCCGAAACTTTTGGTATCTATACCTTCAACCTGATCTAAAGCCGCCATTGATTTACTTTTTTCCAACCAGTCCTTCATATTATGGTATTCATAAACAGCATTAATCGTGCCAACTGATGAAGCCGTTTCTTGCCCGCGAGCTTCACGTTCCATATTGGATATAAACATCACACTTTTTTCAATGGCTTTATCAAAAACGTTGCTTTCATCATCATTATAAACCGTAAAAACATTTTCTTGTTTGTTGCGCTCGTTTTTAACGGTTATCTTCAAATCTCCGTTCGGCATAGTTTGCGCATATAAAACATAAATACGTTCCGAACCGTTTAATTGAGCAATTTGATTAAATAAAGACGAATTCATATAAATAGCGCTTTCCGCGCCTAATTGTTCAATATCGCGAAAATGCTCTCCTATGGTGCGAATTTGCATGGTGCCGAATTTAATCAACCCCTTAGAACGCCAATTTTGCCGCCATAAATTACTATTTTCCCATAACTCCGGATATGAATTATTACTTGCTTGATAAACCGGAATTACCAAAAATTCGGCGCTTTCAGCTTCAATCATTTCATTTTCTGCCAAATATTCTTTTAGAAGCTGTTCGTTTATTTGCACACTCAGATTTGCCTTATATTTAGTGCCACCGGCTTTTTCATCGGCAACTGCAACCGACTGCACAAAATGCAAAATGGAATCATCCGTAAGTTCTGATAATTTTTTCACATTATCGGCAGAAGTTAATTTTGCACAAACGTCCAAAAAAGCCTGACGCTGAGCCTGCATCATCGCCAAATCTTTAGCAGCAACCGAATTTTCAGCATCAACATCTACCGGAATTTTAACGATGAAATCATTCTTAGCGTTTGCTTCAAAAGCCAAACATAAACAAAACATAAAAAACAAAAGCTTTTTCATAAATACCTCATTCATATTGTTAGTGGTAAGATAATACAACTTATGCCAAAATGCAAAACCTTTTTCTTTATTTTGCAAAAAATATTTGACGTGGTATAAAAATTAGCTGTATTGACTATAAAAATATGTTGCAATTTGCAAATAATCGGTTATAATGTCGGCAATTTGAATTAAAGGAAAGGACTTAAATTTAATGCTTACGTCTAAGAATAACGCCGCGTTTTTACGGATGGCTGTGTTGACTAATGTTGCTAAAAGTTTTATGAAAAATAATTTTGCCGATATTGACGAGATTCCGAACAAAATTGTGCCTGATGATACACCTTCTAAACGAGGTTCACTCGGTCGTGATCGTTTGGTAGTTAAGGCACAGTGCATGGCTGCCATGGGGTATACACCGGCATTTTTACCGATTAATACCAATCTTTCGGAGTTGGTGAATGAAACTCTTGCCCGCACAGCACCGCAAAAAGCCACTGTTTCAGTGATTCGCGAAGCTTGTAACGCATGCAAGCAAAAAAGTTATGTCGTCAGTGATCAATGCCAAGGTTGTTATGCTCGCCCGTGTGAAGTTAACTGCCCTAAAAAAGCAATCACTGCTGACGGACAAGCGCATATTAATCAAGATTTGTGCATAAAATGCGGTATATGTTATTCCAACTGTCCGTATAGTGCAATTCACAAAACGGTTGTTCCTTGTGAAGATGCTTGTCCGGTAGGAGCTATCAGTAAAGAAGCCGACGGAAAAGAATATATTGATCAAGACAAATGTATTTCTTGTGGCAAATGTTTGCTTTCTTGCCCTTTTGGCGCTATTGTGCATAATTCGCAGATTATTGATGTTTTAAACGCGATAAAAAATCCGGAAAAGAAAACAGTTGCCATGTTAGCTCCGGCTGTTATAGGACAATTCGGCAATGATTTAGGCAAAGTTATAGCCGCTTTCAAGAAATTGGGATTTGATGAAGTTGTTGAAGTGGCACAAGGAGCAGACGTTACTACTCGCACCGAAGCAGCCGAATTTGTTGAACGCATGGAAAAAGGCGAAAAATTTATGACAACTTCGTGTTGCCCTGCTTGGATGGCCGCTGTGGAAAAGCATATTCCGGAAATTAAACATTATGTTTCAGACACAGGCAGTCCTATGTATTACATTGCCGAGATTGTGAAAAAAGCTCATCCGGAATATCATACCGTATTTGTCGGTCCGTGTTTGGCAAAGCGTTTGGAAGCAGAAAAAAATCCTAATGTAGATAATGTTTTGGTATTTGAGGAAGCACAAGCCTTGTTAGATGCCGCTGAAATTAATGTGGCAACAATGCCGGCAGATAATTTTGCCATAGAATCTTCTGCACAAGGTCGCAGATACCCGATTTCGGGCGGAGTTGCCGGAGCCGTAGCGTACGTTGTAGGAGATAAAGCTTTGTATAAACCGGAAGCAATCAACGGACTGAATCCGGATGCCATTAAAAAACTTAAACGTTATGCCACAACTCCTCCGACTGATTTTAATATGATTGAAGTTATGTGCTGTGAAGGCGGTTGTATAGCAGGACCGGGAACAACATGTATGGCAAAAAAAGCCGCTGTTATGGTGGAAAACTATGTCAAAGCGAGCCCAGATATAGAGAAATAAGAATGGAAAAAATAAGTTCACACAAGTTAGCTAAAATATTGGGATGCCCTACTCCGTTTGCGGATTTGGAAATTGATAATATTTCTACGGATAGTCGTAAGATCTCTCCTAACACAGTTTTTATTGCCTTGAAAGGAGAGCGCTTTGACGGACACGATTTTGTGCCCAAAGTTATTGCCGACGGATGTCCCTTTGTTGTGGTAGATCATTTGATAGCCGGTGTTTCTGCCGAAAAACAATTAGTGGTAAAAGATACACTAAAAGCCTATGGCAAAATAGGAGCTTATAATCGCTCACTATTCAAAGGAAAGGTTATCGGTTTAACCGGTAGTGCCGGTAAAACTACAACCAAAGAAGAAATTGCTTTTTTGCTTTCAGGTTTTGCCAAAACATACGCAACCAGCGGAAATCACAATAATTTTGTCGGTGTACCGCAAAGCTTGTGCGAAATGGATATGTCGGCGGAATATGCTGTTATTGAAATGGGAATGAGTGCTAAGGGGGAAATATCTTATTTGACCGATTTAGTCAAACCTGATATTGCCGTAATTACCAATGTTTACCCCATGCATATAGAGTTTTTCCCAAGTTTTGAGGCTATAGCTTATGCAAAAGCGGAAATTTTTGAAGGACTAAGCAAATCTGGTATTGCGATTATAAATCAAGATACAAACTTTGCCGAAATTTTGGAAAAACAAGCTCATTTGACAACAAATAACGTAATTATGTTCGGCAAAAATAAGCATCCACAGGCAAAATTTACCACTCAGGAAGAAGGCGAACAATATTTATATAACGCATGGTGCGCACTTAGTGTAGTGCAGTCTTTGGGATTAGATATCAGCAAGGCGGCCGAGCGCATTAAAGACTTCGGGGCTTTAGCCGGACGAGGCAAACATTACGAGCTTTCTTTGGCTAACGGTGCAAAATATACCTTAATTGACGACAGTTATTCCGGCCAGCCGGATTCTATGATTATGGCCTTGCAAAACTTAGATAAAAGCTCGGTTAATGGGCGCAAAGTTGCCGTGTTGGGTAAAATGGCAGAACTTGGATCAACTTCAAAATCACGTCATGAAGAAATCGGTAAAGTAATTGCCGATAGTTCTATAGATGTGGTTGTTGGTGTTTGCGCAGAAATGCAAGATATGTTGGCACAACTTCCAAAGAATAAAAAACAATATTATTTTGCCAACAAAGAAGGTGTGTCTGAATTTTTATTGAATAAACTATTGCAAAATAATGATACTGTTCTTATAAAAGGAGCCAGATATTCTTCCCAAATGTATCAGGTTGCGGAAGAATTGATTAAACAGGGGACAAAACAATGAAATGCCCGTTTTGCGGTTGTGAAGAAACACAAGTAAAAGATTCACGCAACACAGATGATAATTCATCTGTTCGGCGGCGGCGTGAATGTCCGGAGTGTGGCTCGCGTTTCACCACTTTTGAACGCGTGCAGCTTCGTGAGCTTGTGGTGTTGAAAAAAAATGGTGAGCGAACATTGTTTGATAGAGATAAATTAGCAAAATCAATTAGTTTGGCGGTACGTAAACGTCCGATATCGGCTGAAAGAGTTGAAAAAATTGTCAATTCTCTGCAACGTCGCTTTGAAAGCTCCGGAGAAACAGAGATAACCACCACGCATATTGGTGAGTGCGTCATGGATGCCCTTTCTCGTTTAGATAACATTGCCTACATTCGTTTTGCCTCGGTTTATAAAGATTTCGGCTGTTTGGAAGATCTGAAAGACTTTGTTGCTACCATAGAAAAACTTACCTTGAATGATGATAACCAAAAGGATATGGAAAATGACTAAATTTATATCACAAAAAATTAAGATGAAAACAAGTGCGCGTCTTGCCGCGGTGCAGGCAAACTATATGATTGCCGTCGGTCAGTTGCCGGTTGATGAAGTTATTGATGATTTTGTTCAAGGAAAGGTTGGCCGTTTTGCCATAGATAACCGCGAAAACGAAAATGAAGAAAAATTAGTGGAATTAGGACCGATTGATACTGAATATTTTGAAAAAATGGTGCGCGGAGCACAAACTCATAAAGAAGATTTAGAAAAATCTCTTAATAAGTTTTTGCGTGACGATTGGTCGTATGATCGTATGGATAGCCTGATGCAAGCACTTTTATTGAACGCAGTATATGAACTTTCAGCCACTATGAATATTGATGCCAAAATTTTAATACAAGAATATGTAGATTTGGCCTATGCCTTTTTCAATAAGAATGAACCTCGAATGGTTAATGCGCTGTTAGACCAAATTGCCAAGGAGATTCGAGGTTAAAATGTCTGTTTTGAAGTTATATGAATATCCGGACGAAGTATTGCGTCAAAAATGTGTGCGTGTCAGCAAAGTTGACGATGAATTGCGTCGTTTTTTGGATGATATGTTGGAAACAATGTATGTGGATAAGGGGTGTGGTTTGGCCGCACCGCAAGTTGGTATAACAAAGCGGATTATAGTGCTCGATCCTAATCCGAGTGATGAAGATTTATCTCTTCGCCGCCCGATGTATTTAGTTAATCCGGAAATTATTTGGAAATCGGAAGAAACCGTTTTGTTTAACGAGGGGTGCTTATCTCTACCCGATCAACGTGCGGAAGTTGAGCGTTATGAAAAAGTGAGAGTGCGTTATATTGATTATAACGGACAAGAACAAGAAATTTTGGCAGATGATTTGTTAGCAATTATTCTGCAACATGAAATCGACCACCTTGACGGTATTTTATATATTGATCATCTAAGCCGCCTTAAACGCACGCGTTTGTTACATAAACTCGCCAAGTTCCGCGAGGGAAAGGCCGAGAAAAAAGAATGAACTAAAAGACGCTGATGAAAGCGTCTTTTAGTAACAAATCAGCAAGAATCTCCGTTTTCCGCCAAACAATCTTTATATTCCTCTTTATAATAGTTTTCATCTATATCAAAATACAAACCTACATCAGGAGCCAAATAAGATGTTGATGATGTTGATGAGCACATTTTTATAGCCACATCCAAATCAACCGGAACAAATGCAAATCTATCCGTTCCACTAAAGTATTCATTTTCATCAGCATTGACTGTAACAAAGCTTGAACCCACATTTCTCCAATCATGGGTAAGCAATTCAATACAAGCCTCTTCCGGTATGTCGTAAATAAATATTGTAAATGCTTTATTAAAATCTGAACCAGATTTGGATGTTTCACAAGTACCAAACACACCGCCCCAAACATTTTTCCATTCTACAGCTCCATGTTGATCCTCCTCATAAGGAATATCATCGGGAAATAATTTTGCTTTTTTGATTATTTTTTTACCTGAAGTACCGCATAGACTATAACTTTTCTGCAGAGCAAAGAAAGTGCGTATATTTCCGGCAACTAAGGTGATCTGTTCAATCGTTTTGTTAATCCGATACTTTTGCATTGCTTTGGAATATCCGGCGATGCCACCAACGCTCAAAACACCTATAATAGCCAACACGCCCAACATCTCAATCATACTCCTCCCGTATTGCGGCACATCTGCTTGCCTGTTTTTCGTTTGTGTACTATCTGTGTACACGGCGCTCAAAACAGCCGGCGCATCTGCACCACTCTCCGCAAGAAGTGAACGCCCATTTTCTTTTTCTAAATCAAAGTTTTGCATATTAAAGTTCCTTTCATTTAAATTGTTGTTAAAGATCCAAAAAATAACCACCTTATGAGGTGGCTGGAAAGTGATAACTATCAAATCGAATAGTGTCGCGTATTCACTATTGTATTATTTCGCGACTTTCCAGCCATAGCTGGAACTGTTTTAACGTCATTATTGACGCGATTTGAGAGGTTATCACACCCCAGATGAATTTTACCTCATCATGTGTATATCATAGCATAAGAAAATTAAAAGTCAAGAAAAGATATAAAATTTATCTTCTCCGGTCATAAATCTGTTTTTTTTTGAATAGTCTTGTCTTGTAAAAAATTAACAATTTGCAAAATAAATACTAAACATTTATAAAAAAGTGTGTTAAGGTGTGCTCAATACACTAAATATTTGTTATTATAGCAAGAGGATCGTTATGTTAAAAAATATACTTATAAGTATTGCCTGCATAGTAGTCATTTTAGCGGCAGGAGGATTTTATGTTTATTCACAACGCGATGTAATCGCTGAAAATATTGCGGAATACGCCACACAAAATAAGCCCATTACCCCACCGACACCGGTCACCGAAAATAACACTCAAAATGAGGAAAAACAATGGAATAACGCCGCAAAACAATCCTCAGCAAAAAAAGCAAAAAACAATCCGGTAACACCTACACAATCAGGCAAAAAATCAAAAAATAAAGGAGAAAAATCTAATTATGCCTCTGCTGTTAAAACGCTTGCCGGCTCTGCTCCGCAAAGCAATTTAGGTAACGCGGCGCAGAAAGTTTCTACTTTTTTGGGATTTGGCCCACTGAAAACAAAAGCCAATAAGGAAAACAGTAACTATAATGCCCAAGGTCAAACCTTATTGATGAATTTATGCAAAACCGGCGTAGATGTAAAATCGTTAGATATGGTTGTTAAATACGGCGCCGATATTAATGCCAAAGATAATAACGGTCGCACGGCTCTGATGTATGCTGTTGCATTTAATCCCAATCCGGAAGTTGTAAAATATTTGTTAGCTCACGGAGCAGATGCTAAAATAACCGATTTACAGGGGAAAACCGCTCTTGATTATGCTTCGGATAACGAAATTATCCAGTTATTAAAGCGATCAATGTATAAAAACTAAATACATGCTCAAAAAAAAGCCCGCTTGATGCAACATACACAGCGGGTTTTATTTTTAGGTTAAACTTTTAAGTTATTTTAAAGTTCTTCCGGCCACGCGCCTTTATTTATATCTTCATCAAAATATAAAACCAAATCCGACAAACCGTCGTCAGAAGAGCAAGCCTGTGTAACTTTTACCATATCAGCCGGCGTTTTTAATGTATAATTTACAGCGCCTGCTTCCGAGGTGTGGAAAGTATTATTAATATAAAGCACCGGAACATTAGCCGAATACCAATCTTGCGACGAAAGTTCAATACATGCTTCAGTAGGAACGGAGTGCAGCGACACCACAAATGCCGATGTATTAAACGCGGCAATTCGCATAATATCACCCCATTCGTTCAAAATATATGATGTAAAAGTATTAGTGGTTGTCGGTGTATCAGATATCATATTTGCCGGCACAATATTAGTTTTCTTAATCAGATTTATACCGGCCTCAGTTCCGGAATCTAAACCGGTAAAACTACGTTGCGGAGCAAAAAAGGCACGCACATTGCCGGCAATCAGAGCTATTTCAGACATGGTTTTGTTTATACGATATCGCATCATTGCCTTGGAATATCCCACCAAGCCGCCGACTGACAGAACGCCAACAATAGAGAGAACACCAAGCATCTCTATCATACTTCTGCTACAATCTTGAACATTAACTTTCATTCTAACACTCTCTTTTAACACCAACTTTCGGTCATTTCTTTAACACAAACGTCGACATGCTATTTGAAACTCTGTCATATTATAGCACAAATTTTTTTAATGTAAAGTAAAAAAATATAAAAAAATTGATTTTCATAAATAAAGCTCTTTCTTTACTCTTTAAAAGCGAACAGGCCTTTCCCTTGTGGGGAAAGACCTGTTCTATTAGATTGTAAGATTAATATCTCTCAACTGTTGCCTTGGCGCGAGCCATTTTCTTGGCCTGAGATTTTGTAAGACCCATAGATTTCAGAGCCTTGTTGTCCCACTTTGCTCCACGGAAGAGCGTAAATGTAACACCAACCTCAGCCTTTACCTGACCATGCCATTCGGTGCCGTCAGATGTATAACGCTGTTGGTAACCGTAGCCACCCTGAGCGAACACATGGATAGGAGTTCCCCAGAACTTATACTCAGCACGAAGCTTCAAAGCGCCACCTTGTGTGAACCCCTTGAACTCCACGTCGTTGAACGATGAAATGTTGCCATTCACCTGAACATCTGTGTGGTAATCGTAGTTGAGCATTAAGTTGTACTCCGGCATAAGCCAGAACTGGAGATGATGATTGCAGAAATCGGCAACTTTAATCATCGGAGCGATGCCAACAGTGATACCGACAAACGGATCATGGCGGTCAGCATCAACCTTGTTGTAGTGGTTCGGTGTCCATACGAATGATGTCTCCAAACCAAAGTGGCGACCTTCCCAACCGGCAACCAATCCTCCTCCGAAGTCAGTATTTCCTTCAAAGTTGCTCATGGCTCCCATCAGACCGATGTAGGGACCGCAGTTTTTTGCCGACCACAGGATTCTCGGCTCCGGATCATTCCCCACGTAGTAAGGAATGTTATCGGTGTAGAGATCCTTCTCCTTCTTGTACTTCATATATTCGAAGTCATTGAGTGACTTCTCATACTGAGCGGCGCGAAGGCTGTCGTTATTAACTTGCTCGTTGTTCTGAGCGTTAACACTTGCGGTCATTGCGATTGCAGCGATTGCTGCGAAGATATATTTCTTCATAATTGTTTTTAGTTTTTTGTGGAAGGGCTAAGCCGAAGCTTTCGCCCCTCCGGATGAATTAAATTAACTTAACTTATTTATACTCTGGTTCGTGGCTATTACTTCCAAGAACCGAGAGTGCTGGTAAGCGTACCATCAGAGGTAACCTTCAAGTTGTGCTCGTTAGAGAACACAGTGGGCAGACCGTTAGAAGCGACTTTACCGTTATCCCAATTAAGAGAACCGGAAGCAGTGTCATAAGGCACAGAGTCAACATTCTTATTGTCAGCCGAAGCCCAGAGCATATAGTCACCCTCGTTGGAAGCAATGGTGTTAACCCATGTTCTGCTACCATTAACCTTAGCATAACTTGCACTGTTATAGCGGCTCTCCTTTGTCCACTCAACATAGTTGAAATTGAACTCGGGAGCTGTGGCATTCTTGCGAACAATAACTGGCAACACAGCCTTTTCGAAGTGCAGCGACCATACATAAACGTATGTGCTGTGGTCCTCATTGCGAGCAACAGTCTCAACTGCGCTGAGCAACTTGCCCCACTCCTTCGGGAAGAACGTGTTGTTGGCTACCTTGATTGTGCCGGGAACGCTACTCTTCTTCACATTGCTGCTGAAAGTGTAGGTCAGCACATCGGTATACTTGTAAACATCAAAATCACCTTCTTTCACGCCGGCGCCAACACTTGCATTATCGCTAACAGAAACTTCGTCAGTACCGAAGTCAAAAGTATGTTCACGATAAGTTACGGAGATTGTGTTGATGTCAACTGCGGTCCATTTGTTTGTCTGAGCTGCGGCACCATCAAGGTTAACAGTAGACGTGATAGAACGCTGTTCACGAACCCAATTCCAGGTAGCAGTGTTGTTGTTGCTCTTTCCGTTTTGCTTCTGAGAGTTGACAAGCTTAGCAACCAAACCGGTAGTGGTCTGAGTATTGCTGTTAGCTTCAACTGTCCAGTTGCTCTGCGGGTTGAGCTGACGTGCGAAAGTGCGTGCGAAGTGAGTGGTGTCGTTGATGTTATTGCTCCAGTAGACAATGTAGTCAACCTTCACAGTAATCAAAGAATCACTAATTTCCTTTACAGCGCTCTTGCCATCAAAGCCCTCGTCAATAATCTTGACTTCCTCTGCCTTGTAAAGATTAACACTTTCGTTCAAATCCTGATCAAAGCCAAGATAAGAAGTGTGAATCTCGTTAGTGAGGATGGCCTTATCCATACCCTTTTTATCGGAGGTAACGTTAGCAACATGAGTGTCAGCAGCAGTCTCATTCACCTCTACATCAACATAGGGGTACTCAACAGTGATGAACTCGTCGGCATACACGCAACGCTCGTGATAGAAAGTATAGGCAGTGGCAATATTATCAACTGTATTAGAAAGATCAGAGCTGTAATTGTCTGTGCGACCGAAAACAGTCCAACCATCCTGCACACTCTCAACGCTATTTTCAGTTGTACCGGAAATGACATTACCATTCTTAACCAAATTAAAATCAAAGTTATCAACATTCTTGTTATAAGTGTCGATGCCCTTGAAATTGCGGTTCAGAACGTAGCTGCGCGAGAAGCTCTCGGTTTCTCCACTTTTGAAAGTGAATACTTCCTCGAACGAACACCTTTCAGTGTTAGCGTCAATTACCTCACGGGTAACATTCACGCTCTCGGCCTTTTCAACATCATTTTTGCTCCAAATATGACGGGTTACAACATCGCGAAGCTTCTTGGTATAGGTATAGTTACCATTGCCAAGACCAGTCGTAGTGAACGTCAGCTCAGCTACGATTTCGGTGTTCACAACGTCAGACTCGTAATATTCGGCGGCACGGGTGGTGGCAGCTGCTGTTACGTTTGCAAGAGAGACAAGCTCAACATTGATCAGAGAATCAGTGGGGAGCGCATACATCTTTCCATTAAACATAACGTATCTTTGCTGGATAGAGCAGTCAACGTAGGCGATGTTTCCATCTTCCATTGGGAAGGTGTACTTAGTCACATAGTTAACAGATCCATCGGCATTTTCTACTCGCTCAGGCTTGCCGGCTGAACGCTTAGAGTTAGAGTACTCAACATTGAGGTTTCTGTGTTCCTCAAATATGTTGTAGTTCTGTTCCTCCTCACTCAGCTTGGCATGGCCGTTGCAAGAGTAAGACACACTGTGGGTTCTTTCGCCAGCGGTAAGAGACCAATCATAGATATTGTTGACGGGCTCACCTTCGCGGTAGAGGAAGAAATCAAGTTCAGCCTCATTTGCATAACCGGAGAACTCTTCGTTTTCGCAAGAAGTGAATACGAAACCCATTACCATAGCGACCATCATCATGATAGTAGCGCTGAAATTTTTCACGTTTGCCATAATATAAATTTTTTTAATGTTTTTTAATTCTATTTTGGGTGGTTCATATAGCAGGCAAAATCCGAAGAAACTGCCAAAGGGAATGCAATGTCGGCTGAAAACCATACCTAACACGCATGTATATGAAGTCCCTACTAAAAACAAAAAATCATCCACCGAAAGACAACATTAATTCAAGATATAAATCATGAAATAACAATCTTTCAATAAAAATTCTGCAAATAGTAGGACATTGATAATATGTTTAAGTAAGGTTAATGTAACACACTTTTTTCTCTATTGCAAGCAAAAAATTACCTTTTTTTACAAATTTTGACAAAAAATTTTACATTTTTTTGCATTTTTTTATTTTTTGCTATTGACAGCGATTTTTTTTCAATGTAATAAGGCATAGTTTATGGCGGATGTAGCTCAGTTGGTTAGAGCGCTGGTTTGTGGTACCAGATGTCGTCAGTTCGAATCTGATCATCCGCCCCAGATATCAAAAGCACCCTTAGGGGTGCTTTTTTTCTGATATCTGAGGGAGGTGGCAGATGCGAACTGACAGGAGTCAGTTTGACTACAAGCGAAAGCGAGACGAGAGTATCGCGGTCGGCTTAAAGCCGATTCGCAAAATAGAATACAAAACATGTTTAATCAAAGCAAAAAAGAATCCCGAAAATCACTTTAAGTAATCTTCGGGATTCTTTTTACACATTCAACATTTTTCAACACAACGCCCTACCAACGACGATGATGATGATGCGGACGATAGTGTGGACGCGGCGGAACATAGTAATACCGCGGATAGTAATAGTAATAGTAGTAGCCGTAAGCCGGATAGTTATACACAGGGTTACGATAATACACGTTGGTCGTCTTGGTAGTAGAATCTCCCTCAACCGTGGTAATCGTTGCTACGCGAGTATAAACCGAATCGTCATAAAAGAGCGAACTGCAACTACTAAGGCTAAGCAGACAAAACATGCCGACAAAAGCCAATAAAATAATCTTTTTCATAATCTTTGAAGTTTATGTGAATACCAAAATTTATATATAAGTGATAACTAAGATTATTATATTATAGTCTAAAAAAATAAATTTGTCCAGTATTTATTTAAAAAATTTTTCTGTATCCTAAGTGTATGAATTTCAGGCATTATTATCATAAAAAAAATAAACCTGTTAATACTATATATTGTTTATTTACTTTTTGTTAATACTATATATAGTATAAGAAAGATGATGAGTTACATAATAACGATTTTTTGGGAGGAATAGTATGACCGTTATAAATTTTGAAAATATTGCCTTAACAGATGCTGAACGTCAACCTTGTGAGGTATGGACACGTGTTATGGGTTATCATCGTCCGGTATCGGAATTTAATCGCGGTAAAAAATCGGAATATTATTCTCGCAAATGCTTTACAGAAAGCAAAGCCGTTTTGCATATAGATAATAGCAGCGAATCGTGTGCCTGTGCCGCTGAATAGAATATAAACGATTTAACTCTATATATAAACGTTGCCTTCACGGCAACGTTTAGTGTTATTACATCTTAAAACACCTCTACCCTTCTTTATTCAAAATCTTAGAGCGTATAAATCGGTAAGTATCTCTGCGTAATAA
>JAFUSA010000018.1 GCA_017480745.1 Alphaproteobacteria bacterium
TATGAAAAACTTTGAAATAAAAAATCAAAACGGACGTTCAATGATAGAAATGTTGGGCGTTCTTGCTATCATTGGTGTTTTGAGTGTTGGAGGTATCGCCGGATATAGCAAGGCAATGATGAAGTATAGAATTAACAAAACTATTGAGCAAATAACACTCATTGCCGGAAATGTGCGTGCATTCTTTGCCCCACAAGGAAATTATGATGGTTTAAACTGTTTTTGTGAAGAAAATTCTTGTCATGTTTCTTGTAAAATTATGAGAAAAGCAAAATTATTTCCAGATGAAATGCTTACTTTAGACGCTAACAATAATATTACAGCAATAAAAAATATATTTGATGGAGATTTTGAAATTTATGGTGGTGGTTATGGAGATGCGTTTTGGTTTAGATTATTTAATCTGCCTGAGGAGGCTTGCATGGAGCTTTCTACACAAGATTGGAATATCATAAATGCAAAATACATTAGTGATAATGACGGTATATCCTATAATATTCCTATTGACATAAACACTGCCGCTAATATTTGTTACGAAGGCGCAAGTATAGGATTTCATCTCCGTAAATAATTTTGTCGCTTAAATATTTTTCAGTGCCAAAGTTTCCAATTCCTTGAGTTTGTCGCGGTAAACCATAGCTTCTTCAAATTCAAGGTTTTGGGCAGCTTCGCGCATAAGCTTGGTATATTCTTTGATTTTCTTATCAATGTTGCGGATTTTTTCCACATCCTGTTCGTCATTTTTAACAAAATCGGTTTCCGTCATTTCGCGCAAAGTTGAAGATATACTCTTTTTAATCGTCTGCGGAGTTATACCGTTGGCAGCGTTATATTTGCTTTGTTTTTCACGGCGGCGATTAGTTTCATCAAGGGAGGTTTTAATTGAATCCGTCAATTTATCGGCATATAAAATTACGCGTCCTTCCGCATTACGCGCAGCACGCCCGATAGTTTGTATAAGCGAACGTGTAGAACGTAAAAAGCCTTCCTTATCGGCATCTAAAATTGCCACCAACGAACATTCCGGAATATCCAAACCTTCGCGCAACAAGTTAATTCCAACCAAAACATCAAACTTACCTAAGCGCAAATCACGGATAATTTCTATACGTTCCAGCGTATCAATATCCGAGTGCATATAGCGGACTTTAACCCCGTTATCATGCATATAGTCGGTTAAATCTTCCGCCATTTTTTTAGTTAAAGTGGTAACCAAAACGCGTTCACCTTTGGCGGCGGTTTTGCGACATTCTTCCAACAAATCGTCAACCTGATTTTCTACCGGACGCACAATACACAGCGGATCAGTCAAGCCTGTCGGACGTATAACTTGCTCAGAAAATACTCCTTGACTCTGCTCTAATTCCCAATCTCCCGGAGTAGCGGAAACAAAAATCGTTTGCGGACGCATTTGATTCCATTCTTCAAATTTAAGTGGCCGGTTATCCAAACACGACGGCAAGCGAAAACCATAATCTGACAAAGTTGATTTTCTGTTGCGGTCACCGCGATACATAGCAGCAATTTGTGGCACAGCAATATGACTCTCGTCAATAAACAACAATGAATCTTTGGGAAAATATTCAAACAACGTCGGAGGTGGTTCTCCCGGTGCACGGCCGGTCAAATAACGCGAATAATTTTCAATACCTTTACAATGTCCTATGGTATCCATCATTTCCAAATCAAAACGCGTGCGCTGTTCCAAACGTTGAGCTTCCAAAAGTTTATTTTCGGCTTTAAACTCTTGCAAACGCACTGCTAAATCTTCCTTAATATGAGTCATTGCCTGCGAAAGCGCCGGACGCGGAGTAACGTAGTGATTAGCGGGATAAACGGTAATTTCGTTCAATTGTCGTGTTTTTTTGCCGGTCAACACATCAAACTCATAAATTTCCTCAATTTCATCGCCGAAAAATGACACTCGCCATGCCCTATCTTCGTAGTGCGCGGGAAAAATATCAAGCGTATCTCCGTTAACGCGAAATGTTGAGCGCACAAAATTAACCGTGCAACGTTCATACAACAAAGCAGCAAGCTGGCGATTAATTTCCTGAATATCCACTACATCGCCGACTTTTAATTTGAATACCATTGCCGAATAAGATTCCATGCTACCCAAACCATAAATACAGGAAACAGAGGCAACTATTATAACATCTTTTTGCTCCAAAACATTTCGGGTGGCACCGTGTCGCATACGGTCTATTTGTTCATTAATTGCCGAATCTTTTTCAATATAAGTATCGGTTTTGGGAATATATGCTTCCGGCTGGTAATAATCATAGTAAGACACAAAATATTCAACATTGTTATGCGGAAAAAACTCTTTCATTTCTGCATAAAGTTGTGCCGCCAAAATTTTATTCGGCTCCATAATAAGTGCCGGACGTTGGCATTGTTCAATAATTTTGGCCATGGTAAAAGTTTTACCGGAGCCGGTAACACCAAGCAAAACCTGATTACGAACACCCTGCTCCACCCCATTGCAAAGCTCTTTAATTGCCTGAGGCTGATCTCCGGACGGCTCAAACGGACTTTCTATTTTAAATATCGAATCTTTATTCATCAACTTATCTTCAAAAAAGTGCTTAACGATAACACATTAAGCCATTTTGTGTCAATGATATTTTAACATATAATTATGCTTAGCTTGAGCTAAACTTAAAGATATTATTTAAATCCCCAAACTATTGTACAATCATCATTTGGACAATTACAAGCATCGGCGGCTAAGTCCAAAGCAATAGGAAATGATACACTACAATTATAACAAGCTGAAATATAACTTTGTGTAATTTCTCCGATAGGATTTGCCGTTAATCCAGACCAATCTAAATCTTCATTTTTAGATATATGCATAACTCTAAGCTCCGGATTAGTATTAAACCAATTTTGTGTAGCTAAATCAATACAGGCCTCTTGAGGTAATTTTGTATAGACAATTTGAAAATATTTTATCTCATCACTATCTGATAAATCTTCCGCATATTGGTCATGCCAAAGAGCAACATACCCACCAAAAGCATTAAATAAATGGTGTTTAAAATTATAAGTTATGTCCGTTATATAGTTATTTTCATCAATCATTTCTTCCGGTACCAATTTAGCTTTTTTTATTAAATTAAAATTTTGATTATGACCTGCTGAAACTAAATCATTATAATTTCTCTGTGATGCAAAAAAGGTATGCACATTGCCGGCAATGAGAGTTATTTGTTCAATAGTTTTGTTTATTCTATATTTCATCATCGCTTTGGAATAGCCGGCGATTCCGCCTACTGATAAAACACCGATGATAGCTAAAACACCTAACATCTCTATCATTGAACGACCATTTTCATTTAAATCACACTTTTTCATAGTAAATTTCCTTTTGTAAAAATTGTTATTAAAGACTAAAAACAACCACCTCAACGAGGCGGCTGGAAGTTGACTACTACTTGAGATTAAATAGTGTTGCATATTTGTTACACTGCTATAACTTATTCTGCAACCTTCCAACCATAAAAGCGGAAGTATCTAACGTCATATATGACGAATCTCAAAGAGGTAGTCACACCCCAGATGAATTTTACCTCATCTTGGTTTCATAATATCAGAAAAAAAGCAAAAGTCAAATATTTTTTACAAAATCTACGAAAAAAAACTATTCCTCAAAGCCTGTGGAATTTTGCCGATTGATGGACATACATAAAATAATTCCAAAGCTAACCATAATGGAAAACATTACCGTTCCGCCATAAGAAATCAGTGGCAGAGGAACACCAACCACCGGCAAAAGACCCATCACCATGGCAATATTAATAAACACATACAAAAAATAATTCGTATTTAGGCCGATTATGGTTAGTTTAGCAAAGTAATTACGTGTGCGATAAGCAAAAACATACCCAATAATAATCAGCAGCAAATTAATAAATACCACCGTTAAACTCCCTAACATACCAAATTCTTCTGATAACATTGTAAAAATAAAATCCGTATGTTTCTCCGGCAAAAAGTTTAAGTGTGTTTGAGTGCCGTGCAAAAATCCTTTACCGAATACACCACCGGAACCAAAAGCTATTTTAGATTGTATAATATGGTAACCTGCTCCCAACGGATCTCTCTCCGGGTTCAAAAACGTAAGCACCCTATTTTGCTGATATTCGTGCAAAAAATTCCACGCAATCGGCAAGCTTGCCGCACCAATTATTCCAACCAACACAAATTTCCATATTTGAACGCCAACCGCAAATAACATCATTGTTGCTGTTGAAAGCACCATCAATGCCGTTCCCAAATCCGGTTCCAAAATAATCAAAGCAACCGGCAGAACTATCAGCACAGCAGGTATTATTATTCCGCGAATTGACTGAATTCCCTGTATGGACATAGAACTGAAATAACGCGCCATAAACAACACCATGCCTATTTTCATTAATTCCGAAGGCTGAACCTTAAACAACCCGAAGTTTATCCATCTTTGCGCGCCCATACCGACATGACCGGTAACTTCTACCGCCACCAGCATCAATAATGTAACAAAGTAAAAAACATACGCCCATTTATAATAATAGCGCATATCCACCAACGCCATAACAAACATCAGCACAAACGCTAAGATAAAACGCGAAATATGACGTAAAGCCCACGGCTCCCAATTTCCGTTGGCTGCCGAATATAAGGTAAGTGTTCCAATTCCTGCTAATAAAATAATCAGAAACACATAAGAAAAATTTATACGAAAAAATTTTTCCTGCCAACTATCGCTATTTCTGCCTATTTCATACATATCTGCCTCTATTTTATATCAAGTTTTAATGCTTCTTGCAAAATTTTACTCGCTATCGGTGCGGCCACACCGGAACCGGACGAACCATGTTCAACAATAACCGCAACGGCATACCGCGGATTATCTACCGGAGTAAATCCCATAAACCAAGCATGATTACGCAACTTCCAAGGCAAATTTTCGTCACGGATAATACCGCTTTGCCGCTCTTTCATTGATATTCGGCGAACTTGTGTTGTGCCGGTTTTTCCCCCCATCTTTGCCCCGTTAATATTAAATTTTGCACGTCCGGCAGTTCCGCCTATACCGTTTACCACTTCAAACATACCTTCTTTGACTAATTCAATATTTTTGGTGGAGATATCCAAACGCTCAATATTTGCCAATTCTTTGGCCGTCGGCTTAATAAAAGTAGGCTTTATTTTATATCCTCCATTCACCACGCGTGCTAACATAGTAACCAACTGTAAAGGAGTAACCAACACATATCCTTGTCCTATACCTGAATTAGCGCTGTCGCCCTGAGTCCACTGTGTTCCATAGCGTGCCTTTTTCCAGCTTTTTGAAGGAATAAGTCCGCTTTTTTCATTATCCAAACCTATTTCTAAAAATGTTCCCAAACCTAATTTAACCGCCATATCGTGTATTTTATCAATTCCAACCCGCATAGCCGTTTCGTAAAAGAAAATATCACAGGAATATTTCAGCGCCTCAACAACATTAAGGCTCCCGTGTCCGGAGTGTTTCCAACAGTGAAACCGAGAAGATCCCACTTCCATTGCTCCATTGCAATAAAAACGTGTTCCCATATTGATAACACCGGATTCCAGCGCCGCCAACGCAACCACAATCTTAAAGGTTGAACCAGGCGAATACTGCCCTGAAACCGCTTTATCTATCAATGGTGTTCGCTCGTTATTAAGTAATTCATTCCAATTTTTGTAGCTTATTCCGTTCGTAAACAGATTAGGATCAAATCCTGGTTTAGAAACCAATGCTAATATCTCGCCGGTGCGAACATCCAAAACAACAGCAGCTCCGCTTTCTTCCCCAAATGCCTCGTATGCCTCTTTTTGCAAACGCGAATCTATGCTTATCGTTATACTATCGCCCTGTTTACCAGCATCACGTTCTATTTCTTTCATTACTCTGCCATAGGCATTAACCTCTAATTTTACTGTGCCTCCGGAGCCTTGCAATTTATAATCATAATAACGTTCCAAACCCGATTTGCCGATTTTGAACCCCGGTACCATATATAACGGATTGCTTTTTTTATCTGCCTCCGATACAGGTCCTACATATCCCAAAACATGGGCATACAAATCCCCATAAGGATATTGCCGGCTTAACCCTTCATCAATTTCAACCCCTGCCAAATCCGGAGCATGCAACAATATTTTAGAGACTTCGTCCCAACTCAAATTATCTTTTAATTTTACCGGAATAAAATTACGTTTATTTTTTATATCTGCTCTGATTTTCTTTTCTTCATCAGGCGTAAGCGGAATAATTTGTTCAAAATTTTTTAAAGTCTGCTCAATATCCGGAGCTTGTTCGGCTATAAGCAGAGCCCTAAAATCTTGTTCATTTTTGGCAATTATAATTCCGTTACGATCATATACCACACCGCGCGGAGGCACTAAGAAACGTGTAGAAATACGATTTTCTTCCGACATTGTGCGATATTTATCGGCTTCGTAAATTTGCAAAAAATATAATCGAGCCACTATAACTGCAAATGCCACTAAATTAAGCAAAATCAAAAAAGCTACTCTTCGTCCCAAAACACGATTTTTTTCGCTGTTATAATCATAACTACTCATTGATTCGCTCCTGTGGCAAAAATTTGTTTTGCACCCATACGTTTAAATATGCCACAAACGGATAAAACATGATTGTCGTACAATATGCAAACAAAATTTCCTGTGGTTGCAGCCAACTCTTAAAGTAAAGCATTAAGAATAACCATTTCAAAAACAATGTTACTAACCCGACAATACAAAATAACAACCACCCCAAACCAAATGAGGCGTTTTGAAAATATCTTGCCGATATATTTGTTATGAATACAATCAACATCATTGTTAATATATTTATACCAAGTGGCGACGAGCTGTAAACATCCATCAAAAGCCCTACGCAAAACGCCGAAAAATAGCCGAATATATAGCCGCGCTTCAATACCCAATAATAAACACATATCAGTCCTATCAATGGACGAAAGTAATTCTGTTGCAACGAATTTATAGGCATACAAAACAAAAACATCAAAGCAAAAGTAACCGCCAGAGGAATACGATGTAGAAGAAAAACACGCAACCTCTCTTGCCAACTATCGCGCATTGTTTTCACTTTCCATCAATTCAGATTGCAGGTTTTCATCTTCGGCTGACAATCCATAATCAACTATACGCACGTATTCAACACGGCTTATATCGGCCATTGTTTCCACTGCAATTTCACCGTTTTTTATGGAACTGACAAAACCTATCGGTAAACCGGATGGAAACATTCCGCCCACACCGGAGGTAACAACCACATCGCCCTCCTGAATATCGGCAGAAGAACGAGTGAATATCAGCGACGGCGTTTCAGTATTATTTCCGCTCAAAATTCCCCGAACACGGGTACGCTCAATAACAACCGGAATTTTAGAGTTAATATCCGTAACCAATATAACTTTGGCATAATGCCCACTAACCTTGTCTATACGCCCGATAACACTTTCATCTCCCATAACGATTTGCCCTTTTTGCACATATTCATCACCTATATACACTAACAACATATTGGTGAAATTATCGCCGGATTCGGCAATAATTTTAGCACTGATAAAGGTTGCTTCGGCCGGCGGAACATAATTAAGCAATCGTTCCAAGAGCTGATTTTCCACTTCTAAGGTGCGCACTTTATTTTGCAAAATAAGCATTTGCTTGTTTTCTGCCCGCAATTCCTGATTATCGGAATAAATATGACTTATGTCATAAAAATAGGTATAAATACGATGAATAACGCGTGACGGAAATTCCACCACCTGCATAACAGGACCTGTTATATCCATCACAACCTTATGAACTGCTTCTATTGCCACACTATCAACCTTTGACAACAAAATAGTCATAAAAGCAATGATAAACAACAAAACTGCACTCAAACGGCGCAAAACCACTTTCAAATCGCTTACCTTTATTAGCGGAACATTACGCCGTCTCATCGCTCAAACCCTATAAATAATAGCTAATCAATAGAAACTAAAACATCCTTTAAGCGACTGAATTCATCAAGAGCCTTACCGGAACCGCGTGCCACACACGACAGAGGATCTTCGGCTATGGTAACCGGCAAACCGGTTGCATTACGCAAAACCACATCCAAGTTAGCCAATAACGCACCGCCTCCGGTCAGCACAATGCCTTTATCCACAATATCGGCAGCCAATTCCGGAGCAGTATTTTCCAACGCAACCTTAACCGCTTCCACAATATCGGAAACGGGTTCCATCAGGCTTTCGGCCACTTGGCGCTCAGTGATAACAATTTCCTTCGGCACGCAATTAATCAAATCACGACCACGAATTTCTACTGTTCTACCCTCTCCTTTTTCCGGAGGACAAGCCGAACCGACTTCTTTTTTGATTCTTTCGGCACTGCTTTCACCAACCAACATGTTTTTATTGCGGCGAATATAATTTACAATTGCCGAATCCATCTTATCTCCGCCCACTCGAACCGAACGAGAATATACCACACCTTTCAGCGACAACACGGCAACCTCGGTTGTTCCACCGCCAATATCAACAACCATATTGCCGGAAGGCTCGGTAATTGGCAATCCTGCACCGATAGCCGCAGCCATCGGTTCTTCAATCAATAATACTTTATGTGCGCCGGCCTGATATGCAGAATCTTTAATTGCGCGTCTTTCCACCTCAGTAGCACCCGATGGCACACAAATAACAATAAGCGGAGTAAAAAACGCACGACGATTATGTACTTTGCAAACAAAATATTTTATCATTTCTTCGGCAATTTCAAAATCGGCAATAACACCGTCTTTCAACGGGCGAATGGCACGAATGTTTCCAGGAGTGCGTCCGAGCATTCTCTTGGCTTCGTTGCCCACCGCCAAAACGCGTTTACGCCCTTTATATTCCTCAATCGCCACCACAGAAGGCTCATTTAGCACAACACCTTTGCCTCGAACATAAACAAGAGTGTTTGCCGTTCCCAAATCAATCGCCATATCGGCAGAAAACATACTGAATAATTTTGAAAACATAGGTTCAATACTCCCAAAAACAAACTTAATTATCTCTTTTTATAACACTTCAACGCAATGTGCAAGTGATATTTTTTATTTAAGGATAATTATTTTCGGATATATCGTCAAAAGCAACCTCTTATGAGGTCGCTTCTGTTTCTAATATAAGAAAGCATCAAAAGTAAGCATTACTTCCTAATCTATTAATTAAATCGTCATATGTTGCATCGAAAACAAAAACAATATAATAAGGTCCATAACTCGGATTATTTGTTGTATCAAACACAGCACATTTGGAAACAGCCTCACCTACATCCAATGGTGCCTTGAGAATATTTGCCCTTCTTCCATCATAAATAGCTATAACATTGCTATACGCATCAGTCCAATTATGAGTAACCAGCTCAATACAGACTTCACTGGAAATAGCCGTAACTTTAATAACAAAAGCCTTGTTATCATCGGCTTTTGACTTACCCAAACTATAAATATGAACACCTCCACCAAAAGGATTAACTATAGAAGAAGAAAAATAACTTCCACTTCCGTTGTTATTACCACTATTATTACCTTCGCTCCAAGCAAATGTTCCATACATTTCATCTGGGACAAGTTTAGCTTTTTGAATCAGTTGAAGTCCTTGAATTGTTCTTGAGTTCAATCCTTCATAACTCCGTTGCGGAGCGAAAAAAGTGCGCACATTGCCGGCAATTAATGTTATCTGCTCAATGGTTTTGTTGATTCTATATTTTGTCATTGCCTTACTATATCCGGCGATTCCGCCAACAGAAAGCACGCCGATTATAGCAAGCACGCCTAACATTTCTATCATTGAGCGTCCATTTTGATTTTTAATTTCAAAGTTTTTCATAATTTTATCTCCTAAATCATAAAGGTTAATACATTAAAACATGACCGCTAAATCGCGGTCGGGAGAGTTGAACAATCATATCAGATTAAATGATCACTGCAATCTTTAAGCAAATGCTCTGAACATCCATCACAGTCTCCCCGACCAAGTCGGAGATATATCAAACATCAATAACGATACAAAATGTACCGAACCTGATAAGAGCTGTTCAAGGCCCCGAACCGAAGTTCTGATTTTATGTTAACATATTTCTCTCAAAAGTCAAACCTTTTTTGCAAAAAATAAAATATCTATAACGAAGTATTTTCATTTTTATCATTTTTTGCCTCGGAGGTGTGGTAAATATGCCACAAAGCTCGCCGATATATCCACAAATTTATAATTCCCAATGCTGTTGATAGCGCGCTGAACCAATACAAAAAATAATACCAATTAAATTCGTTGGCCGCCAACATAACATCTTCACCGGAAAATTTTAGTAAAATAACCGACAATGCCGTTAATGCAAAAGCAATAATAAATGCAGATATCCAAACTTTTTGCACTAATAATTTGTTGTTAACAAACAGTGTCCCCAAATAAATTAAAAACAAAGCCGCTATCAAATATAATTCTGCCATTGTAATCTCCTATTTGCGTTAAAATAATTGCAAAATTAGCCTTTTCAAGTAATACATCGACATTTATTGTTTTCCCTCAATTTTTATAAATTTTGCGCGCAGCAATTTATCAGAACACAAGCGGAACTCCCAGAGGGAGTTCGAACCTCTTTATAGAAAAAATACATAAACGAAAACCGCCGGAACACTTCCGACGGCTTCTCTTTGGTAGGCGCTGAGACACGGCTTGAGGCAGAAAAACAACCTCTAAATGTTGTTTTTCAA
>JAFUSA010000019.1 GCA_017480745.1 Alphaproteobacteria bacterium
CATTTTAAAACCTCCTTTATATTATTTTGTTACTCAGTGGTCAGACTGTCTAACTCTTTATATAAAGGAGGTTTTATGATGTAAAGCTGTAAGCTTTCCGGAACCCCCAGACTATCTGGGGGTTTTCTTTTTACAAAAATTATGGCGCTTATGAACAAGCGCCACAATAACCGGCGGAACGCACCTTACCGCCAGCGGATGTTTTTTATAAAATTGTCTCAATACATAACTTTTAGTTTACTTATTTTTTTCAATTTTATTATTGACATATTTAAAGTATATGTTATATTTAAACTACCTTAAGGTACTCTTTCCGATGGGAATGAAAGGTCTAATCGCCTGTCGCGTATCTCTGTTTGGAGAGAACTGTCAAACAGAAGACAAAGAGGCACTTTTCGGTGATAGGAATTAAAGTTTTTTTAATCTCCTGTTACTGGTATATTAGTTTCTGCTAAAAAACGGCGAAAAGTGTGAGCCCTCTTGTGAGGGCTCTTTTCTTCTCTATCTTTCAATATAGTACATTGAAGAAATGATATTATCGCCATCTTTAAGAGATGTTACTACTTTTAATTCACCGTTTTTGCTTCGCACTAAATAAACATTTTGCCCGTAATTATTTGTTTCAACTGGTTGTTTTCTAACAATTCTCGGAATTCTTTGTGCATCAACACGACTGATATCATGTTTATAAATTCCCTTATCTAACCCATAATTACGTTTGGTTCCTGTGGCTAATTTTAAATCTTTACCATAAACAATAGGAGTACCACTTTCACTTGGTAGAGCTTCACCACGTTGTAACACAACAGATTCACCATTATGGTTCTTCATTTTTGCAATCACATCACCGCCACTGCCTTGAAACGGATTTTCTTTTAGTTGGTCATAAGCCTTACCTATTTTATGCCCTTGATATAGCATATTTCCTTGTTCATAACCAGCTTTTGCTAAATTTCCGACACTCATTGCTGCTCCGCCATACTCAGCCACATTTCCAGCTGAGCGAATCGCATCTCCTTGCCCCTGAGCATCTTGCATTTGCAAATAATCATTCATCTGCGTATCAATGCCTTTTTTACTGCCAAACCAATCTAAAGCACCAAATGTTATACCATTAATTGCACGATTAGCTCCATACAACGTATTAAGTGCATCTTCCAACAAACTATTTTCTGCTGCTCGTTGCGATTGAGAGCTAAATACATCTCTTCCATTTTGCTTGTTGTTATCGCTTAAACTACCATCCGTTGCAAAAGAATTATTTGTTTTAAGGCTGTTGACATCAGAAAAACTACCCGTGCCGAAACTGCTGCTACCAAATGTATTATTATTCTCGTTTACACCATTATCCGACACACTTTGACTTGCCGGCGTCATTGTGCCACCATAAAGTTGCGGGCTGGTGCTTTGGTGCATTTCGTTGTAGTGCTTTACAAAATCATTAATTTTATCTATATTATCGCTGCTGGAAGAGCCGCTCGGTTGACCGAACACAAAATCTTCATCGGCAACAGTTGCGCTCTGGTTATCGGCAGCAGTTTCTTCATCTTCCGCCAGACTTTCCTCCTCTTCTGCTACGCTCTCTTCGTCTTCTTCCTCCTGTTCTGCCGAGCGCTCTTCTTCCCGTTCTTTTATTTTGCGCCAGTTGGCTTCCAACTGTTCGCGCAAGGTCGGGCGATTTTCGCTTGTGCCATTGACATTTCTCTTTTTACCGTAGGCTTCGGCAAACGGTACTCCGCCATTTGCTCTGCCGTATGCTTCATCGCTTGGCACTCCTCCATACGCCGCATATTCCGGCATATGATTATTTCTATAATAACTCATATTATATTCTCCTTAAAAAGATTAATTTAGTGCATTAAAAATTATGGCGCTTATGAACAAGCGCCACAATAACCGGCGGAACGCACCTTACCGCCAGCGGATGTTTTTTATAAAATCATCTTGACATATTCCATGCGCTGATTATTATAAAATTAGTTAAACACACCCATAGGTTCAAACATGCGTAAACTTCTCTTCATCATCGCCTTACTTTTTCTCTCCACTCCTGTTATGGCGAGGAAAGATAATAGTACTTCTAAAGAACAAAAGTTCGTTAACCCTATTTTTTACCAACCTCTAAGGCCTTTAAGTAGTACTGTAGGCTGGGCATACTTGACTCCAACATCAATAGATTTTAGAACACCTTTGGATAAAAATATTGTTAATGCCACAGGGCAATGTGAGCTTGTTGAAAATGAACAAGATCACATTACGTTTTTATGTGATATTACTTGGTTAAATATTGCTTGGCTCAATGAAAAGGTTAAAAAGTACTACACATATGTTATCAAAGACCTCTTTTCACCGGATTGTTTACGTATTTGGGAATTTACCTATAAGAATGTTGAAGATTTTTCACAAGATGCACAGCACGCATCAAAATATTGTGTAACCCCTCTCAGTAATATATCATCAGAAAACTATTGATGCAGCTGTTTGTTGTGCCCAATCGTTACGTTCGTTCGCAATATCTCTACGATGAATATGCTCAATAATCTTATCGATATCATGATCTTCTATCGCCTTGTATAGTTTTGGCCAATTATATCGATTTACACCTCCTGCAACATTGTACTGAATATCCAATAATACTTCTTTTAGTGGTAAGGGAAAACTATCAAAATCAGCAAATTCTCTACGTAAGTGTGCCAGATCTTCTATCATGTGTGTTTGAGCCAAATTTCGAGCCTCTGCATCGGATATTCGAACATTTGTTTTATTTTCAAAAGCATCTGCTTGTGTATTACGGTTTACATAATTTCCGCCAGCATCCTGTTGATTACTAAGACGGTGTAAATAACTGTAAGCTTCTAATTTTTGCGCCTCAGTGGCTGGAATACCATTAACTGTAAGGTTTAACTGCCTAAAATCATCCCAATTATTTACGTTAGCACCAGCTCCAATTGTGATATTTCCGGTAGTATCTATATAAGGGTAAGGTATAACTCTTTCAAATTGTTCTATATTATCCCACATTTTTGCATACAAATCTTCATCAGATATGCTATCGCTATCAGAAGTATAATCCGCATCCGTTGCCGTAGTGGTATAAGTATTTTCTGCATATTGCGTGCCGATAGCATCATCGTCAGCTGCGTTTTCTTCTTCCCGTTCTTTTATTTTTTGCAAATTAGCTTCCAACTGCTCACGCAAAGTCGGGCGATTTTCTCTTTCGTTATTGACGTCTTTCTTTTTGCCATAGGCTTCTTCATAAGGTACACCGCCGTTTGCTCTACCGTATGCTTCATCGCTTGGCACTCCTCCATATGCCGCATATTCCGGCATACGATTATTTCTATAATAACTCATTTTATACTCTCCTTAAAAAGATTAATTTAGTGCATTAAAAATTATGACGCTTATGAACAAGCGCCACAATAACCGGAATAATTACTTCCTCCTAAAACTGTTTGCTGAAATTACTCATCACAATTTTCCTTTCATAGTTTGCAATAAAAAGTCAACGATAAAAATAATCCCCGTTTACCTCCAAACAGGGATTACGAAAACAAATGTAAACTTTAATTTTTAATAAGAACAGCGGAAGATAAGTTCGCGGTTGATGCTGGTATAAGTATCGTTTTCCTTGGTCACATGATTATACTCTGTATATGTGCGGGAATCTTGCCCTTTATCCACCACTTGCACACGATATCCCATACATTGCTGATTAGCCAGTTTATAACAGGTAGATAGAGCATATCCACCATTGCAATCAGCGGAATAAACCGGACCGTAAGAATCGCTGTATAAATATCTTACCGAGGGTTCGTACCCTTTAAAAAGCGAGCATCCGCTCAGTAAAATACATGTTGATAATATTATTATTTTTTTCATTTTTTACTTCCTCTCTACTAACTGATTTTACAACTAAAATGCCACCTCTGTGAGGCGGCTGGAAGCTAATAACTATTTCATTCTAAATAGCGCGACATATTCACCTAAGTTTATTTTGCCGCCTTCCAGCCCCGCTGGAACTATTTTACGCCTCTGTAAGGCGAGAATGAAAGAGGTTATTAGACCCCAGATGAGCTACCTCATCTTGGTTTTAATTTAGCATAAAAATTCCCAAAGTCAAACTATTTTTGCCTCATGTAACAATTTTTCATATTATTTGAAGAAAAACAGCTAAAAAATAAAAAGAAGATAAAAAAATCAATTTGGCTATTAAAGGATGATTACGCATATTGCTTGTACCCAGCAAAAATAATAATGCAAATATCATTAACATCAACTTTGTTATTTCTAAATATATTTTTTTATCATAATGATACCAGATTTCATTGTTCCACATACAATAGTTTTTAGGGGAAGGTATTATATAATTAACGCCTAAATAAAAATAAAACAGCATATATGGCACCACATACCACTTAAACTGCCACAACAATTTAAATGTTTCCATCATATTATGCTTCAAACTGATTGCTATATACCGCATCTTCCTATACATTATTATCCTTGTTATAATATACTTAACCACCCTATATACAATGGAAATAAAAAAACTAATTTGGCTATCTTGGGATTGTAACGCATATTACTAATTCCAAGTAAAATAAATAATAATGAAATTACTAAACCATATTTACAACTTTGTATATAAACTTCTTGATTGATATAATTCCAATAACCAGCCATTGCTTCCGAACCCCAAATAGGTGAATCTTTTGCCGGAGGATCAAAGTATTCTATCAACAAAATTAAAATGAACACAAAATCTAAACAAACATACCACTTAAACTGCCACAGCAATTTAAATGTTTCTACTGCACTTTGTTTAGCTTGTTGAATTATTTTTAACATCAAAATATATCCTATAAAAAGTCCGCTATTATCAATACCACTGTTCCCAATATTAGTGCCACCAGTGGAAATAAAAATATGAACTTTGCCAACAGCGGATGATTCCGCATATTACTGGTTCCGATTAAAAATAACAGTAACAATTCAATCAATACATTTTTCATGCTTCCGATATAAACTTCCTGATTGATATAATTCCATGCTCCGCGTGTATATTCATAATTCAAAATAGGATCATCTGCATCAGGAGGATTTAATATTTCATGTGTAGGAGCCAAAATAACAGGCATATAAGCTAATATATACCACTTAAACTGCCACAGCAATTTAAATGTTTCTACTGCACTTTGTTTGGCTTGTTGAATTATTTTTTTAAACATCTGAATATATCCTCACAGTTGTGTTTTAATGATATATAATAGAAAAAATTTTTCTACATAACTTTCGCTGCAAGCGTATAATACCCTAACAAATATAATGCAAAGCACACCGCCGTATAAATATAGCGATGTTTTAACAACGGACTTATTAATGTAATGTCCTTACGCTTTGCACCAGGGTAAAAAATTAAAATTAATTGCAATACAAAATATATAATTAAATTAATAACGAAAATATATTTATTTGCAGAGTCCATCAGTGTCTTAAAATAGGTAAAATAACACATTACCGGAAATGTAAATGAAAAAAGAAATATAAACAATGTTCCCTTAATATTCATATCACGGCATCTCTTTTGAACTGTTATAAGAAATACATACAACATCATCAGATACATAGAAATATTCAAATACACAATATTCAATTTTGATGTATAATTTATTAACAGGTATATAGCCACCATAATACTCCAATAGTCGGTGCGATTATATGTTCCGGCAAAAGAAAAAAAATAATCCGTCTTGCCGTTTTCATCTTCCGGATTAGAAACATTTTGATGTTTATTATTAACTTTTGTAGCTATCTTTTTTTTCATCTTATTTTCTCTTGAACAACTTATGGGTATTTAACAGAAAGCTATCAAATACCCATCTATTTGTCAAGTCTAAAGTACTTTTTAATATAATTTTTTCAATATTTTTTTCACATTCCTGCCTCCAACTTTTAATAGCTTATTTGCAACTTTACCTCCTGTTCCTGCTTCAATTATATAATTTGCAAATTTATTATATCCACCCAATCCATTATCTTCTGCTAATTGTTGTTATTAAATTAAGACGGGTGCGAAAGGATAAACACCCGTCTTTCATAATATTCAATAAATAATATTAACCTCTTCCTATGTTGCCTCCTCCATACATTTTAGCACTGTCATCAATTGCTCTTCTCAAATTATCCCAACCGGAATTTTCTACTGCTGTTTTGCGCTCCTGAACTCCGCTTTGTGTATTATACAAATTAGCCTGATTATTATAACCGGAAATAGAACCGTCGAGCAAAGATTTTATCTGATCAATGTAGCTTTGTCGCGCATCATTACTGAATTGTGCCGCACGCAAACTATCACCGAATGCTTGCGAATAGGCATTTTGTCCGTTCAAAACACTTTGATATGCTGCTTGATTGAGAGCGGCATTTTGACTGTTTTGCAAATTTTGCATTGCTTGTGAATAAGCTTCGCTTCCAACCGGTATTCCCTGATTTATAAGGCTTGTTTGCAAATCGCTAACCTGTTGTTGATATTGCGGAATTAATTTATCAACATACGATTGATAAGTGGCATACTCTGCTCTTTGACGTGCATCATCGTTATTTTCTACCGAAAATTGATAATCCGGCAAAGCGGCAAAATCTCTGCTCATATCATCTGCATACGATGTCATGTTATGCAAAGTATTGTCATAATTTGTTGTATCGTAATTTTTTAAATAATTAATATAATCGTTTTCGTAACCATAAGTTCCCATTGAACCTGTCCCTAATACTCTTCCTATTGATTTACTCATATTTTTAATCCTTTTTAATCCACGGGCATTCTTCTTTAAGCATACCCAAAATAAAACAATCTTCGCCATTGTCGCGAAAACTGCGCAACAAGCCTTCAACATGAAAACCTAAACGGCGCACAAATCGCAAACAATGACGATTACTTTTACTGACTAAAATGCTGATACGTTGACAATCTAAATCCTTAAACGCCAACGTAAACATTTGTGTCAGAGTTGATTTGTTACACCACGTTTTGTCAGTAGAATAAATAGTCCACCAAACGTCGCGGTGCGGTCGAATGTTATGAAAGATCAAACCTCCGACCATACGATTTCGGAAAGAAAATCCGAAAGTTAAAGGAGAGTTGATACTGTTCAAACTCTCCCCCAAACCTTTACAAACCCACTTTGCTATGTCACCATTGATATCAGGTAATATTTTATACATCACAGCACCCCCGTTCCCACTTCATAACGAATACCCGTTTCATACCATTCAATGGTTATTCCGACGGTTTTAGTCTTAAACACAATACTTGCCTTATATCCGGTGGAAGAATTGGCTATCCATTGGCCGCGAACAGATGTATTGTTGCTAAACCATTTCAAATTTGTAGGAGAAACCGTAGTTGACCATTTTACCTTGTTCCACCGAGTATTGTGATATGTTTCAATATATTCCTCCGAATCGCTGCTGCGTTTTTCCATATCCATATTGGTATAAATAACCAACGCATAATCACTGCTTGACTTTGTGCGCGGATTTAGTAACTGAATTTTTTTCAGTAAATTTGTTCCAAAATCATTATAAGCCTGTTCCACAACTCCGTTTATCGGATTTCCGTTATCCGAATTACCTTCATCAAACAAATATATACCGTTTTCGGCGCCAAAATAGGCTCGCTGTTCAAATTCACACCAGCACAAAGCGTTAATGCCACTGAAACGACACCATGCTCCGGTATTAAGATTGATAACATGTTGCTCGTAATTTTTTTGCAAAGGCACATTGAAAACAGCATAGCCTCCACGTCCATAGATAAGCCCTTGCCACCCTTTTTTATGTGCGTATTTTGCGGTGCGTTCCAAAACTAATCCGCGAATGGCATCACTAAACGCTATTTGCGAAGAATTTGCCTTATCAAGTGGCAAAGCCGAAGAAAGCGGCAAATATCCGTCTTCTGTTATAATAACCACATCCCCCTGATATGATACTGTAGCTTTATAACCTATCGGACGACTTATTTTATAAGAACCGCGTAATTTCCAGTCATTACTATTGCTTATATCCGAACCGGAATAAACCAACACTTCGCCTTCTGAGGTTATAAAAACGGTTAAGTCATCAATTCCTTGACCTCCGTCTTGTGTCCAGTTAGCCACCGCCACCAAATAGCCGCCGAAACGACTTACTTGTGCAAAATCAAAGCATTTTAATTCTCCGGAAATATTGCCTGCGGTTTGAGGGTACCAAACTTTGAGGCTCCCTTTTTCCACAAACCATAAGCGTTGCTTGGAGACGCTGACATTTACCATAGATGCCGCCGGTAAATTATTACCTGAAAATCCCCAATTTTCCAAATGCTCTTCTCCGTTATCATCAATATAATATACTTTGGGAATATCTATACCGTTTACAAAATAAAGGCGATTTTTATATTGAGCCCAACAACAATAATCTTCGCTGAAAGTCATATCAGATATATTATAAACATTTTTAGCGGAACTGACATTTAAAAATTTATGCCCGCATACAGCCAACATTTTGGAGTCTGCCCCATGATTGTAAACAGCCAAAGTCGGAACCGAGTGTTCCGTTGCAACATATTTCACATATCCGTTACGTAGTGCAACTTTTGTATCTTGCGGCAAATAATTATCCATTTCTATAGCATATCCGGCATCCATATCTGCCAAAGAATCGCGTTTATTCAAACCTTTAAGCGGTGCCGGCAAATTATAGCTTACAGATTTATTAGTTCGCTGTATCGGCCTTAATTTCATTTATGATAACTCCCTGTCCTAAATTTTCCGGCGTTGATGCCAAACAAATATTTTTAGTTGCTCGCTCTGCTCCGTAACGTTTTTTCAATTCACGTTCATATTCTCCGATTTCTTCACTATAATCCAAACCGCTACGTTTAAGCCAACGCCATAAAATACCTAATTTGACCAAATACTCATCAAAAATCGGTACATCAGTATTGGCAGTAAGAATGTTTTTTTCCTCATAAGTTTTAAAATCCCATACAATATTATTGGAGCGATATTGAAAAACAATCTTTACTCGCGCCGGCGGTTCACGCAAAAAAACAAAACGTCCGTTTTGAATTTTGAATTTAATATCTGTGGAGGAACTGTAAAAATATTTATCTTTCATCCATTGCTGCGGTGTAATTGCGCCAATAATATGCTCATGAGTATCCTTGATATAAATCGTATTCGGTAAAAGTGAATAAAAATCCGGCGCCACATCGGCTATGGCATATTGTTTTTGCCCTGCAAAAGTAAACAGACACCCTTCTTTGGTTAATTCTTGCCAATCACCATATCGAAGCAAACTATCAAGTGCAGATTTGGCAACACTAAGAAAAATACTATCTTGTTGGCTGGCGATGTTAAACAAATTTTCAGGGCGTTTTGCCGCGGCCAAATCAGCTGCTTCACGGCAAATTTCCAAAATTGTTTTCATTATTTACCTCCTTGTTTATAGGTATTTTTTTTCAAAGCTCTAAATTTACTTTGCATCTTGATTTGTTGTTTTAGTTCCGCAATTTCATCTTTTAGTTTTTCTATTTCATCTTTATAATTTTGTTCTTTGCGGGCAAACTCAGCAACCATATTATTTTTTCGCGCCTGTTGCACAAACATAACCGCCATATTGTGTTCGTTCTGCAAACCAAGGTTTTTAACGTGATTTTCATCTAAATCTGCCAATTCTTCCACAGTAAATATACCGCGATTTTTGCAAGTTGCCACTTCGGCTGCGCTCAAAAAAGCAAATTGTTCTATCGGAGTTCCGCTCTTTACTTTTTCTTTGGCCATTTTATACAAACTGTATTCACGCGGAAAACGCAAAATTTTCTCCTTTGTTGCCGGCTGATTAAATATTTCCGAACTATTATCTTTGAGTCTGATTTCCACATAAGTTACATTTTTAAAAATGGGCAAACCGTTTGGTGTAACATTTTGAGTTTTTACCGCTTTGTCATAAAAACGAGCCACCACATTACGTTCATCATTAACATTATCTGCTACTTGACGAAACAGTGCAAAATCAATATCAATATCCATATTACAATCCTTTCATTTTATTTGTTGATATAGCGAAGAAAGGCGGTATATATACCCGCCTCTCTTCGTATATTAATTAAGTTTTATCTAATTTAGCAATAGTGGAATTACTCCTCACTTCCATTAGTATCATCTGCGGAATTATCATTTTCCGAAACTAAATTTTCTTCGTTTGGAGTATTAATCAACACACCTTGTAAAGCGGCATTACTCATTGTCATATTACCAGCCCAACCGATAATGCGATATAAAGCATCCTGATTAACAGATAAACGATCGCCTCCGATAACAACCATATCACGATCTCTATGTGTGCGCAAATAGAGATAATCGGTGTTTAAGAAATACATATGATTTTCCGGACAATTTCCGCCATGACCACCATCATATATAACATCTGCACCTTTAAACTTTACGCTTAAAAATCCGGAATCAGCCATTTTCGGATCCGAAAAGCGTTGCAGCTGCATTAGTGTATCTTCATACATAGAATATAAGGTGTCGTCGCACACAATTAAATCCGGTTTTTCACTGCCGCGACTACATTTAAAATACAAGCTATTCATCATTTGCTTGATATTATCTTTGGTTATTTCGCCGCTGACAGATTGGTTGCGCCAAAATTCGTTACCGGCAGTTGAACGGTCTATTGAACCCACTGTTCCGGAAGTAGGATCATCTGCCACCAATAAAGCCAAACCACCGATTTCTTTTCCAGAAGAGCCTGTTCCATCGCCATAAACAGCGGCAGCCATTTTGTTGACCAATGTTTTTTCGGCATTACTGATACGTTTTTCCAACAAATCCATAACCATTGCTTCACCGCTATTCATCAAAAGTTCTTCACCGGAAATGGCAACCGGAACAGCGCAAAGTTTCAATGCGTATTCGGCAGCCGTAAATAACTGCTTTTGATTATAAGAAATCGTGTCATAACCGGAATACCACACAATATCGCCTTCACCATATTCCAATTCTTCCAATATTTTGGAACCGCCATTAATCGGTTTCATTTTTCCTTTTTGTTGCAAACGCCACAATAATGCGCTGTTTTTAGACATATTATCGTGTAAATCCTTGGTCCGACCGGCCAATGTAGTTGTTAAGACATCATTATATTTTAAAACCATTTTTATTATCCTTTATAAAAAATTAATCCCTGAAAGCCGCCATATTTTTTTCAAGCTGCTCTCTTAAAGTCAAACGTCTTTCCGGCGCTTGAGCTTTTCCCTTTGGAGCAAACGAAGCCTTACGAGCTTTTTCTGCTTCCTGTGCTTTTGAGCTGATCTTTTCATCAATCAACTCTTCTCTTATACGTGGATTCAGCCATAACGCTCCGTTATAGGCATCGGCTATATCGGACAGACCGTTTCCTTGTAAAATTTTTTGCAGTTGAGGCAATACCTCATAAAAATGCGGATGAAGCAAAGCACCTTTTTCATCCTTCTGATTAGCAAAAATATGCATCAAATCACCTAATTGTTTGGCACGCATATATTGCAAATCAGATATTACTTTATGAAAATTATGTTCTAATTTATGAACACGCGCCAACATTTCTTCCGACACCGGTTCATTTTTATTTTGTGAAGTATTCAAATTGACTCCGTATAAAACTGCTAAACAACGGATTACTTCTGCCGGTCGCGTTTCCATATTTTCATCAATCCAAGCCAGCCCTTCAATCCATTCTTGCAAAGAACGAATCCCTTGATTATTAAGGCTTGCCTTGCGTGTGTTAAACATATTTTCAATACCTTGAAAAGTTTGCAAATGTTTGGCATTATCATCCAATTTTTGTTGCAAATTTTTTTCGCGTTCACTCAAAAATTTTTGCCAATTATGCGGTAAATTTTTAAAATCATTTGCAAACTCTTCTTGGTAATTTTGCGGAGCCGTAAAAACATCAACCTCCGATTTTTGCTCTGTTGAAGGTTGTGTTGCGGCTACATTATCTTCCGTTTTGGGAGTTTCCTTTTTAGAATCCCCCGTAAACAAACCATAGGCTTTGAATTGACGTTCAAGTTCTTCTCTTAATTTACTCATTCCATATTATCCTCTTATAGTTATACAAAAAGTCGGCGAACAGAGAATTGCGCCGATTTTGTTCTTGTTTAAAATGAATATTTTTAATATATTCGGTTGAATAGTCGCTGGTCAGAGCTTGACCTGTTTTTTTTAAATAACGATCAACATCGGCGACTGACGATGCAACCGTCCCATCCGGAAGAATTACTTCTTCCGAAAACTGTTTGCTGAAATTACTCATACAAGCCATCCTTTTACTGATTAACCTTAAAATGATTGAGCATAAGAAAAATCAAAAACCGCAGACACTAAGTCTGGCGATTTTGGAGTTTAAAACTAAAAGAACGAAGTTTAACAACCTCGCCCAACAATCAAATGTTTTAAATACAAAAACTCATTCTAATAAATTTCTTAGCACAAAAGTTACATAATGTCAAGCAATTTTTCAGCGTGTTGTTGATAATTTTATATATTTGTGTTTTTAATTTTTTAGCAGAATATAAGATATTTCGTATATCGCATTGTGCCAAAATCATTGGAGAATAACATTCGAAAAATGAAAATACCCACTACGCAGCGTGGGTATTTTATTAAATGTCTTTATTTTTAATCATCGTATGTTGTTAAGCCGTCCGACCACCAAGAATAATCGACATCAAACATAAACTCGATGTATCTACCTTCTGCTTCTGACTCAAACATATCTGCACAGAATTTAACGGCATTATCTACCGATAGCGGAACTTTGGCTATTATTTCTCCGGATTTTGCCACATCGGTATAAACAGCCACAACTCCGGCTGATGTCCAATCTTGACTCAACAGTTCAATACATGCTTCTTCATTATCTCCAATAGTATAATCGATATAAAACGCCTGACTATCACCGTATTTGGCTTTATCCTGTGTTCCTAACCCAACCCCACCACCAAAAGGATTGGTAATAGACATAATCTTGCCATCAGTTACGGTAATCATTTCATCAGGGAATATTTTGGCTTTTTTAACTATCGGGCAGCCATCGCCGTAAGATTGCCCATGGCAACCTAAGGCGTTGCCAGTGCCATCACTAAAACTAGTGCAACGCACTCCGATATAGTTCTTCTGTGGTCCCCAAAAGGCACGAATATTACCGGCAATAAGAGTTATTTGTTCTATCGTTTTGTTAATACGATACTTCATCATCGCTTTTGAATATCCGGCGATTCCACCAACCGAAAGCACGCCGATTATGGCCAACACACCAAGCATCTCAATCATTGAACGACCGCTCTGCACGCTTTTCGTCATTGCGAGCGCAGCGTGGCAATCATTATTTTTTATTTCTAAGTTTCTCATAGTAAACTTCCTTTCACTTAACTAAATCACTAATAAAAACGATACCGCCCGATAAAGGCGGCCGGAAGTTAACGACTACTTTGTATAATGTAGTGTGATCTATTAGATTACTCCTATTCAACCACCCTCCGACCAAAGCCGGAAACATTTTAACGTCATACACGACGTATACAAAAGAGGTCGTTACACCCCAGACAAGTTACCTTATCTTAGTTTTACTATATCATAAACAGCTTAAATGTCAAATATTTTTTACCTTGCGGCTTCAAAAGTAAAAAAGCCTCACATTTGCGAGGCTTTTTGCTTTTTCATCGTTCTAATTTTTTGTAGCGAATACGGTGCGGATTGCAGGCATCTTCACCTAAACGGGCTTTTTTATCCTTTTCATAATCCTCAAAATTACCCTCAAACCACTCCACGTGTCCGTTATCCTCGTATGCTAAAATATGTGTAGCCAAACGGTCTAAAAACCAGCGATCGTGCGATGTTACCAACACACATCCCGGATATGTGCTAATCCCCTCTTCCAACGAACGCAGAGTATCAACATCCAAATCGTTGGTCGGCTCATCTAACAGAATTACATTCGCCCCCTTGCGCAACATTTTTGCCAAATGCACACGATTACGCTCTCCGCCGGAAAGCTGACCGACTTTCTTTTGCTGATCGGCACCCTTAAAATTAAATTGTCCGACATAGGCACGCGAAGAAACCTCATTTTTGCCCAACTCAATCATATCCAAACCGTCAGAAATTTCTTCCCACACATTTTTATCCGGATTCAATTCATCTCGAGATTGATCCACATAGCCTAAATCTACACTATCTCCCAAACGTATTGTTCCCGAATCCGGTTTTTCTTGCCCGGTAATCATACGGAATAAAGTTGTTTTGCCGGCACCATTCGGGCCGATAATTCCCACAATAGCTCCCTTAGGAATTTTGAAAGATAAGTCATCAATTAAAACTTTATCACCAAAAGATTTGCTGATGTGTTCCGCCTCAATCACCAAATCTCCTAATCTTTCCGTCATTGGAATATTGATATGTGCCGTAGTAATTTTTTCTTTTCCGGCTTGCGATAGCAACTCATCATAGGCATTAATACGCGCTTTTGATTTTGCCTGACGGGCTTTCGGATTTTTATGAATCCACTCCAACTCACGAGCCAAAGTGCGTTGACGGGCATTTTCTTCGCGAGATTCCTGTTCCAAACGTTTTTGTTTTTGCTCCAACCAAGAAGTGTAGTTGCCCTCGTATGGGATTCCCTGACCACGATCAAGTTCCAAAATCCAACCGGTAACATTATCTAAGAAATAGCGATCATGAGTTACCATTACCACAGTGCCGTTATAATCACGCAAGTGATGTTCCAGCCACGCAACAGACTCAGCATCTAAGTGATTAGTAGGTTCATCAAGCAACAGCATATCCGGCTTTTGCAAAAGCAAACGGCAGAGTGCAACTCGACGCTTTTCTCCGCCGGAAAGTTTACTCACATCTGCTTCGGCAGGCGGACAACGCAAAGCATCCATGGCAATTTGCACCGTGCGTTCAATATCCCAACCGTTGACCGCATCAATTTTTTCCTGCAACTCTGCTTGTTCGGCAATTAACTCGTTCATTTCATCATCGCTAAGCGGTTCGGCAAAACGCGCGGACACTTCCTCAAAACGTTGCAACAATGCTTGCGTTTCCCCCAATCCGTCCATAACATTTTCCATAACATTTTTAGACGGATCCAATTTTGGCTCTTGTTCCAAATAGCCTACTTTAACCCCTTCGGCAGCCCAAGCTTCGCCATTAAACTCTTTATCCACTCCGGCCATTATTTTCAACAAAGTAGATTTACCGGCGCCGTTAACACCTAAAACTCCTATCTTGGCTCCCGGCAAAAACGACAATGTAATATCCTTGAAAAGCTCTCTTCCTCCCGGTAGAACTTTGGTTAAATTTTGCATAACAAAAATATACTGGTATGCAGCCATCATTTACTCCTTACAAATAATTAATATCAACGATTGAATTCCCGCGCAAAATTCTCATAGTTTGCATCTTTTAACGGGATTTTTTTAGCATTTTGCCCTAATTGTTGGGCGCGAGCAACTGCCTTTTTGTAGGCTGCGTCCGCTTTTAGGAAGGCTTCCCTATCTTTAACGTATAGTTTTGAGGCATCATAAGGTTTGCGAGGGGTAATCATAGTCCCATCATACATTTTGATACGCCCGTCTGAATATAATACACTTTGAAAAATCTTTTGGTTATCAAATTGCCTTATAACCTCGGCACAATCGGCAAAATTTGAGGCTTCCATTGCCATAAAGGCTTCTACTTTTCCGGTGTTATAACTTATAATTCCATCGCGCTCAACTTGATCACTTGTGGCTTTGCTGACTAAAATTGCACGCGCTAAAAGCTCATATTTATGGTATTTTTGCGATTTGCAAGCCAACCCCTGACCGGATACCGACCCCAAAGCGTTCATCTCATCTAAATATGTGATTTTACGAGCCTGCACGGAACTTGAAAAGTTCATTGCCAAGAAAAATATTAATATCCATAGCCGATTTATCATTTATTTATTCTCCAAAACGCTGTGTTTACTCATGATATATGGCATAATAATAAAATATATCTTAATTTTTGTGCATTTTACACAAAAAAATAAAAAATAGTATTGACAAGCATAATTTTACGTAGTAATAATCACCTTGTTTTGGCGGGGTAGCTCAGTTGGTTAGAGCGGTGGAATCATAATCCATGTGTCGTTGGTTCGAATCCGACCCTCGCTACCACCAAATAGAAAGACGTCCTGAAAGGGCGTTTTTTTGTTTTTTGCGATTCATTGTTTCAATCTGCTTTATTTTCTCAACCGTAGCCAATAAAATTTTCCACAACTAAAAAAACACAAACCCATTTTGTGCTATCCTTTAAAATAAAAACCTTGACTCAACTATAATTTTAAATATTAAATAACTGAAAAATGGAGAATATAATGATAAAAACATATAGTATCGGCGAAGTTGCCAAGCAAATAGGTGTTAGCACTCATACATTGCGCTTTTATGACAAAGAGGGTTTGTTGCCAGATGTTCATAAAAATTCTGCCGGTTTGCGTCGTTTTACGCAAGAAGACGTTAATTGGCTAAAAATTATGGAATGTCTGAAATCCACAGGTCTGCCGTTAAAAGAAATAAAACATTATCTACAGCTCAGTAAGCTTGGAGATGCTACCTTGCAAGAAAGATTACAGATTTTTCAAAAACAAAAACAACGTTTGGAAGAGCAAATCAAAGAGCTTAAAAATAATATGGAGCGGATTAATTTTAAGATTAAATACTATAAAGCGGCTCTTCACGACGGTGAAGCCGACGTTTTTTCAAAAAATGATGAATTACAACAGGAACGTGAACGTTTGTTCAAGATATAATTTGAGGTAAACGGATGTCTTTTCCTGAATATTATGGTATTTTAGGTGTTGATGTAAAAGCTTCTCCTGATGAAATTAAATCGGCTTATCATAATTTAGTAAAGAAATATCATCCCGATGTTAATAAAAACAAAAAACAAGCAACCGAAAAACTAAAACAAATCAACGAAGCCTATGGCGTTTTAGGCAATTTGGCAAGACGCGCCGAATATGATTATATTGGACACATTGAAACCCAAGAATATGATCAGACAGAAACAATTAATCCACAAACAACAGCTGAATCGTATCAATCAACGCTATATACTGAAAAATCAGAAAAAAAACATGGTTTCAGATTTACGCTTAGTAAGGTAATTTTATCATTATTTCTTTTTGTGTATGTTTGTTTTGTTTACTCTCACATTGATAAAAAAGATCCATTGAATCTTGTCAAAACTTCAAACAATATTTTAGACAGCGTCATACAAACCGGACAGCAAGTAAAAAATATTTATAAAAATAAGACTTGGTTGCTATATTTGGTGGAAAATGATTATACATTTACTATAAAGTTTTTGCCTAATTCGATCGATTTAGCCGCGTTTTATGATGAAAATAAATATAATTTGTTGCAAAAAACGCAAAACATCGCCATGGCGAAAGTTCTGTTAAATAAAGGAATTGATGTTAATTATCGCGCACCGGACGGTAATACGGCTTTATCTTTGGCTGTGAAAAATAACAATGTGGCATTAACAGAACTATTTTTACAAAAAGGAGCCGACGTTAATATTGTTTTCGGAATAAATAATTATAACTTGTTGATGATGACCGATAATCCGCAAATAGCAGAAATATTGATAAAATATGGAGCAAAAATCAACTATTTGGCGAAGGACGGAATGTCGCCTTTGCGCTTGGCGGCACACAGGCATAACAACGCCATGTTAAATATTTTACATAAAAGCAAAAAAACGAATCGGTTTGAAAGGCACAAAAGGTAAGTAGTGTTCGCAATTTTTTATTTTTCTATTCTTTCTTTGGCAATGGCAAAATATTCTTTGTTAAGCTCGATACCTATAAACTTGCGTCCGGTATTTTTGCAAGCAATTCCCGTTGATCCGCTTCCCATAGTAAAATCAAGCACCGTATCGCCGGAATTGGTAAAAGTTTTTATTAAATATTCCATCAGGGCAACAGGCTTTTGCGTCGGATGTAAATTGGAAGAAAGTATATCGCGCTTGAATGAAACTATTTGCAACGGATAACGTTCTCCTGTATCAACATATTCATAAGGAGAGCGATTTTGCGAATCCACTAAAACACCTAATTTACCGTTTTTTATTTTGTTAGTCCTTTTGGGCCCGTCATACAACATCATTTGCGGATTGTAAACCGGTTGTTTTTTATAAAAAACACTGATTGTTTCAATAACCTTTCCCGGCCTCTTTTTCAGTTGAAAAATGTTAGTAGCTCGCTCTTTTTGCCAATATATATCGTAACGATATTCGTCAATGTTTGATACACGTAAAAAGCTACTAAACGGTTCGTTGCCAAACAACAAAATCGGCGAATTATCATAACGCAAAGCTTTTATGCGCGACCACATCTGTGCAAACGGAATAATGCTATCCCAAGTACAAGCGGTTGTTCCGTATGGAGGATCGGTAATTATGGCATTTACTTTAATATTTTCGGCAATCAACTTATCCATAACTTGCCGACAATCACCGCAAAATAATTGATAATCTGCTTTTTTAAACATAACAAATCCTTTCTCTTGCAAATTAAAACATCAAAACCATTTATGCAAGTATAAAAAAATCTTATATGTATGCAAAAAAGCTTTACTTTTGTTCCATAATAAATTATAATGTTGAAGTTGCTTTGAGAACGGAACAATTATGTCAGAAACGCAAGATATTTATAGCAAATATGCAGAAAAAGAAAAACTGTTGCGTCCGCGTTATGTGCGTAACGCAGATGGGGGATATTATGAATCCGCCCTGCATAAAGCTGTCTTGCTATCTATGACAGATTCAAAAGAAAACACGCTAACTGTTGTTAATGGAATAAGTGAAAATTTGTTCGCTACCAAGCCAGAACACACATCCGCCGAATTATCGGCTTTGGTTGAAGTGATAAAACGAAACGCCGATGACAATACTATTGTGCAAAGAGCGTTTAATTGTATGGAAAAAGTGATAACAGCAGCATCTATGCAAATTTCGCCTAATAAAAAGACAACCATAGATAATTATTTTTTAATTGATTTAGCTGATTTGAAAGAGCGAGAACCGCTTTTCGGCAGCAGAATAGATAATATTTTTATGGAATATCAGTGGTTGAAAGAAACTTTTTGGGCTTTTGGTGAAAATACTCCGACTAATAATTCAGAGGAAGTTGCAAACTTGGCAAAAGGTAATATTGCAGATGATTTTCTGCAAATATCAACACATAACACCAAAGATGTGAATAATCGGCTGACAGAAATTCGTCAACGCGTTAAAATCGGGCAAAAAAATTTATCCAGAATAGTAAAAAATGCTGAACAATCAGGAAAACAAATAACCCAAGATTTATTGGCTAATAATAAAATCAATCGGCGATAATATGGAGAATATATTTCAGGCAACCGCTGCCCACTGGAAAGAATCGACAGCGATTTTCTGACTTTTTGACAGGGGAATAAAAAACTCTTGCATTTAAATAAAAAATGGTTAGATTAAACACAAATTTGATTAACATTTTTTTTAAGGAGAATAATAATGCCTTCCGTAATTAACGATTCTTGTATTAAATGCGGTACTTGTGCCGGTATTTGTCCGGTTAGCGCTATGCACCTTTGCGATTCGCAAATGGTTATTGATCCGGATACATGTATTGACTGCGGTGCTTGCATCGCCGAATGTCCGGTTAGTGCTATTGCCAATGATGCCGACGCTTCGGCCGAAGCCATTGCATTCAATGCCGAACAGGCAAAAATTTGCCCTTCCGCATAATTAAAAATTTCGTGCAAAAACTCAGGGCTTGTTTCCTGAGTTTTTGTTTTTTTCGGATAAAAAAATGCTTTGTAATCATACCGCAGACTATCTGCTTGATAAAAAAGTAGAAATTTTTCAGCCCGTAAACGGTTACCGTGCTTCAAGTGATGCTGTGTTACTGTCAGCGGCGATTCCCGAAAGCTTTAAAAAAGGAAAAATTAAAATACTTGATGTAGGAGCAGGAACGGGAGCAATTTCGTTATGTTTGGCTGCTCGCTTAGCCGATACGGCCTGTATATACGGGATAGAAATTCAGCCGGAATTGGCTGAACTTGCTAATTATAGCGCTCAACAGAACGGATTTAATAATCTATCATTTATAACAGCTGATATTCGTGCTAAATTGCCTGAAAATACTTTATCGCCTTGTTCATTTGATATTGTAGTAAGTAATCCGCCGTATAGCGAACACGATATGCCCTCTCCTAACCAAAGCAAAGCCACCGCACATAATCATCAAAATTTCGGTTTAACCGAATGGTTGAATTTTTGTTTGAAAATGTGCAAACCGTTTGGTTATATTTATATGGTAAATCGTGCCGAATCTCTGCCGCAAATATGCACCTCTTTACAGAATAAAGCCGGAGGAATCACTGTTTTGCCGATTTATTCAAAACAAGGGCAAAACGCAAAAAGAATTATTTTGCGTGCACAAAAAGATTCTAAGGCTCCGTGTGTGTTTTTACCTCCGTTTTATATGCATCAAAATGACGGACAATACAGCGATTTAGCACAAAAAATATTGCGACAAGGCCTAAGTTTCGGCAATTTGGGATTTAGTATTTAAAAAGTGCTTTACATTTATAAAATTATGAGATAACTTTGTTCAAAAGAGGTGTGTCATGTTTAAATTTGTTTTGTTAATTATTTCCGCTTTCATAATAAATTTCAATGCGTATGCTTGGATGCCAACATACGATGATGATCAAGAGTTTGAAAGTTGCACAAAATCCACAAAAGATTGGAGTTTTTGCGCTCAGGAAGAGGGGCTTCGTGTTCTTAATAACGTAAAAAAACAATATAGAGCAATACTTACCAACCCGAAAATAGTTGATTGGCACAGCAAACTTGATGAAAACACTGCCGTTATGCGGGATATGTACGAGAGTTGGACTGCTTTCAGAAACAGAATCTGCTCGCTTTCAGCTAAAGCTGCGGAAAATTTGCAACCGCTTGTTGACCCGAGAGCCGCTTGCGATTTGTTTCATATACAGCATCATCAAGACCATTTAGATAAGGTGTTATTACTATTGCAGGGCAATATTCCTGACGATTATAATGAGTTTGAATTTCTGCAAATTATAGATCATGATAAAGAATATCAGCAATGTCTAAAATCCGAAGATGAACCGGAAGATACCATAAAATCAAAAGAAGAAGTATTAAACGAACAGTCCGCCGAATCTACCAAAGAGGAGGAAACACAAGTCAATGCGCAAGATCGTAAAGAGAAGTGTGTAGAAGAAGAACTAAAACGTTCCATCCGCAATATTAAAAATTATTACAAAACATTTGTTAACGATGAACTTGTTGGTAAATGGAATAACGGCGACGGCCTGAAACAGGGAAATTATCGCGATATGTATGACAGCTGGATTGCTTATCGTAATAGGATGTGTGCATTAGCCGTTTGGGCTTATCAATCTCATTACGGCACAGAATCTATCTCCTCAAATGACTGTATTCTGTTTTATAATTTAGAAAAATTTGAAATCATGCAAAATACACTAATTGGGGCTCATTCATTTTTGGATGAAGAAGATATTCCGGATATGAATGCAAATGACGGTGGTGAAGCAGAGGGTAAAACCATCACACCGCTGAAAAGGCGCATTGCTGTTGAAGAACAAACCGAAGATGAACGTTTTTCGGAAGAAGATAAAGAAAACACGGAAAATAATAAAGAGGAAAAATCAACAGATAACACCAACGAAAGCTTAGCAAAACAAGAAGTATCACCGCAAAACAATGTTCCTTCTTGGGCAAATCCGCAAAGAAATATTGAGCTAAAACAAAATAGCGAGGGCAAAAAACCTGATGATAGCAAAAAAATTCCGGCATGGGCGGATAAAAAATAATTATACATACTAAAAAGTATAAAAAAATTGTTGCATTATTAATTATTAGTTATATACATACTTGAATGTATGAATATTTTGAGCGGTAAATTATGCGTAGAAAAAAAGAAGATGCAGAGCAGACCAGAAAAGCTATTTTAGCTTCGGCGATGGATATCTTTTATGAAAAAGGCTATTCCAAAACAACATTTGATGAAATAGCTAAACGTATTAATTTAACCAAAGGCGCTGTATATTGGTATTTTCGCAACAAGCCGGATATTGTCGCAGCTTTAATTAATGAATATATTTCCGGCCATTTACAATCATTAAAAAATTTTCAGCCGGAAGAAATAGTTGAATTTTCCGATATTATTGACATGGCTTTGCATAATAATCGCCAAATTAAAGAAAATACACAAATATATAAATATTTGTTTTTCATTACTTGCCAAATGGAATGGAGTGAAGCAATTATCAATAAAATTCAGCCATCAATAGAAGAAACTAAGCAAATTACGCGCAGTCTGTTTTCGGAAATATTGCAAAAATTGCAAAAATCACATAAAATACGGCCGGAAGTTGATGTAAATATGATTTGTGAAATTTTAATGTGCATGTATGGCGGAATGATGGAAGCATATTTTACCAAAAGGCTTAATCACGATTTTGACGATGTGGTTAAAAACGGTTTCAATTTAATTTTTAACAGTATAAAAACAGAGGATGTAAAAGATGAAAATTAAATATCCTGATTTATGGGAACTTTCTAAACGTATTTTAATTGTGGCTCTTTTTATAGCCTTCGGATGGTATTTGAAGGGTCGTTTATCTCCGCAAGCAGGTATGAATTATGCTATGGGAGAAGTGTATATTTTGGCGCATCAGGCAGAAAATAAGGATATATCATCTTTTAGCAATAAAATATCTTATATTGAAGCCATAAATGATGTAAATATTTTAGCACAAGTCAGCGGAACAGTAGAAAAAGTTTTGTTTAAGGAGGGTAGTATTGTTAAAGAAGGAGATGTTTTGTTTGAAATAGATTCTTCTAAATACAAAGCTGCTTATGATTTAGCAAATGCAAAATTGGACAGCGCAAAAGCAAACTATGTTAAAGCAGAAAGAGATTATAACCGGCAAGTTAAATTAAGTAGTGAAAAATTTGCCTCAAAAGCAACTTTTGATATGGCTGAAAGTGCTTATTTACAAGCAAAGGCAGCCGTTGAAGAAGCTCAGGCAAGCTTAGATGTCGCCACCATTGATTTAGAACACACAAAAGTTGTGGCTCCTATTAGTGGAAAAATTGGTAAAGCTTTAGCAACAAAAGGTAATTATATTGTAGCATCCGGCGCCGTTATGGCTAAAATAGTGCAAATAAATCCGGTTAGAATAAGTTTTTCGCTAACAGATAGAGAATTTGCATCTTTGCAAAGTCGCGACAATAAAATAGAAGAGTTAAATGCACGTATCACTCTGCCAAATGGAGAAATAATTAATGAAAAAGTGGTTGACATTTTTTATGATAACGCGGTAAACAGCAATACTGCGACTCTGTCTGTTTTTGCAGATGTGGCTAACGTAAATTATCGCCTGATTCCGGGAAATTATGTTCAGTCTTCTGTTTCTGACAATAAACCTGTTTACGGGATTGTTATTCCGCAGACGGCTATTGCCTATGATAAAGAAGGAGCCTATGTCTATGTCGCCCGTATAAATGACGAAAAAAGCAAAGAAAATGATTTGCACGGAATAGCCGAACAACGTCGTGTAACCTTGGGTGATGTAGTCAACGGTAGTGAACAGGTTGTGGAAAAAGGCTTAAAACCGGGTGAATTAGTGGTTGTTCAGGGAACGGTAAAAATTCAAAATAATTCTCCGATTAAAATCGGTGTGGTAGAAAATTAACAGATGGTAGAGAAAAATGTTTTCTAAATTTTTTATTGATAGACCTCGTTTTGCCGTAGTTATAGCCATTGTTATGGCCTTGGCAGGCATTGTTTCGGTATTATCCATGCCGATAGGCATGTATCCGGAAATTGCTCCGCCGGAAATCCGTGTTTCAACAAATTATATCGGAGCCAGTGCCGAAACAGTTGCTAACAATGTTGGTATTCCGCTGGAAAAAGCAATCAACGGTATTGAAAATATGCTGTACATGTCCTCCAACTCTTACAATTCCGGTGCATATCAGCTTTCTATTGCCTTTGAAACCGGAACTGATCCGGATTTGGATCAGGTAAAAGTACAAAACCGTATTCAACAGGTTTTGAGCACTTTACCATCCGAAGTTCAAGATGTCGGAGTTACGGTACAACGTAGGTCTTCTGATATTTTAGCATTTTTACAAGTTACTTCGCCAAACGGAACATACGACAGTAATTTTTTGAATAATTATGTTGAAAACAACATAAAAATTGCTTTAAGCCGCGCTTATGGAGTTGGCGAAGTTAATGTAATGGGTGCCGCAACAAGTATGCGCGTGTGGATAGATGCCGATAAAGCAACGGCTTTGAATATTCCTTTGGATACAATAAAAAATGCCATTCGCAGTCAAAATGTTCAGCCGTCTTTGGGCTCTATTGGTTCGGCTCCGGGCGATGGCAATCAAGTGTTGGTTTATTCATTAGAAACCAAAGGACGTTTGAATGAACCGAAAGATTTTGAAAATATTATAGTGCGAACGGCGGAAGAAGGAGGTCTTGTTCGTTTAAAAGATATTGCACGTGTTGAATTGGGATCAGAAAATTATTTAATAAGTTCTCGTGTTGACGGTAAGCCGGCCGTATCAATCATCATAAATAAATCTTCCGGTGCGAATGCCGTAAATGCAATGAAAGCCGTGAGGGCAGAGCTGAAAAAATTAGAACGCTTTTATCCGGAAGATTTGGAAGTAAAAATATTTGTAGATACTACCGACTTTATTTTGGCTTCTATTGAAGAAGTATTTTTTACCCTGTTTCTTACTTTTGGTTTGGTTGTTTTGGTATGCTACGTATTTTTGCAAGACTGGCGAGCAACTTTGGTTCCATCGATAGCCATTCCGGTTTCCATTTTAGCCACATTTGCCGTTATGAAAGCCTTAGGTTTCAACTTAAATATTTTAACTTTGTTCGGGTTGGTTTTGGCTATCGGTTTAGTAGTTGATGATGCCATTGTGGTGGTTGAACGAACTCTTTACTTAATGCAATCGGAAAATCTTAATTCCAAACAAGCAGCAACCAAAGCTATGGAACAAGTTTCAAGTGCAGTTATCGCTACAACACTGGTATTGTTGGCAATTTTTGTGCCGATTGCTTTTATGGGAGGTATTACCGGAAAAATTTATCAGCAATTTGCTATAACAATCAGCTTTGCCGTAACCTTTTCTTCTATAAATGCGTTAACACTATCTCCGGCACTGTCGGCAACTTTTTTGCGACCTTTTGAAATTAAAAAAACAGGTTTCTTAGGATTCTTTAACCGATTTATAGAAAATACCACTAATAAATATTTGATAGTTGTAGGTTATATCGGCAGAAAGATCAGTATCATCGCTTTTATTTTGGGTGTATTGATTCTGTTAATCGGTTTAGGGTTGAAAGTAACATCAACTTCATTTTTGCCGCCGGAAGATCAAGGTGTTATAATGGTTAACGTTCAACTACCGGAAGGAGCCTCAAATGTGCGCACAAAAGCAGTTAATCAAAAAATTCTTGAAGCTGCCAAAACCGAACCGGCTATTAAATCTGTTATGAATCTTGAAGGTTTCAGTATTATGGCCGGACAAGGTGAGAATGTCGGATTTGGTGTTTTAGGATTAAAAAATTGGTCAGAAAGAAAGAGTGATGACGATTTCTCTACAAATATTTTAAAGAGAATGTCCGCCATAACCTCTAATTTTTCCGAAGCAAAAATTCAGATGTTTGAATTACCAGCCCTTCCGGGGTTAGGAGCCACAAACGCCATGGATTTTAAAATTCAATCAGTAGAGAGCACTGATATGAATGAATTAGAAGCAGTAATTCAAAACTTTACTGCTCAAGCCATGGCTCTGCCGCAAATAATGTTGGCGTATTCCACCTATAATGCGCAAACCCCGCATGCCTATATTGAAATTGATCGTGAAAAGGCCGAGTCTTTGGGTGTTGCCATTGGTAGCATTTATTCATCATTGCAAACTTACGTGGGTTCAAGTTACATAAACGATATTAACATCGGCACTCAGGTTAATAAGGTAAAAATGCAGGCAGATTGGAAATATCGCAAAGATCTGAACAGCTTGAACAATATTTATGTTTACAGCAACAAAGGACAAATGGTTCCTTTGGGAAGTTTAATTAAAGTAAAAACAGTTCTGTTACCTCGCGGTATTGAGCGATATAACCAATATCCGAGTGCCACTGTCAATGCTTTGGCAAATCCGGGGTTCAGCACAGGTGAAGCTATGCAGGCTTTGGAAGATTTGGCTAATCGTATTTTGCCGAAGGGATACAGTTATGCGTGGTCCGGTGCAAGCTTGCAAGAAAAAAACAATCAAGGGCAGATTTTTTATATCATCGGTTTTGCCATATTGTTCGCTTATTTATTCATGGTGGCGCAATATGAAAGTTGGATGATTCCGTTGTCTGTTATGCTTTCTGTTTCCGCAGCCATGTTAGGAGCTTTAATAGGTTTATTTATAACTAAAATGTCATTGAGTATTTATGCCCAGTTAGGCTTGGTATTATTAGTCGGATTAGCGGCCAAAAATGCCATTTTGATTGTTGAATTTGCCCGAGATTCTCATAACAGCGGCACACCTATATTGAAAGCAGCGTTGTATGGCACAAAAGAACGTTTCCGCGCCGTATTGATGACTGCGTTTACTTTTATTTTAGGTGTTGCTCCGTTAGTATGGGCCAGTGGTGCTTCTGCCGGAAGCCGCGTTGCTGTGGGAGTTCCGGTATTCAGTGGAATGATAATCGGCACATTTGCCGGTTTGGTATTGATTCCGTTAATGTATGTCCTTGTTCAAAATATCAGCGAAATAAGAGGTAAAAAATGAGAAGTTTACGACTAAACAGTGCTTTAATTATTCAAAAAATAATAGAAGATAAGGTATTTTTTTCTGATTTAAAATCAAGAATCGATCCGCGTTGTATATCTACTACCAATATGATAATTTTAACAACATTGCGAAATTGGGTAGGTTTGCGTAAAGCTTTATATAGTTTTTTAGACAATAAAATTCCTAACAAATACCGCTTAGCCGAGTATTTATTGATACAGGGAATGGCCGAGCTTCTGTTTATGGGAACTGCTCACTATGCGGTAATAGACGAAACTGTTGATCAAGTTAAAAGAAATTGCGGAAAATCACTTTCGGGCTTGGTTAATGCTGTTTTACGCAACGTTATTGCTCACAAAGCAGAGTTGCGCACAAGAGTTCATAAATCAGATCTTATGCCGGAAGAGTTTAGAGCCATTTTAAAAGATTACGGTAAAGTCCAAATCAAAAAAATAAATGGTAGCATTGCGTGGCAACCTTGGTTAGATATCAGCGTAAAAGATAATGCTCGCTATTGGGCAAAAAAACTGAGCGGTGATTTATTACCTAACGGCAGTCTGCGGATCAAAAGGCGCACAAAAATAGAACGACTCCCTGGTTATGAAGAAGGGCAATGGTGGGTGCAAGATGCGGCTGCTGCCATGCCGGTACAAGTCATGGGGTGGATAAACGGCTTGAATGTTATTGATTTATGTGCGGCTCCGGGCGGCAAAACAGCTCAACTTTTAGCCCGAGGTGCTCGTGTTACGGCTTTGGATGTTTCGCAAGAACGTATGGAAACTTTGCAACAGAACATGAATCGCTTGGGATATCATAATTTGCGCACAAAGGTAATTGACGCCGCCGAGTATATGCAGACGACAAAAGAAAGCTATGATGCAGTTTTGCTTGATGCTCCTTGTTCGGCTACCGGAACTCTGCGCCGTCATCCGGAAGTAATTCATATTAAAACACAAGATGATGTGGACCGACAAATACAAACTCAAAGGAAATTACTTTCTTTGTGCTCAAATATTTTGCGAGTAGGCGGTATTTTGGTTTATAGCGTTTGTTCCATCAGTAAAGACGAAGGTGAAAAACAAATTGAATGGTTTTTGCAGGAACACAAAGAATTTAAGATCGTTCCGATAACCTTAAAAGAAATTTCCACTTATGGTAAATGGCATGAAAATCCTATATTGCCAAACGGAACTATTCGCACATTACCTTATTTTGAAAGAGATAGAAGCGGTATAGATTCTTTCTTTATTTGCAAAATGCAAAGAATAATTTAATAATTTGCATTTATAATAACAAAAAAAATTGAGGAGAAGCGTAATGAGTTATAGCTTGTTGGTTGTCTTTATTTTTGTTATTTTAGCTTTTATGGCAATGTATATGATGTATTTGCCTCGCTGTAACGAATATTCTAACAGTTTAAGTTTTAAGATGAATATGCTGGCATTTCCGTATATTTATTTTATATATGCGTTGGGTGCTGCCGGAGCATATTTTTCGCTTGCCAACAATGACTTTGTGGAAGATTTAACACTCCATAGATTTTTGTTACCTTTATTACTCAGCGCAATTATATACGGAGCCAGCCTGATATTTTATACGTTTTCATTCAGCATTGTAGTAATTGCCTGTATAGCAGCTACAGTTTGGATTCAGCCGATAGGTGTCGGCAATGTGTTCCCTGATATACCTGTATGGGCTTTTCGTTTGTTATTGGTTGTATTATTTTCCGTGTATTGTTTGGGAATTAAAATTCTTAACATGTTACCACATACATTCATAGTGCCGCAAAGCATTGTCTGCGTCGGGTTGATTTTTTTGGGAATCATAGGTGCGGCGCCCTTATATACATCAGCATGCGCCGGTCTTCTGCTGGGAACCATGTGCGCATATATGATAATGAACTATTACTCTGTTAAAATAGATTTGGATGATGGTGCCTGTGTTGGCATAACTTATTTAATAAGCAGCTTACTTCTGATGAATGTCGGGGAGTTTAATTTTGTTTCCTGTATCATGTTTACGCTGGTATTTTGGGCAGAATTAACTGTTGCTGTTTTCAACAAATTTATAGGAGAAAGACGGCAAAATTTAGCCGAAAATACAAATTATTATTTAGCGGCGGAAAAATACAATGTTACGGTTTTAACTACCGGAATGATTAAAATAGGCTTGGTTGTTTGCCTTTTAGCGTTGTTTCAACTATTTTCCGTTAACATGTATTCATTAATTATCGTTTCTGGTATAATCACTATTTGGTTAAACGGATCTATTGGTAAACCATTCCGCGGACTACGCTCCATAAAAGATATAAATAAAGAATTTGTCAGTGATTTAAAGAAAAACATTGAAGATACAAAAAATATTTTCAATCCAAAGGACAAACAATAGATGCCCTTTAATGACTGTTTGACCAATATTCGCAAATTTATTCGTTCCCCTCAACAAAACGATAAAGAAGGTATTTTTAAGATAACCGTTGTCGCTTTTGAAGACCGTTGCAACACAAATTGCGGAAAAGTATTGGTTGATTTGCTAAAACAAAGCAATTTGTTTACGGTGCAATTTTTTGATGAAATGTTTCCCAAAGGATTTTTAAATTTACAAGGGCGTAATTTTTTTGATTTTATAGATTGCGGAACGCGTATATTGAGTAGCTCAAAATCAGACATATTAATTTGGGGATATGAAGAAAACGGCAAAATCAGACTTAATTTTCAGGTCGCAAATCAATACATTATTCCCAATGCACTATCTTTTTCTTTATTAGATAGTCTTTATGTTCCACTTAATTATTTTACCGAATATGAAAAATTTTCCGAGTCCTTGTTATTATTGATATATGGCATAGTTATTGCGGCCATCATACCTTCAACAGATGCGCAAATAAAAAATCAACCACACTTACTGAAAGAAATAATATCTTTACTTTCATCCGATGTTTCGCGAAAAGATATTTCACGTGAATTTATGCCATATATCATGAATATGTTGGCTAAAATATATCTAAATAGTGTAAAAGGTAATTTAACACCGGATAACATAGAAATAATAAGCTCATTATTTGAAAATGCACTGAAAAATAAAGAATATATGAGATTACCAATATATTACGGCTGTATTTATAATAACTTAGGACAACTATACGAAGCAGCACTAACCGACAATACGGAAAATAATTATGATTATTTAAAAAAGGCTATTTCAAACTACACAACAGCACAAAAATATTTAAATCGCAGTTATCCTTACGACTACGGACTTATTTCATATCATTTGGCAGTTTTATATTTTGAATTTTGGAAGTATACAAATGATTTACAAGCTCTGCGTGATTCGGTTGCACAACTGCGTGAAGCGGAGAAAGTTTATACATGGGCACAATTTCCGCAGTCTTGGTGCCATATACAAGGACTCTTAGGTTATTATCTGACATCTCTCGGTACAAATACTATCAGCCGAGAAATTATGCAATTAGCTATAATAAGTTATAAAAACCAACAAAAAGTTTTTGAACAATATACACATCCGTTGGAATGGGCAAAAGTTCAAGAAGACATAGGTAATATTTATTATTTACTCGGCAAGCAAGATGAAGACGAAAATCTAATGTTAGAAGCCCGCAACTATTACCTTTCCGCTCTTGATATTTATGACGAATTAAAAGATAAAGATGCTGCCGCAAAAACACACAATTTGTTAAAAAGAATTGGCAATTATATTGATTAGACTTGAAATTGCCCAAAATGTTTATATCTGTTAAATCAGAGGAGAAATAAAATGCATTGTATTGAACAGGACAGTTTAAGCCGTCGCCGTTCTATTTATGGTTTGGGTGATGAAATATCGGTAACAGAAGCTTGTTTTTTGGAAACAATAGAAGCTTGTGTCAAGCATTCTCCGAGTGCGTTTAATGTGCAGTCTGCGCGTGTGGTTGTTTTGTTAGGAGAATATCATAAAAAGTTTTGGGATATTGTATGGCAAACTGTTAAAAAGGTAACTTCTAAGGAGCGATTAGCCGCAAGTAAAGATAAAATAACTTCCTTTTCTGACGCATACGCTACAATTTTATTTTATGAAGATAATAAAGCCGTCAATGAATTAAAAAAGAAATTCCCCCTATATAAAAAAAACTTTCGGATTTGGGCAGAACAAGCTAACGGAATGTTGCAATATGCCGTGTGGCTAACTATGGCAGAAAATGAAATCGGTGCATCATTACAACATTATAACGAACTTATAGAGTCGGAAGTTAGGCAATGGCTCAATTTGCCACACTCTTGGAAAATGGTGGCACAAATGCCATGCGGAAGTATTGATAAAGAACCGGCCTCCAAAACTTTTCTTCCCTTAAAAGATAGAATTAAAATTTTTAAGTAACTTATGTCAGTACTTTTTATGAGTATTGACAAATGTTATTTGCCGATGTGTAAAAAATATTTGACTTTTTTATTTTTTGTGATACCATAACAACAGAACTTCGGTTCGGAGCTCTGATAGGCTCTTACGTTATACGGTGTGTAACACATCGTCATAGATGAAGTTATAAATTTGTGTAGTAAAGTTATAGGTGGTAATAAGATTACATTTTACTTCGATATTAATTCTAATTGTTTTGATACAAAAAAAGGTAATACATGTTCTTAACATACTATGCCGGCTCAATTACAGAGCCGGCATAATGTTTTAATGATAATTAAAACTATTCTTCTACAATCATGGCGGTTAATTCTGCTTCTGAAACAACTTGATCATCAACCATAGAAACACCTTTGAAAACAAAGATGTTACGACGTTCCTTAATTTTTTCCAAGTGCATTTTCAGCTGATCGCCAGGACGCACTGGTTTACGGAATTTAACGCCATCAACCGACATAAACAAAACGCTACGTTTTTTTTCGGAATAATTTTCATCAGCACTCATTACCACACAACCGGCAGTTTGTGCCATTGCCTCAATTTGCAACACCCCAGGCATAATCGGATTGTTAGGGAAATGCCCTTGAAAAAACAACTCATTCATAGTCAAATTTTTCAAACCTACACCTTTTACACCAGGTTCTTCCACTTCCAACCGATCCACCAACAAAAACGGATAGCGGTGTGGTAACATTTTCATAATTTCGTTAATGTCATAAATTTTATTTTCAGCCATTTTATCCTCTATTTTTTTGAATTTTTTTGCAAAAACGCTACTTGGCGCATAAAGTCTTTAAACGGAACACAAGGTGATCCCATCATTACATTGCCAGGTTCAATATCTCGCATAACACCGGATTGTGCAGCTATTTGCACCCCGCTGCCGATATTCAAGTGATCGGCCAAACCGACCTGCCCACCCAAAACAACATAATCACCAAGTGTGCAACTGCCGGCAATTCCAACTTGTGCCACAACCACACAGCCGCGTCCCAATTTATCATTATGCGCAATTTGCACTAAATTATCAATACGCGAACCATCGCCGATTACAGTATCATCAAGCGCGCCACGATCAATACAGCTGTTCGCCCCGATTTCCACATCATTACCGATAATAACCCGGCCAATTTGCGGAATACGGTGATGTTGTCCGTTTATCAGTTGAAAACCGAATCCATCCTGCCCGATACGCGCACCTGTATAAATGTAGCAATTATTGCCGATAATACTGTAAGCAATGGAGGCGCCGTTGCCTATCCGGCAATTGTTGCCGATTTTGCAATCATGTGCAATTACCACATTGGCCTCAATCCGGCAATTATCACCAATAACAACATTTTCATCAATAACCACATTAGCACCAATAAAGCAATCTTTACCTATTTTTGCGCTTGTGGCAATTTTTGCGCTAACATCTATTCCGTTTTCTGCGACCTTCTCCGCATACATAAATTCATTTAATTTAACGAAAGCAACTTTCGGATCATCACAAGTTAAAATAATCACCTCAGGCGCCACAAATTGCTTTAAATCTTCGGTGGTAACACAGGCTTTTGCTTTGATTTCTCCGGCTTTCGCTTTGTTTTTGCGATCATAGAAAAAGCAAAGTTCATCGCCTGTTGCACTTGCCATTGTGGCAATGTCATTGATTATTTCATCTGCTTTGCTGGAATCCGTCAAAACGGCTCCCGTAACTTCGGCAACTTGTGCCAAAGTTACGTTTTCCTTTACATTGTAAAAGTTTTTATCAACCATTTTAGGCTCCTTACAAACTTGTTCCGAAATTCAAACGGAATACTTCTTTTTCATCATATCTTTCCTTAACAATCGGGAAACCGAAATCAATATTGATTTTTCCCATCGGAGACATCCAGTCAAATCCGAAACCGATAGACTGTCTGATTTTAGAAGAATAGTAAACTTTTTCAGAGTTAAAGTTATCCGGTTTACCCAAAGCACCCAAATCCCAGAATGTTCGGCCTTTAACACCTAACTCATCCAAACCGATAGGAAAAGTCATTTCAACACCTGAATACATCATCCAGTTACCACCCAATGCATCATTTGTGCGCTTATCACGCGCGCCAATACCGGCAAACTCAAAACCGCGCATGGTTTGTCCGCCAATGTAATAACGGTCAAACAAACGAACATCTTTGCCACCGTATCCGGCAATGTAACCACCTGTGGAGAATAGCTTAAATGTAAAATAATCGGCTACGGTATAAAACTTGTAGGCTTTAACATCAATACGGTTATATTTTGTATCTCCGCCAACACCGGCAAAATCATACCCACCGGATAAGTAATATCCTTCTTTTGTATTTATCGCGCTGTCACGCTTGTCATATACCAAAGTTTGGCCAATAGAAGAAGTTACTGCACTCCCCTTTTCAGCTTTAATATATTCAGAAGCATAATCTTTTACGTTCTTAACTTTATTATCGCTGTATGTATAGCGGGCATAATGATATAAATCATCGGTATATTTCCAACCAAAACGCGGACGGATACCTGTTGTGCGAGTATCATAAGAAGCTTCGTCTTCATAATCTTGATCCTGCATAAACAAATCAATACCTGCACTCAAACGACGACCTAAGAAATATGGTTCCGTAAAGCTTATATCATAATCCTTTGTTCTCTGTGAAATACCCACATTAAATCCTACTTCTTGTCCGCGACCACGAAAATTGGTTTCCGTCACACCGGCACGGATTAACGCACCGTTGGTAGTAGAATAACCTATACCTACATTAAAATATCCGGTAGATTTTTCTTCAACATTAACGTTAACATCAGCTTTGTTATCTCCCACCATATCAGTTTGAATATCAACCTTGCTGAAATAGTTTAAATTTTCTACATTACGACGCGAATCACGTAGTTTGGATACATTCAACGCATCCCCCTCGTCTATTCTGAATTCACGGCGAATAACTTCGTCCAATGTGCGGTCATTCCCGGTAATATTGATACGGTTTACAAACAAACGTTCGCTTTCATCAATATTAAACACCACATCAATTTTGTTATTTTCCGTATCACGAATAAATTCAGGATTTACATCTACAAAGGCAAAACCTTTCTTATTCAATGTTTCGGTAATTTGCGCAACAGATTTTTCCACATCATCGGCTTTATACCAATCACCGCTTTCTACTTCCAAATCGTCATAAAGAGTTTTGGTGTCAATTCCTTCAATATTGGAGTTTATTTTAACATCTTTCACTTCATAACGAGGTCCTTCCTCTAAGGTAAATGTTAATATAAACGATTTGCGATCTTCACTCAATTCGGCAACAGCAGACTGCACATTGAAGTCGGCATAACCACGATTGGTATAAAAACGACGTAACATTTCTTTGTCATAGTCCATTTTTTCAGCATCGTAATTTTCGGCCGAACTGAAAATGCGGTACCAGCGGCTTTCTTTGCTCATAATCTCTTCTTGCAATTCCGAACCGGTATAATGGGTATTGCCCAAAAAATTGATTTTATCAATTTTTGCGGCTGATCCTTCATCAATTTCATAAATCAAATCCACCCTGTTTTCAGATCGCTCAATAATTTTCGGTTCCACCGTAACCGAGTAACGACCTGTTTTGCGATATACATCCAAAATACGCTGAACATCTTGCTGAACTTTGGCTTTATCATAAACAGAGCGTGGCGCTAACTGAACTTCTTTTTCCAAAATTTTATCGTCTATTTTATCGTTACCGTCAAATGCACGCTGCCCGATGATAGGATTTTCCTTAACATTTATCTTCAAAACATTGGCTGTTGATGTATCAAAATTTATATCACTGAATAACCCTGTATTATAAAGACTTTTAAATGACACATCCAAATCATCTTGGCTAACATTGGAATTTTGGCGCAAGTTCAAATAAGAAAGAACTGTCGCTTTTTCCACACGTTGCAGACCGTCTACTTCAATATTTTTAATATACAGACCGTCAGCATTGGCTTGAAAAGAAATCAAACTCCCCAACAATCCGCAATATATAAGTTTTTTCATAGTTTTTTCCTTATATTAATCAAACCAACGACTTATCAGGTGTGTAATATCATTCCATGTTGCCAACACCATCAAAGCCAAAACAATAAATAAGCCGAATTTAAAGATATAATCTTTTATTTTGGCATTAAGTTCACGACCGATAACAAGCTCAATTAAATAAATAACCAAACTTCCTCCGTCAAGCACCGGAATCGGAAACAAATTGAGCAAGCCCAAATTGACTGACAACAGCGCCATAAAATAAATAAAACTCAACAAACCTCCACTTTTGCTAACATCTCCGGACATTTCAGCAATCCGGATAATTCCGCCAACATCTTTGCTGGCACGTGCCCCCGTTAGCATTTGTCCGATACCGCGTAAAGAAGATTCCGTTAAGTCGTATGCTTCGGCAAAACCTGCCACAACTGCTTCGGAAAAACTCATCTCTTCGGCAACCGACAATTCAGGTGTTGAAACAACGCCTAACATGCGACGCTTGACTTTTTGCCCGTTCTCATTCTCATATTTAGTGTCACGCAGCATCACTTTGAGCGTCAGATAGCAATAAACTTGCATCTCATAAACTTCTTTACTGTTATCGGACACATAATCAAACAGGTCCTCCGCTGTATTAACCTTAGTACCGTCTATGGTATAAATTTTATTAAATTCGGTCAATCCGGCTTTGGCTATATTGCTTTCTGCATCATGTTTTTCAATGCGGACAAAAGGCAAACAAGATTTACCGTTTATTTCTTCAGCACATTTAAGCTGATCGGTAGTAACTTGCAGATTTTCAATTTCTTCCTTACTCAAATTAAGCTTAATCAATCTTTCAACATTGACTTCAACCTCATCTTGTTCAGCCAAAGCAACTTCGTTACCTAATGCTTGAAAATCCGGCGTTTCTCGACCGTTTATATTCAATATTTTATCACCGGCTACGATTCCGGCTTCGGCTGCCGCCGTATCAGGCATCACCTGTCCTACAATCGGAGGAATAACCATTTTACCGAAGCTATAAAACAAACCGATAAAAAGCAAAATAGCAAATAGATAGTTAAACAGCGGACCGGCAACAACTATACAGATTTTTTTCCATGTTTTTTGCAAATGAAAAGCGCCTTTTTTCGCTTCTTCCGGTAAATCTGCAACACTTTCGTCAATTGTTGATGAAGATGCATCGGCATCGCCCAAAAACTGGCAATATCCACCCAACGGAATTGCCGATATTTTCCATCTCGTCCCCTTTTTATCAACCGTACTCCATAATTCTTTACCGAATCCGATAGAAAAAGCTACCACGGTTACACCTAACCTACGAGCCACAATAAAATGCCCGAATTCGTGAACAAAAACCAAAATGCCTAAAAGAACAATAAAAGGAATTACGTAGTATACGATATTTGACAATATTTCCATTTTTGCCTCTTACAAAATATAAATAAAGAATAGATATACCAACGGTGCCGCAAAAATCAATCCGTCTATACGATCAAAAACACCGCCATGCCCAGGAATAAGTTTAGAAGAATCTTTTACTCCGACACGACGCTTAATCGCTGACTCTATCAAATCCCCAATCTGCGATATTAAAGCTATAATCATGGCCAATACAGCATAAAACATCTGACCGTCGATATTCCAATGACGGTGTATTTGTAATGTTTTGTAAGAAAAAGAGATATAGCGGAAATGAGTAAAATCATAAAAAGGAACATCCATAATTTTAGTCCAAAAATACATATATATTATGCTGACAGACATTGCAAGCAACATACCGCCACATAATCCGGACCATGTTTTATTAGGGCTTATTTTAGGAGCCAATTTTGGGCCTTTAAGATTGCAACCAACAACCAAACCACCAATATCCATACTCCAAACCATTAGGAAAAACCACATAGTCATCACAAAGCTATAATTGTAACGCGGATCAAAATTTCCCTCACTCGGGTCAAACGAACGATAAATCCAAATTAATGACGCAATTCCGATTGATATATAAGGCACACCCAAAGTCAGCAATTTGCGATACTTTTCCTTTTCTGCCAGCACATAAACCAGCAAAGACACTATACATATTATCGGAATAATCAGAGAAAAATTATATCCCCATATAGATACTGCTAATGTTATCATATAAGCCGTAACATAATGTGAAGCTTTTTGCGGAGAAGATAGCATATTTGCCCATTCCCAAGCCAGCAATCCGCCCACCATAACTGCCAGAACTTCCACATACGGACTACCGACATACAAAGTTATTACCGCAATAGGAATCATTACCAAAGCTGCTAAAATTCTTTTTATCATTGCTCCCATTTTACGACTTACCATATCGTCTCTCCCTTGTTTTATAGTTTTCAATAATCTCTTCCAATTCTTTTACGGAAAAATCAGGCCACAGCGTTGCAGAAAAATAAAATTCCGTATAAGCAAGTTGCCACAGCAAATAATTACTTACACGCATTTCTCCGCTGGTGCGAATCAATAAATCCGGCTCCGGAATATCCGCAGTGTATAAATTTTCCGATATTATTTTTTCATTGATATCATCTACTGCCAACTCACCGCAACAAACTTTTTCGGCAATTTTTTTGGTGGCGGCAATAATTTCCTGACGTGAGCCATAGCTTAAAGCCACACAGAGCGTAACCGATTTATTATCCCGCGTGTCAGCTTCAATTTTATCCATCTTGGCAACAATATCTTCTGCCAACATATCGCGCTCGCCAATAAAGCGGATACGCACATCATTTTCTTGTAATTCTTTAAAGCTTGTATCCAAATAATGACGCAATAAATCCATAAGTGCATCAACTTCGGCTTTTTCTCGTTGCCAATTTTCGGTTGAAAAAGCATAAACGGTCATATATTTAAGGCCTATTTTTTTAGCGCCCTTTGCCACTTCAATCAATGTTTCCGCACCTTTTTTATGTCCCATAGCAATGGGCAAACCCCGCTTTTTGGCCCAACGACGATTGCCGTCCATAATAAAAGCTATATGCGATAAACCGGTCATATCAGTCACAACGTCTTCCTACACCTGCATAATATCTTTTTCTTTATTTTCATACTGCTCATCAACCTTTTTGATGGCGTCATCTGTCCATTTTTGAATATCGTTATTATACTTTTTTTCCTCATCTTCGGAAATCAACGAATCTTTTTTCATTTTTTTCACATCATCCATAGCATCACGACGAATATTACGAATAGCAATTTTGCTTTGTTCAGCATATTTTCCGGCAATTTTTACCAACTCACGACGACGTTCTTCACTGAGTGGCGGAATCGGAATACGAATAAGTTGGCCATCTGACATTGGATTTAAACCCAAATCACTTTCACGTAAAGCTTTCTCCACACTTTTTGCCAAACCCTTATCCCATACGCTTACCGATAAAGTGCGAGCATCGGGTGCACTAACGGTCCCGACTTGACTAATCGGGGTCAAACTACCGTAGGCCTCCACTAACACTCCATCTAATAGGCTAACATGTGCACGACCGGCGCGCAAACCGCCAAAATCAGATTTTAGTGCATCCAAAGTTTTATCCATTCTTTCCAAAGTATCATTTTTTAATGAATTATAATCTGTCATCTTTATCTCCAACTTTTATTTTATTACTGTGCATTTCACTTTACCGCAAACTGCCTCAATAATTGAATTATCTGTGCTTTGTTTAAATATCATAACCGGCATATTATTATCTCTGGCCATTGCAGCAGCTGTCATATCCAATACATTAAGCTGCTTTTGCAAAACTTCGGCAAAACTTATCTCATCAAAACGTTTGGCTTGTGGATTTATACGCGGATCAGAATCATAAACGCCATCCACCTGAGTTGATTTAAGCATAATATCGCAGTGCATTTCCACCGCTCTCAAAACCGCACCGGTATCAGTTGTAAAATACGGATTTCCCGTTCCACCGGCAAAAATCACCACACATTCATCATTTAGAGCTTTATAGGCTTTATTAAAATTATAGTTTTCACACATTTGCGGAATTGACAAACCGGAAAAAACTTCAGCCTTGCAACCGCTATTTTGTAAAACAGATTTCAAAGCAACCGCATTCATAACCGTTGCCAACATTCCTATTTGGTCGGCCTGACTACGATCCATAACTTTACTAACATTTTTAGCACCACGGAAAAAATTTCCACCGCCGACAACCACCCCAACTTGCACGCCTAAGCGATTAATTTCAGCGATTTCACCAGCAACTTTACACACTGCCGACATATTTATTCCACTGCCGTCATCACCGGATAATCCCTCGCCGGAAAGTTTTAATAAAACTCTTTTGTATATAGGTTTCATTTGCCAATCTCTGTTTAAACTACGCATATTTTACTCAATTTCTACGCATTGTCATCAATATTTTAATCGGTTTCAACAGGATTTTTACGCTAAATAAAGACTTAATGTTTTTTCATACGCCTTTTGCAAAAAAATAGTTTGACTTTTAGTTTTTTTATGATATAGTAAAAATATGATAAGGTAACTTGTCTGAGGTGTCGAAACCTCTCACGATCGTCGTAAAAGACGTAAAATTCTCCGACTTTATGGTTGGAAGATGAGTAAATAAGATAAGTCAAATAGCTCATACTATTTATCGTGATAGTTTCGAACTTCCGACCGCCTTTATTTGGCGGTAATTTTAATGTAATGTCAATAAGTTAACAGAAAGGAAGTTTGTTATGAAAAACTTAGAAATTAAAAATAATGATTGCCACGCTGCGCTCGCAATGACGAAAAGCGTGCAGAGCGGACGTTCAATAATAGAGATACTTGGCGTTCTTGCCATAATCGGTGTATTATCGGTTGGCGGAATCGCCGGATACTCGAAGGCAATGCAAAAGTATCGCATCAACAAAACAATTGAACAGGTTACGCAAACTGCTGCCAACATACAAACATTTTTTACGAACCAACGCAATGGTTCAATCTCAGGTAAATACGCCGGATTAAACTATAATGTTATTCGAAAAGCTAAATTAGCACCTGATGAAATGTGGAACAGCGATAAAAGTAAATTAATCCATTCGTTTGGCGGTGAATTATTTATTGGAACGTCAGTAAAAGATTCACAAGGTATAATAGATTCTGCTTTTGCACTACAAATTAATGGTCTTGACGAAGAAGCTTGTATTACTTTAGCCACATACGATTGGCGCTCAATGGGAAATTTGATTGCCGTTGGTATAGTAAAAGATTTACTATTGGCTTTTGATGAAGGAATCAATTTAGATAATTGTAGCGGACAAAATTCCGATATGCTATCTTTTTTCTGCCCGAATAATACTGCTAATCCTGTGCCGATACCATTGGATAAAGCAGTTCAATCATGTGAATGTATTGATGATGGTTATTGCGCCATCGGTATAACTATGTATTAAACAATTTTTTCAGTTATGGCAAAGCCTCGCATACACGAGGCTTTGTTAAATTTTATTTTTTTGAAAATAAATGCCGATACTAAGTCTAAAATTCTTGTTTCAGAGAACGGTCAAACAATCCTCGAATAGTAGATTTTATATCTGCATTTTCATAAATTACCTTATACAATGCTTGGCAAATCGGCATATCTATATTTTCTCTGTCTGCAATAGCTTTTACTGCTTTAAGAGTAGCCACTCCTTCCGCTGATTTCATATATTTTTCGCCTTTGGCAAACATTTCGCCATACATACGATTGTGGCTATTGCGTGAAAATAAGGTCGCTTCATAGTCGCCCAAGTGTGCCAAACCATAAACCGATTTCGGATTACCACCCTTAAAAGCAATCAAACGTCCTACTTCTATTGGGGCTCGTGTCATCAACGCACCTTTTAAGCCATACCAACCCAAACCGTCTAATATACCGGCGGCCAAGCCGATAACATTTTTCAAAGCCGCACCAACCTGATTGCCGATAATATCGGTTCCATAATAAAAACGTATTAAATTACTCTGCATAAACTTAATAACACGATCCTGTGTTTCCGGCTCATAACTGTCTATAACCGCAGCAGAAGGAACTTTGCGCATATAATCTTCCACATGTCCCGGACCACCCAAAGTTGCTACATGAATTTTTTGTTTAATTTCTTCAATAAACACATCTGCCAAAATCTCTGCTGATGGCTCTTCTAAACCTTTCATTGCCAACAAAAATGTTTTACCTTCAACATTATACTCGTTAATTTGTTTAGCAAGTCCGCGCAAATTTTGGCAGTTGATGGAAATAATAATAAAATCATTTTCCAAAGTTTGCGCCAAGTCTGTGGTTAACAACATATTATCGCTCAACGAAAGATATTCGTTTTTGCGTTCGTTTTTTAACTGTTCATAAGTTTTGTCATTGGGAATACCATACATCAAAACAGTATCCGCCTGACAATAATTTGCCACATACCAACCTAAAAAAGTTCCCCAACGGCCGCAACCGATAACCGAAACCTGTGTCATATTGCACCTCTCAATAATTGTTTATATTATGTTTTATAATAAACAAAAGAAGTTTATATGCAACAAAAACTCAAATCAATGCACAGCTTACTTTATTTTAGGCTTGTGCAAGCGGTTGCGAATGGTTTGCATATAATTGTAATCGCAAAAAGAATTATAAGCTTTGCTAAAACTCTCTGTTCCAAAAGTATAGAACACCTTATTTGCTACATCGCGCACGGCATCGTCTATGGCATTATAGGCAATTTTATAATTATCTTCCAAATTATTACGCCGACGTTTCTGTTGAATATCATGATATGCTGCAATCACCTCTATGGTTTTATTGGCATAATCGGCATCTCCGTTTTCAGCAAACAAGTCCATTATCTTTATCATTGTTTGATAAAAGCATTTATTTATCAAAATATTTCTTTGCCTTGCATTATTACCGTCAACAATCATGTAAACAATATTCCCTAACACAAACCGAAGGTATATATAACACATTTTGTTTTAAATAGCAATAGTTATTTTTGCAACCCACCTTTTACTTTTGATTTTGCTGCATAAGATGAGCGCCAAGAGGAGATAACCGACGAATTAATCGACGTTATCTCCGGCGCCGAAGCTATGAAAAAGTAGGTTATTTTTTAAATACAAAGTATAAAGATTTATTACCACCACTGCAAGCCGTAACAACTTTATCTACCGCAACCGGAATATCTTTGGCACAGAATATTGTTGAAGTTGATTCGGAACATATACCATCATATTTAAAATCATATTTGTCTGTATTAATTCCGCCCAAAGAAATCCCCGCCAGATTAAGATTTGTCCAATCTTGTGTTCCTAATTCAATGCAATCACTCTCAGAAATTTCCTCTAAATTGATATAAAAAGACGGTGTTTCTCCATGCATATACAACGTATTACCCCAAACATCTTTAATATAATTTCCATCCCACATTTCATCGGGCACAAGCTTGGCTTTTTTTATAACACTATCATCATTCAATCCACTATAATTTCTCTGGTTTGCAAAAAATGTCCTCACATTTCCGGCAATGAGGGTTATTTGCTCAATAGTTTTGTTAATGCGATATTTTTGCATTGCTTTTGAATATCCGGCAATACCACCGACACTCAAAACACCAATAATAGCCAACACGCCAAGCATTTCTATCATCGAACGTCCGGATTCATTATTTTTTATTTTTAAGTTTCTCATAATAAACTTCCTTTCATTTAATTAATCACTAATAAAAACAATACCGCCCAATAAGGCGGCCGGAAGTTGAGAACTACTTTACACGAAATAGTGCAGTCTATTAAATCACTCTTATTCAACTGCCTTCCAGCCAAAGCCGGAAATATTTTACGTCTGTATGCGACGCGTGTAAAAGAGGTTCTCACACCTCAGACAAGTTGCCTCGTCGTAGTTACATGTTATCATAAAAAATTAAAAAGTCAAATACTTTTTGTAAAAGTTCGCAAACACTTAAAAGAAAAAATTTCCAAAATTAACAAAATTATAACCTTATTTACTGTATGTTGACGGTAATTGAGCTTAAATGTAGGTAGAAAAATGAAATTAGAAGATAGCATAGATAGCATAATTAATGCAGATTGCGTAGAAACAATGAACGGTTTGCCGGAAAATTCGGTAGATCTGATTTTTGCTGACCCGCCTTATAATATGCAGTTAGGTGAAACTTTGTTGCGACCGGATAATAGTGTGGTTAACGGTGTTAATGAAGAATGGGACAGTTTTGAAAGTATGTCTGCTTATGATGAATATACCAAAAAATGGTTGAGCGCCGCCAAAAGAGTGCTAAAAGATAACGGAAGTTTGTGGGTTATCGGCTCGTATCATAATATTTTCCGTGTCGGCTATATTTTACAAAACTTAGGGTTTTGGATTTTAAACGATGTTGTATGGAATAAAACAAATCCTATGCCTAATTTTAAAGGAACACGTTTTACAAACGCACACGAAACTTTAATTTGGGCCATTAAAAATCCTAAAGCTAAATATACTTTTAATTATGAAGCAATGAAGGCACTTAATGACGATACGCAAATGCGTAGTATTTGGGAGATACCGATTTGCATAGGTAAAGAGCGTTTGAAGAATCAAAATGGCGAAAAACTGCACCCGACACAAAAACCGGAAGCATTGTTATATAGAGTTTTGCTCTCTTCCACCAAAGTGGGAGATATTGTGTTAGATCCGTTTTTCGGAACTGGAACAACCGGCGCCGTCGCCAAAAAAATGGGACGCCATTTTATAGGTATCGAACGAGATTCCTCTTATGTTGCCGGTGCCAAAGAGCGAATTGCCGCTATTGAACCGATGAGTGTTTCGGCTATGGAATATATGACCAAGAAAAAAGTTCAACGCATTCCTTTTGGTGCGGTTATTGAACGCGGACTTCTGCATCCGGGAGATACTTTATGCGACTGTGCCGGCAAACAGTTTGCCACAATTCGTTCCGACGGGTCAATCAAAAGTTCAAAAGCCACCGGCTCCATTCATCAGGTTGGAGCTGCTGCACAAAATGCCGCCGCTTGCAACGGATGGGAATATTGGTATTATAAAGACGGCAAAAATTTAATTTGCATTGACGAACTACGGCAACAATTAAGAACTGAAATGTTTGGGGTTGGAGCCGAATAAAAGTGCAAGACAAACGTGTGCCATTTGATAGAGAAAAAACAAAAGTAAAACCGCTGAACGAAAAAACAGAAACAGAACCGAACAGCGGTTACTATGCGGCTATTGATTTAGGCACAAACTCTTGTCGATTGGTAATTGCCAAGCCAACTCCAAGTTCTTTTCATTTAGTGGAGACATTTTCAAGAATAACGCGCTTGGGCGAAGGAATCATCAATGGTAATATGCTCTCCAAACAAGCCATACGGCGCACAATTTCTGCCCTAAAAGTATGTCGTGCCATAATTGAAGAATATACTCCTTTGGTGCGTATGCGCTTTGTGGCAACTGCCGCTTGTCGCCGTGCCGTAAACTGTAATGATTTTGAAAGAATTGTCAGTAAGGAAACCGGCCTCAATATGGAGGTCATTACATCTAAGGAAGAAGCGCGATTGGCAGTGGTCGGATGTATGCCCTTGCTTAACCGAATGATTAAGCGTGCGCTTGTTTTTGATATAGGCGGCGGATCAACTGAGATTTCTCTGGCTCGTGTTACGGAAAGCGGAAGAACTTTTATTGAAGGGTTTGTTTCTTTGCCCTATGGAGTAGTAACAATTTCCGAAGCTTTTCCTGCCAAAGATATGACCAAGCTTGCTTATGATACTATTGTAGAACGCACACAAAAAATTTTACAGGAATTTGAAGATAAATACAAAATACGTGAAGCCATACAAAACCAAGAAATACAGGTAATCGGAACTTCCGGCACCGTAACGGTTTTAGGGGCGGTACACCTCAATTTACCGCGCTATAATCGGGCAGCAGTAGATGGCCTCTCCATGTCGGGTGCGGAAATTGATAAAGTCATCTCACGGATTAAAAATATGGGCTATGAAGGACGTTGCCGCAATTCTTGTATTGGCAAACAAAAGGCCGATTTAACCATTGCCGGTTGCACCATTATTGAAGCTTTATGTTCATTTTGGCCAATTTCAGAAATCACCGTTGCCGATAGAGGTATTCGTGAAGGTATGCTTTTAGATATGATGCACCATCAAAAAAACAACTATTTCCATAAAGACGGTAAATATCGTCATAAACGTAAAAGAGGAAAAAAATATGGCAGGGAAAAATTTGGCAGCCATTGATTTGGGCACAAACTCTTGTCGATTACTAATTACCGCAGACAACGGAAAAGAAGTTTATCGCGAAGCAATCAGCACTCGCTTGGGCGAGGGTATGAGCGAAAAAAACTGCTTTACCGATGCGGCGATTGAACGTGGACTGCAAGCCTTGGGCAAATTTGCCAAAATCATACGTCAAAATGATGTCGAATCATATCGAGCAATCGCCACAGCTGCTTGTAGAACTGCTGAAAACGGATACAAATTTGTGGCAATGGTTAAAGAAATTTGCGGTATTAACTTGGAAATTATTGACGGTGAGGAAGAAGCGTTGCTAACTTTGCACGGTGCCGTGCTGAATGCCGATAAAAATTTTCCTTACGTAATTGTTTATGACTTAGGCGGTGGCTCAACCGAAATAACTTTGGCAACTAATACCACCCACCCGCAAATATTATACACTATTTCCATTCCGTGGGGGGCCCGCACTGCGGCGGAAAAATTTGATTTAATTGAATACGATGCCCCAAAAGCGCAAAAATTAGCGGCAGAAATTAAAAAATATACTGATATTTTTGTTAAAGAGAGTAATTTAGCGCGCTATCTTCCGGAATGTTGTTGTGTTGCAACATCAAGTCCGGCTTTGCGAATGATGAGTATGATAAAAAATACGAAGACTTACGATCGCTATTATGCCGACGGTTTGAGTGCCGACACAGAAGATTTTGACAAAGTCATTGCCGATTTATTTAAAATGAACTTCGCACAAATGAGTGAAAGTCCGTATATTGGTGAAAATCGAGCAGCAATTTTTGTCGCCGGAGGAATAATTTTTCAAACTATTTATAAAAATCTGCACATCAAAAAAATAACATCCTCGTTAAAAGGAGCGATGGAAGCCGTTTGTGCTGAATTGAGGGAACAATGAGTAAATTAACACAATCAGCAAAACAAGTGCGCGGGCGTAAAATGTTGGCGGTAAAAGTAAAAAACGCCAAATACAACACCGTTTCATCAAATCGTTGGTTGCAACGGCAATTAAATGACCCGTATGTGGCAGAATCTAAGCGGTTGGGATATCGTTCACGAGCCGCTTTCAAGCTTATTCAGCTTGATGAAAAATATCATTTTTTGGGCAAAGGAAAACGAATTATAGATTTAGGTTGCGCCCCCGGCGGATGGACTCAGGTTGCCGCTATGCGCAATAAGGGCAGCGGAGAAATTGTCGGAATGGATTTATTGCCGACAGAGGCGATTGACGGGGCTATTTTATTGCAACAGGACTTTACTTCCGAGGGAGCGGCCGATAAAATAAAAGAATTATTGCACGGTCCTGCCGATGTTGTAATGAGTGATATGGCGGCAAACACAACCGGAGTGCAGAACATAGACCACTTACGTACAATTGGTTTAGTGGAAGCGGCATACTATTTTGCCAAAGAAGTTTTGGCATCCGGCGGTATTTTTATTGCCAAGGTTTTCCAAGGCGGGACCGAAGCGCAGTTGCTTAGCGATATGAAACAACACTTTGATAAAGTTACACATTTTAAACCCGATGCCAGCCGTCAGGATTCGGTAGAAATGTATGTGGTAGCGCAGGGCTTTAAGGGGTAAATTAAGCTCATAAGAATTTTTTATTTGACTTTTAGTTTTTTTGTGATATAGTAAAATCAGAACTTCGGTTCAGGGCCTTAGTAAGCTCTTATGAAACTCGGCATATTCTATGTCGTTATGTGTATTGATTTATCTCCGACTTGGTTGGGGAGCGTTTTGCGGATGTACAGGGACTTTGTTCTAAAGGTAAAACGGATCATCGAGTTTCATATGATTTACTAACTTCCCGGCCGCCGTTTGGCGGTTAGATTTTTATTAATAGATAATTTTAACAGAGGAGATAAAATTATGATAAACTTAGAAATAAAAAATAATGATTGCCACGCTGCGCTCGCAATGACGAAAAGCGTGCAGAGCGGACGTTCAATGATTGAGATGTTGGGCGTGCTGGCTATAATCGGTGTGTTATCGGTTGGCGGCATCGCTGGTTATTCCAAGGCAATGCAAAAATATAGAATCAATAAGGCTATTGAGCAAATTACTCTCATTGCCGGTAATGTGCGGACTTTTTTTGCTTCACAAGGAAATTATGAAGGAGTGAATGATGATAAAGTAATTAAAAAAGCAAAACTTGTGCCTGATGAAATGTGGGATGGTAATAATATAAGAAATGTGTTTGGGGATACGGTTCTTTTACACTCAACAGGTAAATTTAAAAGGGGAGATGCGAAGGCTTTTGTTATTGAATACGTTACACCTACAGACAATGAGGAAGTTTGCATAGAATTATTTACTCACGATTGGAGTGATGCCGGAATAAGATCCATATTAGCGCATCCTGTTTATACCAAAGCTAAAAAATTACCAATTGACATAAATGATGCAGTGACCATGTGTTCTAATATAAGTGAAGCTGGAAAACAAGGATTAGGTTCTTCATTTGCCATGCTTTTATCATTTGAAACTAATGATGAATGTCTTAAAGGGTACGATGGGTATGGTGTATGCGGATTATAAGTCAGATAATTTACTTATAGTCGTTAAATCAATTTAGTATTTTCATATGCAATTCCGCCGGCTATAAAGTCGGCGAAGTTGACACAGGTATTCTATCTAAACATAGTAAGGTTAATTCTGTTACAATATAAACCGGCTAAAACCTTTAAAACCCTCTTGCACTTTTGATTAAAACGCTGTATAAAAAACGCAGTGTTTTAATCAAAAGAAAGGTATACGATGAAAATATCTTGTTTCAGCGGAGTTGTGGTTGGTGTTCTATTGCTCACCGGCACGGCAAATGCGGCTAATTTAGAACGTGAATTACAAAATCTGCGCGAAGATGTTATGGTGTTGCAGCGTCAGGTTTATCGAGGCACAGAAAAGGAAAACAAAGCAACCTCGGCAGAAAATGCCGGCGTGCAGGTTAAAATAGGCGAATATGATGAGGCTATTCGCAAAATCAATGGTAGGTTGGACGAATTAGAATATAAAGTTAAGCAAAGCAATGACAAAGTTGATAAGCTAAACCGCGATATTGAAATTCGTATGAAAATTTTGGAAGGTCGCCCAATACCGGCTAATTTGAGTGCACCGGCGCCAACTTTGCCAACAACATACGACGCCAAAGTAGCCAACAAAGCTTCGCGCGCTGTGGTTGGAGATAAAATCCACGGTGATGATTTGGCACCCATTGACGGCGCTCCACAACCGATAGTGCCGGATAACATAGCCGAACCATCGGCCGGCACTCCTCCTCCGCCACCGGCTAACACCATTAACGCAAACAAGCCGGAAGATATGTATTCTAATGCCATGCAGGCCTATAACAGCGGATTTTATGACGAAGCCGAACTGGCATTTGGCGATATATTACAACAATTTCCCAAACATAATTTAGCCGGCAATGCGCAATATTGGTTAGGAGAAGTTTATGTAAAACAGGGTAATTTAAACAAAGCTAAAATTGCCTTTAAAGACGGTTACGAAAAATATAAAAACGGCAACAAAGCTCCTGATAGTTTATATCGTTTAGGCGTAACTTTGGAAAATTTAAAAGACAACCAAAAAGCATGCATTGTTTTTATGAGTTTTGCCGAGACATTTCCCAAAGCAAATGCTGATTTAACTCAAAAAGTTCAAGCCGAAGCCAAAAAATTAGGGTGTAAATAATTGCAAGAGTTTTTAGCCAAACACCATATAAAAGACAAAGTTTTGGCAGTTGGCGTTTCCGGTGGAGCGGATTCGCTGGCATTGGTTATTATGGCAAATGAAGAGCTTAAAGTTTACGGCTACAAAATTGTTGCGTTGACCGTTAACCATAAATTACGCTCTGTCGCTGATAAGGAAGCCGAATATGTTGCCGAAATTATGCAAAAATACAATATCGAGCATCATATTTTAGTCTGGAACGGGGAAAAACCACAAAATGGAATAGAAGAATCAGCACGGGCAGCACGATATGAATTAATGCGCAACTGGTGTGTGCAAAATGGTATAAAAAATCTGTTGGTAGCCCATCATTTACGCGATCAGGCAGAAACTTTTTTGATACGTCTGCAACGCGGCAGTGGCTTAGATGGTTTGAGTAGTATGCGTGAAGTGAGTTCTTGGTGCGGGCTTAATATTTTGCGACCTCTCTTATATTGCGAGCCACAAGCTTTACGTAATTACCTGAACAAAAAAAATATCGCTTGGCAGGAAGACGAGTCTAATAATGATACACATTTCCTGCGCAACCGCATACGGCAATTTTTGCCTGAATTGCAACAAAAAACCGGCATATCTTTACAAAAAATCGCCACAGCAGTGCAAAATCTGCAAAGTGCGGAAGATTATATTGAACAACAGGTTGATCAGATTTGGCAACAATACATTACCACTTACGCTACCAATGTTTTTTGCTTAAATTATACGGATTACCTTTCATTGCACAAGGAAATAAAGTTTCGTCTCATTTGCCGAATGTGCAAAAAGGATTATATCCCGCGTGCGGAAAGTGTTTTACATATTATAACATGTTTGAATAAATTACCGTTTGGCGGAGCAACTCTTGGCGGTAAAGAAATTTTTATTGCCGATAAACAAATTTGGTGTGTACCTGAAATATGTGCAAAGCATAAATCTTCACGCGAAGAGTGGAAAAAATTTATTGAACATAATCCGCACTATAAAAATATTCGCATACCGCATAAGGTTCGCTTGGCACTTTTACAAGGAGAAAAGCCGTGATATACAACGGATTGCTTGATATAGCCGATAGCTATGATGTTTTTTTATTTGACGCTTATGGAGTATTTTGGGAGGGAAACGGATTTTACCCCAACAGTCGTGAGGTTATGGCTGAGTTAGTGCAACAGGGTAAAACCGTGGTGATTATATCGAACACAACGATATTACATGATGATATTGTAAAAAGTTATGTTAAACGCGGATTATTGCCGAACAGAGATTATAATTATATCTATACTTCCGGAAACTTGTTACGTAAAAATCTACGCGCCGGAAATATCCGTTTTAATTCTTGCCCCAATCCCCATAAATATTACGTTATAGGTTTGCCTCACAAAAAAGCTTTTGCCGATACGAATTATAAACAGGTAAATACGCCGGAAGAAGCTGATTTTGTGTATTGCGGAGTGCCTTTTATGTTTGCGCCTGATGTGGAAAAATATCCGCAATATGCCAATGAATATTGGCCGATTTGCTTGGATGAAAATGGTGAAGTTGAACGTTGGGACACCTTAACACCGGCACCGTTCGCCGAAATTGTGCAAAAAATTGCCGCGCTCAAATTGCCTGCTCTTAATGCTAATCCTGACTTTACCGCCAAAGAGGGGCATGAGTTAGTTAAAGATTCTGCCGCGGTTTTTGTGGTGCGTAACGGCACAATAGCCCAAATGTTGCGCACAGCCGGAAATGAAGTTTTAGAATATGGTAAACCACATAAAAATATTTATGACTTTGTGTTTGCCGATTTAGTCGCGCAAAATGTAACTATTGATAAAAGTCGAACTTGTATGATTGGGGATACGGTGCGTACCGATATTAAAGGTGCCGTAAATGCCGGAATTACCCCCGTGTTATGCGTTAATACCGGAGTAACTGCCGAAGAAATTAACAATGGAAATAGTGTGGAAAACCTTTGCAAAGCGCAAGATATTGCGTTACAACAAGTTATACAGATAAAAAGCGTAGGAGGAAAATAATGGCGTTTCAATTAGTTTCAGGTTTGGCTGTCAAAGATTATGTTATGGATTTAAAGTTATGTCGTGTTTTGTTTGAAGATAACAAATATTATCCATGGATTTTTTTGGTACCCATGAAAGAGAACACCAAAAATATGACTGCTTTAAGCATGGAAGAACGTTTCCAGCTTATGCGTGAAATTGCATTAGCCGAAAAAGTTATGTTTAAGCTTTTTCCATGCGATCAAGATAATGTGGCAATGATAGGAAATATGACCCCGCAACTGCATGTTCATGTTGTATGCCGCAAACAAGGAGATCCTGATTGGCCGGGAACGGTTTGGAACTCCGCCACGGCAAAATATGAGCCGAAAGAAAAGCAAAAAATTATTGCTGCAATAGCCGCGGAAATGCGTCGCGAAATGCAAAATCCGCAATATGAAATAATTTAACTGAAAGGACTTTAAATATGAGCAGAGTTATAACATTAATGCCAGTGCGTTTGGCTGCCACTCGTTTACCAAACAAACCTTTGCGTGTAATTAACGGCAAAACACTGGTGCAACGCGTTTATGAAAACGTTAAAAAAGAGCTAAATACGGATATTGCTATTGCTGCCGGAGATCAGGCTATTGTTGACGAATGTAAAAAATTCGGAGCAACTGCCATTTTGACAGACCCGAATTTACCGAGCGGAACCGACAGAATCGCCGCCGCGCTTAAAGTTCTTGATCCTGATGGCTCAAAATACGATATTGTGGTAGATTTTCAGGGCGACAACATTAATGTAGACCCCAAAGTTACACTGCCTTTGGTAGAAATGGTTGAGCGCACAGGTTGTGATATTGCCACTTGCGGAATGTTGATTGATAATGAGGAAGATAAAAACAATCCAAATGTAGTAAAAATAATTATGGGTTTGAAAGAAGGCGAAAAAGAAGCGCGCTGTTTATATTTCACTCGCGCCACCGCACCATACACCCGCAATCCGGAAAAATGCCCTAATCAAGATTTATACTATCATATAGGAATTTATGTGTTTAAGGCAAAATCATTGCACAAAATGGTATCTTTACCAACCGGTGTATTGGAAAAACGCGAAGCATTGGAACAACTGCGTGCACTGGAAAACGGTATGGAAGTTCGCGCCATGTTGGTAGATAACATTAAGTTGGTAAAAGAGGCTCCGGCAGATATAAATACCGAGGAAGATTTAGCCAACGCTTTACCATATATCAAATAATTCATTAAAGGAACTTACTTATGCCGTCATTACATCAAATAAAATCTGATATGAATTATACCGGAAAAGATGGTTATAATCCGGTGGATAAAAAATCACCCTTAGTTACCATCGCACAAATCATGACAGTTGTTGCAATCGGCTTGGGATGGTATGCTTATTCCATACGACCTAAAATATATAATATTCCCACCGAGATAATGACGGCACAAAACAGTGATAAATTTTTAAATTTATTTGCTACAAACTCCAAAAAGATTATTTGGTTTGGAGCCGACTGTCCGATTAGTGCGCAAAGAAAAAGCATAATAGACTCTGTCATGAAATTCGCAAAATTAGACGGATTTTATGAGCATCGTCCTTTTTTGCAAAATAGCTTGAGGATTCACTGTCAAAATTGTTTGGATTCCTATATTATGGAAAATTGCAATGACGGCATTTGCATAATTATTCCGTCAAGACACCAAATTATAAAAACAGATGAAAAAAGACTTATTAAAAATCTGCAAAAATATGCAAATTATTAGCGGATAGTTTTATATATCCATAACCCTGCCGGCGCTTTTTACAGCGCCGGCAGTAGATTTCTGTATAAGACTTATTTTTTAAACCCGATAGCAAAGTAATTATTATTGCCATCTGCACAAATTTTGGTTGCTTGCTCTAAAGATATTTCCGTAATCGGACTGTTTGGTCCGGCGGTAATGTAAGTAGAGTTATCGGTAGTGCCTAAACCTACTTTTGGACCATCATATAGACCGATCACTAAATCTGCATCAGTTGTCACAGCTACATAATAAAAGCCGGCGCCGGTGATTGAACTCCAATCCTGTGTTGCCAGTTCAATACAAGCCTCTTGCGGAAGATGGTCGTATCGTTGATAAAATACCTTATTATCTGTTCCGCTTAATGTTCCTATATCTCCTACACCTCCAAATTCATTATTTATGGTAACTCCACCTTGTTTTGAAGTAAGCATTTCGTCTGGAACTAATTTTGCTTTTTTGATAATAGAGCAACCGCTTCCGTTACAATCATTCAACGTACCACTACTACCTAAATTACAACTACATTCAATTCCATCATAATTTTTCTGCGAACCGAAAAAAGCTTGCACATTGGCGGCAATCAAACTGATTTGTTCAATGGTTTTGTTTATGCGATATTTCATCATCGCCTTTGAATATCCGGCAATTCCACCTACCGATAAAACGCCGATGATAGCCAGCACGCCCAACATTTCTATCATTGAACGACCTGTTTCATTTTTTAGATTTAAGTTTTTCATAATTTTATCTCCCAAATTAGAGGTTAATACACTAAAACAAACTGACCGCTAAACAGCGGTCGGGAGAGCTGACAAATCATACTAAGTGAAACGATTTTCGCAAATCTTTAAGCTAAAGCTCTGAACATCCATTTGCGACTCCCCGACCCAAATCGGAGATATTTATCATATCAATAACGATGTTCTAACAACACCGCACTTAGTAAGAGCCTGTCAGAGCTCCGAACCAAAGTTCTGATTCTATTATAACATAACCTTCTTAAATGTCAAACATTTTCTACCAAGTTGTTTGCCCAAAATCTAAATACAACAATACTAAACAGCCTGTTTTATCAAATCTTTGATAATTTCACCGGCCATGAGCAAACCGACAACCGGCGGCACAAACGACACACTTCCCGGAGTTTGCCGCTTTCCGTTTTCACCGGAGCAAACCGATGGTTTCAAAGGCGTTTCTTTTGAATAAACTACCTTAATATGTTCAATTCCACGTTGTCGCAATTCTTTACGCATAACTTTTGCCAAAGGACAAACCGTTGTATTACTTATATCGGCAACCTCAAACGCAGCGGCATTTAATTTATTGCCTGCACCCATGGCACATATAATCGGAGTGTTGGCCTTGTGCGCCTGTTCAACCAAAGCAATTTTACCGGCTACCGTATCAATAGCATCGGCCACATAATTATATTGTTTAAAGTCAAATTGTGCCGCATTTTCCGGTAAATAAAAGCATTGATAGGTATTAATAACAATTTCCGGATTTATATCTTGCGCCCGAGCTTTGGCAACCTCAACTTTCGGTAATCCTATTGTTGAATGCAAGGCAATTATCTGCCTATTGATATTGCTTAAACTCACAACATCATTATCCACCAAATCCAAAGTACCGACACCGGCACGAGCCAGCGCTTCAACCACATATCCGCCGACACCGCCGACACCAAAAACAGCAACTCGGGATTCTTTTAATTTTTTTAGTGCCGATTTACCTAACAATAACTCACTACGCACAAATTGATCAGTCATTTTTTTGTTCCTCTTGCCACCCTTTTGCCGCTCGGCAGATACAGTCTATGTATTTTCCTTTTTCTGCGTTAGGTTTTGCAATTACGCCACAAATTATTGTTTTACCTTTCTCAATAATTTCCGGAATTTCCCAAGCCTTATTTTCCAACCTGTAACGGGCCAAATCGGCAAAAAGCCTCGCTTCCATATAATTTCCCAATTCAGACAGTTTAATTATAGGTTGATAGGCAAATCTGTTTCGCAGGGCTGCAAAACTTTCTTGATGTTCCGGCAATATTTCTCCTTTCCCGATTAATAAATCAGCAAAACTTTCTCTCACAAGTGGATTTTTCCATCCGCCTCCAAACAAAATCAGCCGATGCGGTAAAGAGACATTTGCCGGAATCAAACTAAGTGCCTGAACCGCGATATAAGCAGCAGCATATTCAAATGTGTGAATTACATCTACCGGCACCAGAGCTTTATTTTCAACATATTGAAAAATATGTTCTTTATGGTAATAAGCCGGATCTCCTGATTTTGGCAAAGAATGTTCATAAAAAGCTCGGCTGGAATCAAAAATTTCTTGCAATAAATCCATATTTAACTGACCTTTTTTACCCCAAATACCGCCTTTATCAAAACTTTCTCCGCAATAGCGGCGCACATAATTATCAGTATATTCGTTAAACGGACCGGCGTCAGCACCTATTTGAGCAACTCCGTGATTTATCACAGCAAAATTAGATGTATTTCCGCCATTATAATAAATACCATCACCCTCCGTGGCAGCAATATGCGCATTATGCGGCGGAACCAACGGAGCTCCGTCAAAGCCTGCCATTAAAGGATCGGAACGAAAATCATACACCACCGCTATGTCGGTTAAATCGGCTAACATTTGTCCGGAACCTATTTGCAATGTATATGGTTGCGACCCATCCGTATGCGCCTTGGAGGGTGGATTATGATCAAGTGTTTTGCCATGAAAACCGATGGCGTCAACGCTTTTTTTATCTATACCGTTTAACGCGCACATTTCATTTATGCAAGTGGCAATCTGCTGCACGTATTCATCGTGAACAGGGCGAAACTCCGGCAATGCTTCAATTTCCGCTCGCGTTTTATTAAAAACTTTGCGGCGCAACTGCTCTATTTTTACCTGCATATCTTGTTCATATGGTCGTGTAAAAGTGCAAACATCTGTCATTTTATCGCCATCAAACTCTGTTAATACAAGATCTATGGCATCCATTGAATTACCAGTCATATTACCTATAATTCTGTATTTGCTCATTGTGCTGCATTCCCACATTTCATAAGTAACCTATCCCATTGTTACAACACTTTTTAATAAATTACAATAAGTTTTTATGTAAGTGAAAATATTTTAACTCTATAATTAACAAATCATCGTGTAGCTAAAATCAACGCAATAACGGATATCACAAACAATATTTCCCATCTCTTTTTAATCTGTAAATTTTTACGTTTAAACTCAAACATTTTTATGTGTTTACTGATAAAAATAATCCATAAAAAAGTCGTATATACAATACAAACGACATAAGCCGGATTTTCAGCATAATACATCGCCAAACTCTTGAATATCATAACAGACAATAATAACACAAATATCAGACTTTTACTAAGCATTTTACAATCAAATAAATCCTTTAATCGCAATTTTTTTCTGATATATATAATTATATGCACCAAACCAATAATCAAACTAAGTATCCAAGTGCGCCAGACAGCACAAATAAGCTGATTTTCTCCGGAATAAGACATAATCATTTTATTTAAAACAGATATCCCGGAACTTAAAAATAAAACCGGAATAAGAAGAATAAATGCCTTCCTGCTTAAATCAGTTTTACGATAATTGAACAAAGCGTACATAACTCCGCATAGAGCCAACAATATCATTAAAGTATTTAAAGGATTTTCCGTATATTTTTCAATGATTGATGTATCAATAAGACACCATGCAAAGAAAATTATAATAACCGAAAACGGCGTAATTGAACTTACAGTCTCACTACCATATGTTCTATTTATACGAAAAGAAAGATAATCCGTATATGCTACAATACCCCCCTGTAATACTGACATGATATAAAAATTCGTTGGAAACAGCACCGGATTGAACAATAGAAAGGGTAATAATATAATTGTTATACTCCACCCCCTATACAACATAAATACATTGGCATTGATTTTAACATTTTGGGCAGAAAGATAGTAAAACGCACTTATTATTGATGCAAATAAGGCAAAGACAATCCATATAGATGATTTTTCCTCATCGCTATATTGAATTTTAATATGAGAAATAGGAGATATTTTATAATATTTTTTCCAAAGTTCGTATCCGTAAGCATTTCTATAGTGCCATGGTTTTTTTTGATTGGTTAAATGCACTATTGCAGCGTTTTGCATATTAACATCTTCATCTAAATCAAAAAATGATTTTATTTCATCTGCACTGAATTTTAATAAATTGCTTCCCATCCAATTATATTTAGGACTAAGAAACAAAACATTGTCATTAAATATGGCGTTCAGACAGTCTTGATCCATAAATGCGCGTCTGTCTTTATATTCTTTGTATTCATATAATTTTTGCACAACATTATCTTCACGCATTTTTTTGAGATTCAATAGCATCATTCCGGAATTAAAATATTTTTTTAATCCAACTTTCCCTTGACAATCATCCACCATGCAAGCCATATCTTTTACAACTGCTGCATAGTGATTTTGTAAATCTGTTTCCAATAATTCCGTCAAATCACTTTGGATAATCATATCAGCATCAAGATATAATATTTTATCTTCTTTTTTAAAAATATCCGGTAAATCAAATTTTGAAAGAGCGGCCGCACTTACATAATGATGCGTTTTATCATATCTTTTTAAAGCATTTTTATGCTCTATTAATTTGCAACCGGTCTTTGATAATAAATTTTTATTTTCGTCTGTAAGATTATCGAAGACTACATAAATTTTTTTTACATTGGTGTTCTTTTTCAGAGATGTTATAGCTACAACTGTCGGTAAAACGTAATTATTATCGGTAATAAACACAACATCAGTCTCAGAAGGATATTCCTGCTGCGAGAGCGGCATAAAATGTGTGTGGGGGGAGGTAAAGCTATCGGAAGAAATCGCCGGCCAAGCAAACAGCGAAAAAACAACCGATAAAATCCACATAAAAAATTTTTTTATCATATCCGTATCCTGAAGAAATAAAAATAGCAAAAATATCTACCACATCACAGATATTATGAAACCGATTTAATGTAAAGATTAAAGTAAAAAATATGCAATTTTTGCCTCATACCCTCTTGACCTTTATGTTAAACTGTTATAAATTGTCCAAAGTTTATTAAAAAAGAGGAATAAATGACCGCATTTTACATATATTCAATTTCCATCATTATCCCTTAGGGGATGCGGCATTTATAACATAAAAAAACTCTTTAACAAATTTTTTTCAAATAAAATAGCAGGTATGAAAATATGACAAAATATTACGCTGAAGTAAAGGCAAAACCGGACTTTGTGGAATTAGAGAAAGAAGTCCTTAAATTTTGGGAAGAAGATAACACTTTTGAAAAATCGGTGCACAATCGTGATGGTGCAGCTGAATTTGTATTTTATGACGGGCCTCCGTTTGCCAACGGAACACCGCACTACGGCCATATTATGGTGAGCTATGTGAAAGATGTGGTAGCACGTTTCCAAACCATGAACGGCAAAAAGGTTGAACGCCGTCTTGGTTGGGATTGCCACGGTTTACCGGCAGAAATGTCGGCCGAAAAACAACTTGGTGTTTCCGGACGTAAGCAAATTGAAGAATACGGAGTGGAAAAATTTAATGATTTTTGCCGTTCCGATGTATTGAAATATTCCGGTATATGGGTTGAATTATTTAAGCGTATCGGCCGTTGGGTAGATTTTAACAACGATTATAAAACCATGAACTTACCATTTATGGAATCAGTTATTCATAACTTCAAAGAACTTTACAATAAAGGATTGGTTTATGAAGATTATCGCGTGTTGCCATATTCTTGGGCGGCGGAAACTCCGCTTTCTAACTTTGAAGTTAACTTAGGCTATCGCGACAAAACTGACAATGCCATTACCGTTATGTTTAAGTTAGAAAACGGGCAAAAAATTCTCGTTTGGACCACTACTCCGTGGACTTTGCCTTCTAACTTGATGTTGGCAGTAGGTAAAGATATTGACTATGCCGTTATGGAAGAAGACGGTCAACAATATATTATAGCCAAAGCCCGTTTAGGTAGCTATAAAAAACAGTTGGAAAACGCCACTCAGATTGCCACCATAAAGGGAAGCGATTTGCTGGGAATGAGCTATGAACCGATGTTCCCGTATTTTGCTAACTTAAAAGATAAAGGTGCGTTCAAAGTGCTTTCCGGTGAATTTGTTTCCACCGAAGACGGAACCGGTGTTGTGCACATTGCTCCTGGTTTCGGTCAAGACGACTTTGAGGCTTGTCGCGCATACGATGAGAACTTTCCGGTAGTTTGTCCGGTAGATGAAGCCGGTAAATTTACAGCCGAAGTCAGCGATTATGAAGGCAAACAAGTATTCGAAACTAACGAACCTATTATGCAATGGCTGAAAACAAACGGTCTGTTGGTTAAAAAAGAGCAATATACGCACACTTACCCATATTGTTGGCGCACAGATACTCCTCTGATTTATAAAGCGATGTCATCGTGGTTTGTTAAAGTTACCGATTTTCGCGATGAAATGGTGGCTAATAATCAACAAATTAACTGGATTCCGGGGCATATAAAAGACGGTCGCTTCGGTAAATGGCTGGAAGGCGCACGTGATTGGTCTATCTCTCGCAACCGCTTTTGGGGAACTCCTATTCCGGTTTGGAAATCGGAAAATCCAAACTTTCCGCGTGTTGATGTTTTCGGTTCGGTAGAAGAAATTAAGGAAAAGACAGGTATTACCGTTGATAATTTGCACAAACCTTATATTGACGATGTAGTTTATCCTAATCCGGATGATCCATCCGGCAAAACAATGATGCGCCGCGTCAGTGATGTGTTTGATTGTTGGTTTGAATCAGGCTCTATGCCATATGCGCAAATTCACTATCCGTTTGAAAATAAAGAGTGGTTTGAAAATCATTTTCCGGCTGATTTTATTGTGGAAGCTATTGATCAGACGCGTGGCTGGTTCTATACATTAACCGTATTATCCACGGCCTTACACAACCGACCGGCGTTCAAAAATTGTATTTGCACCGGTTTATTGATGGCCGAAGGCGGACAAAAACTTTCCAAACGCTTGAAAAACTATCCTGATCCGAACGAAATTTTAGATACGGTCGGTTCAGAAGCCTTGCGTTGGTTCTTGGTTTCTTCTCCGGTATTAAAAGGTGGTAATGTGGCAGTTGATAAAGAAGGCAAAGAAATTGCCAAAGCTTCACGTGCCGCAATGATTCCTTTGTGGAATGCTTTTTATTTCTTCACACTCTATGCCAATGCCGAAGACTATAAAGCTAAAGAAATTTATTCTTCCACAGAAGCTATGGATAATTATATTCTATCTAAGCTCAAAAATTTGGCACAAAAAGTTAAACACGGATTAGAAACTTATGATGTGGCAGAAGCTTGTGCAGAAACCACAGCTTTTATGGAGATTTTGAACAACTGGTATATTCGCCGCACTCGCGAACGCTTTTGGAAAGGCGATTTACAGGCATTTGACACTCTTTATACCGTATTGGTTAACATCTGTAAGTTGGTTGCTCCGCTTATGCCGTTTATCAGCGAGTATATGTTCAAAAATTTAACCGGTGAGGAGTCCGTTCACTTGTGCGATTATCCGACTTTGGAAGCGATCAAAGCCGATAACAACTTGATGAATGAAATGGATTTTGTACAAGATTTGTGTTCAACCGGAAAATTCATCCGTGAAGAAAACAACTTGCGTAACCGCTTGCCACTTAACAGCTTAACGGTTATCGGAGCCGAACTTTCTCCGGAATATCAAGAAATTGTTAAAGATGAGTTGAACGTAAAACAAGTTAAATTTGACAATAATTTAGCCAATTATGCCAGCAAAAACATCTATCTTTATACTCCTCTGCTGGGAAAAACTTTGGGCAAAGATATGGGACCGGTTATGGCGGCATATAAGCAAGGCGCATGGCAGTTAAATACTGATGGCACTTTGGAAATTGGAGGTAAAACACTTACTTCTGATTTGTTTGAAGTTCGTTTAGAAATGAAAGAAGGTGTTGCCGGATTGGCTTTTGCCGATAACCGCGCAGTGTTGACTTTGGATACTAATGTTACAGACGAGCTTAAGCGTGAAGGTATGGCGCGCGACTTTGTGCGTTTGGTGCAAACTTTGCGCAAGGATAAAGACTTTAACATTTCCGACCGCATAGAACTTTGCTACCAAACCAATAATGAAGAATTGGCAAAAGCACTGGATGAAAATTCTGCCTATATTGCCGAACAAGTTTTGGCGGTTAAAGTTTTGCCAAATTGCGCTGAGGGTGGCACCGAAGGCGAAATTGAAGGTGCCAGTGTTACCTACAACGCCAAAGTAGCGTAATTTCTGCTTTTTCTGAATTTCCGCCAATGTATTATACATTGGCGGATTTAGTTTGAATATAATAACTTTGAATATATTTTAGTAGAATTTAAACCAAATGGTATTGCTGCCACTTATACAAGCATTTGTTGCAATATTAATCGGCATTGGTATTGATAATTTAGATCCTCCTAAACATGCAGTTGCCATATTAGTACCTATCATTCCCTTGCAACCAGTATATTGATTCCGATTGTAAGAATTTATCCCCATAGCAAATAACCCAGAATCAGAACTCCAATCATAGCTTGCAATCGCAATACAAGCTTCCTCCGGTATATCTCTGATGGTTATAGAAAATGCTTTATAATCAGAGTATTTCTCCTTCTCTGCCCAAGCAACTTCAAAATATCCGTCAAATGAATGTTTAATAAACCCATCCTCATCAAATTTCATTCCGTTCGGTAGTAAATGAGCTTTTTCAAATACATTCTTGTTCATTTTACTCCAACCAACATGATAATAGCTTGGTTGGTTATGAAAAAAAATACGAACATTTTGCGAAATATGTGTAATCTGTTCTATGGTCTTGTTAATCTTTATTTTCATCATTGCTTTAGAATAGCCGGCGATACCACCAACACTAAGCACTCCGATAATAGCCAATACTCCCAGAATTTCTATCATTGAACGTCCGCTTTGATGAGTATAATTTTTCATAGTAAACTTCCTTTCGTAAAAATTATTATTAAAGACTAAAAGACAACCACCTAATGAGGTGGCTGGAAGCTCACAACTATCTATAACAATAGCGTTGCATATTCAGCACATAACTTTATTTTGCAACCTTCCAACCATAAACAGCCGGAAGAATTTTAACGTCATTCAAGACGGTTATAGAGAGGCTGTGAGACCCCAGATGAATTTTACCTCATCATATTTTTATAATACCATAAAATTCGCGAATGTCAAATATTTTTTGTCAGTGCATTAAAAAACCCCGTATTTATACGGGGGTAAATGTTATGACGTTATAATAACGCTACTCTGCACTGAATATGCGGTCAAATCAAAAAGTTTATAGTGTTGATAATACAACCTGTTTATTAGTTGATATCTATACTATAATATATTTATCTCATTAAGTATGCATAAGCCGTGTAACAAGCGGCAATCCCAACAAGAATATAAACAATTGAAGCGACAATCGGTGCAAAGGCAAAAATAAATTGCACTAAGTTAAAATCGAAAGCTCCTACTAACCCCCAATTCAAACCGCCGATAATAGTTAACAATAAAGCAGTCTTATCCCAAAACATTATCTTTCTCCTTAATTTAACTCAGGTCATATAACCTGCATACCAATTAGATAATAGCCATCTCTAAAATTACAACAGCCGAAAGAAAAAATAATTGTTTTACATGGAAATTTACTATTTTTCTACAAATCTCCAAGTAATAGAAACTTTATTACTCACACTACAAATGCTTATTCATAATACAATGTAAAGGCATTGGTGTCAGCGCACCAATTTGTTGCAACATCAATAGAAACAGGCATAGAAGTTGAACTATAAAGATTAGCTTTATTTCCAGTTGTAGCCGCGGAATGAGAACCTAACATCAAACCAACAACTCCTGCGCTTACAGAACTCCAATCCTGAGTTACTAAATCAACACAAGCCTCTTGAGGTATTCCTCGCAATCTAATGGCAAATATCGCACCACTTCCTTGTATATTAATTTCCCCGCCAAATAAATTTCCCATGCCATTAATAGGTTTGTTAGCTGTATTATTAATTGCCAAAGGGTCCTCAGACCTAAAAGAAGAATCTATCATATCATCAGAAACTAATTTAGCCTTTCTTATTATATGAGCTCCCTCACAAGGTTTATTATTACTTCCTGCCAACACACCCCAACAAGCCCCTTCACTATTAAGGCTGCTATATCTTGTTGAACTGGGTTGATTGGCAAAAAACGAACGAATATTTTGTGATGTAATAGTAATTTGTTCAATAGTTTTATTAATTCTGTACTTCATCATTGCTTTTGAATATCCGGCGATTCCGCCAACGGATAACACACCGATGATAGCCAACACGCCCAACATTTCTATCATAGAGCGTCCGGTTTGTGCATTTTTTGTATCAATTACGAGTGCAGTGCGACAATTTATATTTTTAATTTCTAAGTTTTTCATAATAGACTTCCTTTCATTTAATTAATTCACCAACAAGACATAACCGCCCGATAAGGGCGGCCGGAAGTTCACAACTATCCAAATTAAATAGTGTAGCCTATTGGAGTTCTCTTATTCAGCTACCTTCCAGCCGACACTGGAAACATTTAACGTCTATAAAAGACGAATTTGGAGAGGTTGTGACACCTCAGACAAGTCACCTCATCATGCTTTTTATTATATAACATAAAATATAAAAGTCAAGCATCTTTTGCAAAAGTGCTCAAACCTTTGCATTTAGCACCGAAAACACAGATTATTTCTATTCTTCAAGCGGTGTATCGTTTGCTTCGTGAATAACCACTTGTTGGAACGGAATCTCAATATTTTCCTCAATAAAGCGCTGATTTATACGATAACGCAAATCACTCGGTACAGTCCAACCTTTATAAATATCGTTCACATAGCAGCGCAGCTCAAAATCCAAACTGCTGGCCCCAAAATCTTTAAACAAAACATACGGAGCCGGATTTTTCATTACCGCTTTATGCTCGGCAGCACACTGCAAGAGAATTTTCGTAACTTTTTCAACATCGCTGCCGTATGCCACTCCAACCGCCACACTCTGACGTGATACATTATCGCCGTGTGTTTTATTTACTACGGTGGAAGAAATCAAAGTTGCGTTCGGAATAATCACACTTGTTTTATCAAAGCTTAACAGCTCGGTAGAGCGAATATTGATTTGTTTAATAGTGCCCTCAACTCCGCTCAAAACAACCCAATCACCTACCTTAAACGGCCGCTCTAACAAAATGATAATACCAGCCACCAAATTCTTTATGGCATCTTGCAAACCAAAACCGATACCAACCGATAACGCACCGGCGATGAATGCTAAGCTGGTTAAATCAATCCCCACCGCAATTATTGCCAACAATGTTGAAATAATAAAACCGACAAAACCGACACCGGAAATAAGCGAGTGTCTTATACCATCGTCCATATCTATTTTAGAGAGCACATTTTCTGCCAAACGTTTTTTAATTATTCGCACAAAAGTAAGCGACACAAAAAACACCACAATTCCCATAGCAATGGCAATTAGCGATATCTGGATGCCTCCGATTTTGAATCCGAACAACAGCTTTTTAACTAACTGTAAAATAAAATCTGCCGGCAAACCCCACAAATTCAGCAAAATAAAAATCAACACCAACAACATTGTCGGATTAACTATGGTGCGTAACCAAAAATCTATCTTATTCAGTGAACGTTTGTTGCGAAAATGTCGCATCCATGGTCCGGCATAAATAATTCTACGCACAATTTCAATCACCGAGCGGCGAGCAACTTCAAACAATCCGCATAGTATTAATGACATAATTAAGTGATTGAAAATAAACAATGATAATTCTGGATATCCGAATAACGAAAGCGCAAACACACCTATGCAGAACAAATTACTAAACAAAATCAACTTTACGCCGTTGTTAACGTTCATGTCATAATCATCAGAACTTTCTTCCGCATCTGTGGCAGAAGTTGAACTATCCTCAAAAGAAATTCTCGCTAACCACATCAGGAAAAAAGCTTTGATTGCACAGGATATAATCATCACAAAATAAATTGTTTCAGTTGAATATTGTTCGCGCTGCGCTACAATTACCTGAAAAGTAGCTATTGCATTGATGATAATAAACAAAAAAATCATTCGGGTGAATTTAACCGCTTTTTCCGTTGCAATATTAACCAAGCGCCACTGCGGATAATACGGAGCAAACGTAACACGAGAAACGGTTGCTTCGGCAATGGCCAGCAAACTGATATAAGCGGCCGTCATCAAAACAGTATTAAGCATAGTTTCCCCGAATATTTGGGTACTGACCATCCATAAAATACATCCGCCGACTAAAAAGGCAAAAATAAGTCCGCGAGCTACCGCCACAGCAATAGCAGCCACAACCTTGCGGTTAAAATGCGGAACGGCAATATCCGAACGATACCCCCAGTTACGCAAAATTAAACGTCGTAAAAACACAGCCAAAGCAAGAGCTACCACCAAAATAACAAACATTGTAAACACACTGAACAGAGCGTATGAACGTTCCTCGTTTGGCAGATTTTGGTACCATACCACCGGTGATTTTACTGCATCCCAAAAGAAAATAATATATGCTTTTACACCGTTGAAAAACACCAGCGGATTTATAAACGCCGACTGCTTAGTAATTAAATCGCCATAAATTTTTTGGCTCCGCACATTCAAAATTTGCACCGTCAGTTCTTCTATTTGAATAACCAGCAAATCGGCTTCTTTCAACATTCTGTCATGCACGGAAAGCTTTTGCGACAGTTCTTCACGTTGCTTTGTTATGGCTTCGTCTTCCGATTCTCCATCTTTCGGCCCCTCACCCAAGGCATCTAATTGTTTTTGAATAAATTTAACCTCTTTTTCCAAAATTTTACGGTTTTCACTTATTTCTGCTTCTTTGGTAGTCAGATAAGAGGTGTATTCGTCTATGGTTTCACGCGCAACGGAATCATTTTTCAGATCATCTTTAATTTCTGCCATTCTACTGTTTATAGTCGTAAAATCAATAATCTGCAAACTGTCATCCGAACCGGTATCCAAAACACCATTTTGCTCGACAATAGGTTTTCTTTGTGGCAGAGCCATATCTTTATCGGCGGCAAAACAAACAGATTGCCCAACCAATAAACAACCGATTATCAATACAAAAGAGAAAAATTTATTCGCTGAAAATTTCATACTAAAATCCTATTTTTTCAATACTTTTTGCAATATATTAAAGGCGTTTTGGGTGCTGGCGGCTTTCAAATCATCGGCCACACACCAAAAACTAAATCCGTTTTCAACAGAAACATCTTGACGTAAGCGGCTGACATAAACATCACTTTCTCCCTGCACATCGTTCAACGAAACATAACCGCAGTCAACATGTTTATCAAAAACCACAACACCCTTTGTATCGCGCATTAAATTGCGGATTGCATCAACATCAACTTCCTGCTCGCATTCCACATTAACAAATTCTCCTATTCCGACAAAAGCCGGAATAACCGCACAATTTGCATGCACTTTAACATCGCCGCCCAAAACTTTTTTAATTTCCACATTCATGATCCATTCTTTTTGAGTTTCATCTCCGATAAACTCGCCAACTTGCGGCAAAACATTAAAAGCTATCTGTTTATGAAAAACTTCTTGATCATCAACAATCGGTTCATTCATAAAAATTTTGCGTGTTTGATTAAACAGCTCATCCATTGCTTCTTTGCCATAAACAGAAGCTGACATATAAGCGTTAATAACAAGACGTTTGATTTTGTTGCTTGCACTTATTTTTTGCAACGGTTTTAAAAGTTGAGTAACCTGCGGCGACGGAATGGCGATAATTCCTTTTTTGGCGTCGGAAACTTTATCGTCATTTATACCCGATATAATCAAAGGAACATCAATATCCGTGGCATATGCGGAAGAACAATCTATAACCATTACATTTTTTGCTGTTGCATGCGGAATATAGCGCTTGGCAACTTCTTCCGACGTGCAGAAAACGGCTAATTTAACCGCGCTAAAATCAAAATCGCGCAAATCAAAAACATCCATATCAACATCTTCACCATAAGAAACCTGCGTTCCGAGTGGACTATCTGTATCCACGGCCATAACTTCATCGGCAGCAAAACCATTTTCTTCCAATGTGGTCAATAATTCACGCCCTTGATTATTGTTAACCCCGACAACAGCAATTTTTTTCATTTCACAACCTCTTTGTTTTTTAATATAATCCTATTTGTGCCATATTAACGCAAAAAAATTAAAATGCTATAAAAATTTTACAGCGATATACAAGTTTATTTTGTTTTTTAGCGTGTTTTGCAAATAAAACATTTGACATTTAATTTTTTTGTGATAGTATGGATTTAGAACTTCGGTTCGGAGCCTTGATAAGCTCTTGTATAGTACGATACATTTTGTATTGTTAAAGGTTATTGTAATATCTCCGATTAGGTCGGGGTGTCTGCAATGGATGTTCAGAGCATATAGCTTAAAGATTGCGGAGATCATTTTACTATACATGATTTATCAACTCCCCTGCCGCCGTTTGGCGGTTGTTTTAGTATTTAACCTCTATGATTTAGGAGATAGAATTATGAATAATTTAGAAATAAAAAATATAAAGAGTCATCCCTCGCTGAGCCTTGCAAAGGCGAATGCGTCAAGGGATCTTCAAATTAATTTTAATCAAGCGGAAGATGCCTTGACGATTCCTGCGGAATCGAGGCATGACTATAAGTGTGGTTTTGCCACGCAGTCCGGACGCTCTATGATAGAAATGCTTGGCGTGTTGGCTATTATCGGTGTTTTATCGGTGGGTGGAATCGCCGGATATTCAAAAGCGATGATGAAGTATCGTATTAACAAGACCATTGAACAAATCACTTTAATTGCCGGTAATGTGCGTGCCTTTTGGGGACCACAGAAGAATTATATCGGAGTGTGGTGTTATTGCGATGTCTACGGTTGCTCTGGGCAATCTTCCAACGATGGCTGTCCGATAGTTAAAAAAGCCAAAATATTCCCTGATGATATGATTACCGTAACTGATGGCAAGATTATGTCTATTACCAATCCTTTCGGTGATGAGGTTAGTTTATATGAAGTAGATAAAGCCAAAAGCGGTGATAAGCAGGCGTTTCTTATTGATTACAGAGGTCTTCCACAAGAAGCATGTATTGAGTTAGCAACTTATGATTGGAGCAATGCCGGAGCTTCTATAATCACTATCAATGACACCTATAGAAGCAAAACTCCTGCGGATTTAGAAATTGCCACGCAATATTGTGATGATGTTTCTGAAATAGTTTTACATTTTGATGTTGATGCCAACTCAACTTTTTGGACTGAACAATTAGGTGAATATTAGGAAATTAAATCCCGTCGGCGCCCTCACAAGCGCCGGCAGAGTTGTTTAATACCTAAACTAAAGCTTACTTATATGATTCAATCCACGATTGAATGTTAGATTGTGTATTCAAACCAACTTTGGTATCTACTTGTTTGCCGTCTTTAAACAAAAACATAGTCGGAATACTACGGATACCGAATTGACCGGCTACTTCAGGCGAATCATCAACATTCATTTTATAAATGGTAACGCTCTCGCCCATTTCATTATCAATATTTTCCAAAATCGGGCCTAATTGGCGGCACGGACCACACCATTCTGCCCAAAAATCCACCAAAACCAAACCTTTTGATTTTAATACACTGTCTTCAAATTGGCTATCGGTTAAAGCTTTTGTCATTTAATTTTCTCCTTTGCTGATTATTATTGCTCAATATATAGTTTATTTTTGTCATTATTAAAGATTTTATTGCAAAATACAATACTTTTTTCTTATATGGGATGTTTTATGTTGACAACAAATCTTTTTTTATGTAACGTGGCATCATAAAATCTATAATTATAACAACGTATTACTAATTTAAAAATTTTTATTATGAACAAATTGTCTGTTTGTAAACAGCATCTCTCAGAGATTCTGTTTGCGTTTGTTTCTGTGCTTACTCTTGCTTTGGCGGTGTAATGCGATAGGTTTGATTTGTTATGTGTAGTTGAAGGACACAATGTTCGTCTTCCATTTTCTAAACGACATTTGGGCAAACCTATCGGAATATTTCCATTCAAAAATGAACAGGAATATCTTGAGCTTGATGAAGTGGAAAATAAAAAACACACAGACAAAGATGTTAATGAAGCAAGGTTGCTTGATGAGCATTTTTGTTGTGCCCGCGTTTCCAAAATTGTCAATCAGCTTAATATCTATCTGAAAGCGTTGAACAAACCTGTATTAGAGGGATCTTATTTGGCTGACAGCTCTTATATGAAGGGTTGCGGTTGGATAATTGGTTTTGATAACACCGGCGATTACCACGGTGGTAATGTTCCGGCAAAACACCGCTATATGGGCAAATTCTATGGAGAATATTTAAAGTAAAACTCAAAAAAATTCTGAAATTATGAAACAGAACTATGAAGCCGTTGAACTTTTTAAAAGGCGCTACGGCAAAACTCCGGAAGAAGCGGGATTCCCCGTAATTGACGTATATAAAAAGCAACACGCTTATCTATATGCCAGAAATAGTGAAATAATCAAATATTACAAAACTCAGCAAAACATTATTAGTTGGGTAATGCTCTGGGGTATGTGGCCGACTAGCATTGCTTTTCTGAATTTTGTTAGTGTAGTGTATCTTAATCCTTGGCATTGGCGCTGTGTGGCGACTTATGTATTTTTCGTTATTTGGCTTATACTGTTCATTGTATTATGGATAAAGGTCAAACAAACCGAACGAGTGGTACGGATAAACGTAAACATTACATATTTGAATTATTACTGATAAATATCTATGAGAATGCTTGAAACAAAAAGAACCTAAAATCTTATAGCTTATGACACAAGAAATTTTGTTCAAAGACATTCTGCCCTACTTGCAGTTATGGACAGGAATTGTTATTCTTATTTTGTTGATATCAGCGTATCGCGTTTGGCACTTCGGCAAACAACATCCTGAAATTTTCCAGCCCGATACAACGGCGGAAAGCAAGGATTTGCGAATCCGCAAGGCAGAACTGCAAAAGCTGTATAACAACAAATCCATGATGTCAATATCCGTAATTTTTGTATGGATTATTGGCGTAGTGCTAATTTGTTACGACTTTGATTTCTCTGCAATGGATGCACGAGGATGGTTTTTACTGCTATTTACCGTATTTGCCGTTCTTTGGGTAATATCATCCCTGCAACAAAAATCAAAAGACTGAACTATTTTTCAAAATCCCCCGCCGCTGTGTGCCGCGAGGGATTTTTGTTTTAAATGCTAAACATCTTCTTTTTAACAGCAAAAGCCGTCGATCTACCTCGGCGGCCTTAAAATAAAACTCTCTGAAACACACTCAAACGTATTGCCAAACAAGGAATAAAATCATAAAAACAATTCCACCGATTATAATCCAAGTCATAATAGCACCTCCGTAGTATACGTTCAGCGTAGCATTAAATTTGCCGTTTGTCAAGTCCTAATTATGGTCCAAGAACGAACGCAATTTTTTCGAACGGCTCGGGTGTTTTAACTTACGCAGAGCTTTTGCCTCAATTTGACGAATACGCTCACGCGTTACATTAAATTGCAAGCCAACCTCTTCCAGCGTATGATCTGTATTCATTCCTATTCCGAAGCGCATACGCAAAACACGTTCTTCGCGCGGAGTAAGTGAAGACAAAATTTTAGTGCAGGTATCGCGTAAATTGCTGTTAATCGCCATATCCAAAGGTTGCAGAGCACCCTCATCGGCAATAAAATCACCCAAAGAAGAATCTTCCTCATCACCAACCGGCGCTTCCAAACTAACCGGTTCTTTGGCAATTTTCATCACTTTGCGAATTTTCTCAATCGGCATAGACAGACGTTTCGCCAACTCTTCCGGCACCGGCTCTCTTCCTGTTTCTGAAAGCATTTGCCGCGAAGTACGCACTAATTTATTGATGGTTTCAATCATATGAACCGGAATACGAATAGTGCGTGATTGATCGGCAATAGAACGAGTTATTGCCTGCCGAATCCACCATGTGGCGTATGTGGAAAACTTATATCCGCGACGATATTCAAACTTATCAACTGCTTTCATCAAACCGATATTACCTTCTTGAATCAAGTCCAAAAATTGCAACCCACGGTTAGTATATTTTTTAGCAATAGAAATAACCAAGCGCAAATTGGCTTCTATCATCTCTTTTTTAGCGCGCTCAGCTTCGCGTTCGCCTTTACGAATAGTTTCTACCATTTTGCGATATTCACCTATCGGTAAATCGCATTCTTGTGCCATTTGCGCTATGCTTTGGCGAATATCGTTGATTTCATCGCCATATCTTTCCAAAAAGATTTTCCAATGCTTATCTTTCTTTTGAGCAACCTTATCCATCCAATACGGATCAAGTTCGGATTTTTGATATGCTTCGATAAAATCCTCTCGTTTGATTTTGCAAGCTGTGGCCAAACGTAACAATTTACCTTCCTGTGTCATCAACCGATTATTCAAATCATTAAGTTGATCCACCAACTGTTCAACTTTGCTATTATTCAAATGAATTGAACTCATAAGCTCAATCAATTCATCTTTAAGCTTATGATATTTTTTCTCTGTCGCTGGCATTATTTTGCGACCGGAAAGAATAGATGCCATTCTCTGGCTCTGAACTTTTCTAAGGTTATCATAATAACCGGAAATTTTGTTCAAAGTTTCCAATACCGGCTGCAACAGCATGGCTTCCATTGTGGTTACAGATGCAGAATTACGCCCCATACCACCTTCTTCATCAGAATCCGAATTTTCATCAGTATCTTCACTGTTTTCATCATCAGAATCATCATCGAAATCGTCAATATCATCATCGTTATTTTCGTTTTCGGAGGCTTCGGCATTTTCTTGCTCTTGTTCTTCTTCCTCTTCCAACTCGTCATTTACATTACGTTCGATGTCGATATCCGCATCCAAATCATCATTGATTTCATCAAGATTTTTTTCGTTTAATTCTTTGGTAACCCTATCAAAATCATCGACAGAAACATTTTCCGAATCGTCATAGACCATAGCTTCGGAATCATCGCCATACATCATTTCAAGGTCAACAATATCGCGCAACTGCATGGTTCCGTCAACTAACTGATCTCGCCAAGTTGATATTGCTTTAATTGTCATCGGGCTTTCGCAAAGTCCGCTTATCATAACGGTTTTTCCGGCCTCTATACGCTTAGAAATAGCAATTTCACCCTCACGCGAGAGGAGCTCCACCAATCCCATTTCGCGTAAATACATTCGCACCGGATCATCAGAACGCCCTATATCTTTGGCGTCGATATTACCACCGCTTTCTTCTTCCTCATCGTTATAATTATCCGATTCGTCATCTTCGTCTTCATCTTCAATATCGGTTTCGGATATAATGTCTATCCCCATTTCAGAGATAGTTGACATAATATCTTCCAATTTTTCGGAAGAGAGTTTTTCCTGCGGAAGAACTTTGTTTAATTCTTCCATTGTGATATAGCCAAACTTTTTACCTTTGGCAACCAAACGTTTAACTGCCGCCGCTATGCCGCCGGACATGGCGTCATTAGCTCCGTCGCTGTCATACATATCCTGATTATTTTTATCTGCCATAACGTTCCTTAAAAATCGATTTTTAATCTTATGCAAAGATTATAAACTGCTAGCGGCAGTATAGATAATACTTTTTTTATGCGTTGTCAATAAACAAGAAACACTTTTTTGCAATTTTTTAGCAAATAATTACAAAAACAATTTTTTTTACAAAAAAGAGTTTGACTTTTGGATTTTTTATGTTATCATGAACGCAAGATGAGGTAAAATTCGTCTGGGGTGTCGTAGCCTCTCAGAAATCGTCCTTAATGACGTTAAACTTGCTTCCGACTTTATGGTTGGAAGGTTGCAAAATAAATTATATAATATGCGACACTATTTATTTCTGATAGTTACGAACTTCCAACCGCCTCAGTGGCGGTTATTTACATGGTCTAAACAAAAATGAAAGGAAGTTTACTATGAATAACTTTGAAATAAAAAATCTTCAAATTAATTTTAATCAAGCGGAAGATGCCTTGACGATTCCTGCGGAATCGAGGCATTGTGACCATAAGTGTGGCTCTACCACACAAAGCGGTCGCTCAATGATAGAAATGCTGGGAGTGTTAGCTATAATCGGTGTTTTGTCTGTCGGAGGTATCGCCGGATATTCAAAAGCGATGACAAAGTATCGCATCAATAAAACCATTGAACAAATAACCCTCATTGCCGGTAATATTCGTGCCTTTTGGGGACCACAGAAGAATTATATCGGGGTGGATTGTGATTGCGGCGCCTCCGGTTGCACTGGGCAATCTTCTAAAGATGGCTGTCCGATAGTTAAAAAAGCCAAAATATTCCCTGATGAAATGATTACCGTAACCGATGGTAAGATTACATCTATTACCAATCCTTTCGGTGATAGAGTTTTGTTAGGTACAACGAGGAAAAGTGGTGATAATGATAACAAAGCTTTTTATATCTGGCTTTCTAATATCCCAGAAGAAGCGTGTATTGAATTAGCATCTTTCGATTGGCAAAATGCTAACGCTGCTGCGATACAAATAAGCAGTGGCATTGCATCTATAAAAGGATTTCCTTTGCCAACGCAAATGACTGATATTGTTAACGCTTGTTCTGATGCATATAGTTCTGGATATATAGATTTCATTGCTTATTTTGATATAGATTCACCCAATGCCTATACCTCAGAAAATTTACCTGCGTTTGCAATATATTAATTTCCAAAGTCGTAAATATCGGAGCCATCGGCCGGTAGAGATGAAAACTTCTCTATTTGTGCAGATGGTTCCGGTGCGCATAATTGCACATAATCCACCGCATAGCTTGCAAGTGCCAATGCCGCTATCGGCAAAACCACTTTTTCAAACGGAAAATGTGCATGTCCGCCATTTTTGGCTTTCATCCACTGATAAAATACCGACGAATAAATCAAAATAAGCGCACCGACAATCCCGCAAAATAAAAAAGGATCTATGTAGAAAATCAAAATCGGTTTCGGTGTATAAACCAAATCTTTAACATAAACCCCACCAAGTAACGCTAATGACGAAAGCATTAAAATACTGTTACGAAACTTAAAGTTCCAACCTTTTTTATCAAACCATAAAATTGTCCAATATCCGATAAGCGCCAACAATGCTCCCGCCCATATACCGATAACGCCGTCATCTACACCCAATTTGCGTGCCACTTCGAGACCAACAACCACACCTACTGTACATACCGCACAAGCCGGATTAGCATAAAGCGGAAACGCATAAAATAAACTCAAAAATAAGATAAAACCAAACGTAAGCATTGTTTTTTACTCCTCACTTTTCACTGCCGAATAACGCAAGGCAAACGAACACGTATTACCTTTGTCGCGACAAGAACAGCCTGACTCGGCATTGTTTTTACTAAAAGGCGTCGGCATAAAAGAATTTCCCGGCTTTGCTACATTAAAGCGATATTTTGCCCGCTGACGCACCATCTTGCGCTTACCGTTTTTATCTGTCTTTTCTACCAATTTACCATCTTCCTTTTCGTGATCAACATCATACAAGGCATTGTCATAACCATCTCTATTAACCGAGCCGATAGCAACAGCCAACAAACCATTTTTATCATCACCCCAGTCAAGTTTGGCTATTTCCAAACAAGCTTCATACGGTAACCCCTGATAAGAAATCTTAAAAGTATTGAACTTAACATTTCCTTGCTCGTCAAGCAAAGGATCTGATTGCAAAGCGACAATTTGCCCACCATATAAATTTTGCACAGAATTACCGGATAACATACTTTGCGGAATAGCACCACGATCGCGTAAACGATCAATAATATTTATTCCGTTTAAGTCTTCCATAGTATAAAGCGTGCGAATATTGCCAACCAAAGTGGGTATTTCTGCCACTGTTGCCGAAATTGTATTAACCTTATCTAACCGCTTGTTAGCTCTTTCTAAAAACGAAAATATGCCAAGCATAATCGAAACACCTACAACAATTATGATTGTCGCTTGCACTCCGCGCGTGTGATAATTGTAATAGCGTAAAATCTTGCGGACAATAAAACTATGTTGTTTTTTTTCGTGTTTCATAAAATATATTTCCTTTTTTAAGCAGCTATGCGACCATGACAATGCTTAAATTTTTTACCGCTGCCACACGGGCATAAATCGTTGCGACCGACATTGGCAAAAATATCACCGCTGGTCGTTTCATCTTCAACATCACTGGTTATTGCTCCATCATGAACTGCCGACATTCGACGGTTACGTTCCTTATCCATAGCACGTTCCATCTGTTCCTGAGAGTTCATTTGAATTACCGTATGACACGAAACAACCGTTACACGTTCTTTTAATGTATCTAACAAATCAGAAAACATATTAAAGGCCTCTTTTTTATATTCATTAAGCGGGTCTTTTTGTCCGTAAGCACGCAAAATAATAGTATGACGCATCAAATCAAGTGTAGCAATATGATCTTTCCATAACTGGTCAAGCACTTGTAATAAAATGCTTTTCTTAACCATTTTCACCACTTCTTCCGGCAAAGTAGATTCCCGTTCTGCCAAACGAGCATCTATTTCATTTAAAATCTGTTCTTTGATTTTTTCACTGTCAATATCCGGATTATTGCACCAATTTGCAATCGGCAAAGTAAAACTTGTAGTGTTTTGCAGATCCTGTTTTAAAGCATCTTTATTCCATTCCTCCGGCGGAGTTCCATAAGGGATATTCGCGTTTAAAATACCGCTCAGATAATCATATCGCATATCTTTAATAACATCGCTTACATCATCTTCTTCCATAATATCGCGGCGCTCGGCATAAATAATCTTGCGTTGCTCATTCATCACATTATCATATTTCAGCAAGTCTTTACGAATATCAAAGTTGCGTTCCTCAACTTTTTTCTGTGCCTTTTCCAAAGCTTTGGTAATCCACGGGTGAACCAAGGCTTCGCCCTCCGGAAGTCCCAAACGTTGCAAAACATTAGACATTTTCTCCGAACCGAAAATGCGCATTAAATCATCTTCCATAGAAAGGAAAAACTTAGAAGTTCCCGGATCTCCCTGACGTCCGGAACGACCACGCAACTGATTATCAATGCGCCGACTTTCATGGCGTTCGGTTCCAATAATATAAAGTCCACCGGCAGCCATAACTTTGGCTTTATCTTCGGCGGTTTCTTTTTCCACCTGTTGTTTTATTTTGGCTATTTGCTCCGGTGTTTCATCTCCTTGCAAACGTTCTTTAAGTTTAACATCGGGATTTCCGCCTAATTGAATATCTGTCCCGCGTCCGGCCATATTGGTTGCAATGGTAACAGCGCCAGAAATACCCGCTTGGGCCACAATAGCAGCTTCACGCTCATGATGTCGAGCATTTAAAACCTCAAAATGCAAAGTTGGTGCAGCCTGATGTAATAAAGCGGCAATGACTTCCGATTTTTCTACCGAGGTTGTACCCACCAAAACAGGCTGCCCACGACGATGACACTCTAAAATTGTGTTAATAATGGCACGATATTTTTCCGCCGCAGTGCGATATACTTCATCTTGCAAATCCTGACGTTGCACCGGCATATTGGTCGGAATCTCTACCACCATTAAATTATAAATATCATTAAACTCAGCTTCTTCGGTCATAGCAGTACCGGTCATACCAGCCAATTTAGGATATATACGGAAATAATTTTGGAAAGTAATAGATGCCAACGTTTGGTTTTCTGACTGAATCTCCACACCTTCTTTGGCCTCCAATGCTTGATGCAAGCCGTCACTGAAACGACGTCCTTCCATAATACGTCCGGTGAATTCATCAACAATAACCACTTTACCGTCTTTAACAATGTAGTCAACATCGCGCTGAAACATTTTATGAGCACGCAGAGCATTATTTACATGTTGCACCAAATTAACATTACCGATGTCGTATAAAGATCCTTCGTTAATCAATCCGGCTTGGCGCAACAGCTGTTCGATGTGTTCCATACCGCTTTCGGTCAGGGTAATATTTTTTTGCTTTTCATCTTTTTCATAATCTCCGTCGTTGAGTTGCGGAACTAATTTTGAAACAGTAATATATGTGGACGAAGAATCTTCGGCCTGTCCGGAAATAATCAACGGTGTGCGTGCTTCATCAATTAAAATGGAATCCACTTCATCAACAATGGCAAAATTAAAATCTCTTTGAACACGCTCTGCCAAACTGAACTTCATATTGTCGCGCAAATAATCAAAACCCAACTCATTATTAGTTCCGTAAACAATATCGGCAGCATATGCCATACGGCGCTCGTTATCACTTTTGCCGTGCACAATATAATCAACAGTCAAACCCAAAAAGCGATATATTTGTCCCATCCATTCGGCATCACGTTTAGCCAAATAATCATTAACCGTAACAACATGAACACCTTTTCCTTCAAGGGCATTTAAATAAGCGGCTAAGGTTGCCACCAAAGTCTTACCCTCACCGGTTTTCATTTCAGCGATCATACCTTTATGCAACACAATACCGCCAATCAACTGAACATCATAATGACGCTGTCCCATAACCCGCTTTGCCGCTTCACGCACAGTAGCAAAAGCTTCCGGCAAAATGTCGTCCAAAGTTTCACCGTTTTTTAGACGACTACGAAACTCATCTGTTTTAGCTTTAAGCTCATCATCGGTAAGCTTAACGAAATCTTCTTCCAATGCATTGATTTTGTTTACTATTTTATATTGTTTTTTTATAAAGCGGTCATTTGCACTACCAAAAATCTTACGAGCAATTTTTCCTAACATTTGTCTTCCTTAATGTATTTATTCACACTATACTTAGTTTGAATAAAACATAAAGTCAATACTCTGCGCAAAAGTTATAAACTACATAAAAAAAATGCTTTAAATTTAAAATAAAATGGTTATCATAAGGACGATTTGTTTTTTATTGGAGGAATTTATGCAAAAAAAATATATTTTAGCTGCTTCTGCCGCCTTGGTTATCATTGCTGCCGGCGCATTTACCTATAATGTGCGCGCACAACGTAACAACGGCATTGCCGCTGTGGTTAACGGAGAGCAAATTACCGTGGCTCAGGTTAAAGAATTTTATGAGGGAAATCCGCAAATTGCCGGTAGAATACCTTTTGAATTGATTTATAACAGTGCTTTGGATGCTTTGGTTAATTCTAAATTAGCCTTGCAAGCGGCAACCGCCGCCAATATTCAGGCAACACCGGAATATCAAAAAGCTTTGGCCGAAATGCAAGATGAAGTTGCTCGTCAGATTTATGTTGAACAACAAGTTAAAAACCGAGTTACTGACGAAGAAGTTAAAAAAATGTATGACGAATATGTCAACAATTTTAAAGCCGAAAAAGAAATTAAAGCCAAACATATTTTGGTTGATGAAGAAAAACTTGCAAAAGATATTATTGAACAGCTGAACAATAAGTCAGCAAGTTTTGATGATTTGGCAAAAAAATATTCCAAGGATCAGCCGGATTTGGGTTATTTCACTGCCGAAGCAATGGTTCCGGAGTTTTCCGAAGTTGCTTTTGCCTTGGATAAAGATACTTATAACAAAGAACCGGTTAAGTCGCAATTCGGATATCATGTTATTTTGGTGGAAGACATACGTGATAGCCAACCACTGCCGATTGAAGCAATGGCTCCGCAAATAAGCGCAAAATTATCGCAACAAGCCGTAGCGGAGGTTATTAACGATTTGAACACCAATGCCCAAATTGAAAAATTTGACTTAGATGGCAAAAAAATAGAAGCTCCAAAAGAAGCTGAATAAATCTAAATTATTCTTTAAGACTATCGCCGATTCGCAAAGATCGGCGATATTTTATTACTGACTTTATATTTTTTATTTGACTCTTGAAATTTTTGTGATATAGTGAATATAGAACTTCGGTTCGGGGCTTTGAACGGCTCTTATTACGTTCGATGCATAGCATCGTAAATGAATATGATAAATATCTCCGACATGGTTGGGGAGTCTGTAACGGATGTTCAAGAATTATAATTCCAAAGGTTACGGAAGTCATTTAACGTAATATGATTGTTCAACTCTCCCGACCGCTATTCAGCGGTCAGATTTATATTTGCAATTTTTTAACAAAGGAGATAAAATTATGAAAAACTTTGAAATTAAAAATAACGGTTCTCTCGCCCCTTGCGGGAGAGAAAGACAATCCGGTCGCTCAATGATAGAAATGTTGGGCGTATTAGCTATTATCGGTGTTTTAAGTGTTGGTGGAATTGCTGGATATTCAAAGGCAATGCAAAAGTATCGCATCAATAAAACTATTGAGCAAATAACTTTAATCGCCGGTAATATTCGCTCATTTTTTGCTCCGCAAGGAAATTATGAAGGAATTTCTAATAATTCTGTAACATTAAAAGCAAAATTATTTCCTGATGAAATGATTGAGTATAACACCAATGGTTCTTTTAAACAATTTACCAATGTGTTTGGATTACAAGTTACATTAACTACTGCGCATAAATCAGCTAATACTGATAAAAAGGCATTCTATATTAATTACACTTTACCGGATAATGAAGAAAATTGTATTGAATTAGTAAGCCAAGATTGGACAGATGCTGGGGCTAAAGGTGTTTATATTTATTATCCGGGAGCATCAAAATATTTATCTGTTCCTGTTACATTGGATGCGGCAGTTACAGCATGTTCAGATGTAATAAAAGCTATTATGGGTAGTCCTAAAATGATTTGGTTTATGTTGTACTTCGACGTTAACGCGAATTGTTGGAATGAAACAAACGGTAACAACTGCTCGTAATTTTTTAATCACACAAAAAGCGGAGTTATCGCTCCGCTTTTTATATTGTGATAGCATAAGATGAGTTCTAAATCATTGCCATACCGCCGTTAACATGGATGGTTTGGCCGGTAATATATTGTGCTTCATCTGAAGCTAAAAATGCAACAACATTGGCAATATCTTGTGCTTCGCCTAATTTTGCTTCCGGAATTTTTGCCAACAAAGCGGCTTTAACATCATCCGGCAAAACATCGGTCATTGGGGTGCGAATGAACCCCGGCGCAATTGAATTAACCGTAACTCCGCGCGAGCCAACTTCTTGTGCCAAACATTTGTTCATGGCTATCATACCAGCTTTGGAAGCAGAATAGTTTGCCTGTCCGGCATTACCCATAACACCAACTACCGAAGCAATACCGATAATGCGGCCAAAACGACGTTTAATCATTCCACGAACAGCAGCGCGAGCCAATTTGAAACCGGCAGAAAGGTTAACATCTAAAACCAACTGCCAATCTTCGTCACTCATGCGCATGAACAAATTATCGCGGGTAAGACCGGCATTATTAACCAAAATATCAATTTTACCCATTTTTTCTTCCACATCGCCAACCAATTTTTTAACTGCTTCGGCATCGGTTAAGTTAGCCACAAAACACTCAACATTTTCGCCTAATTCCTGACGCAGATTCTCTAATCTTTCTGCATTCATATCAGTCAATGCCAAAATTGCGCCTTGATCATGCAATGTATGAGCAATTTTATACCCTAAACCACCGGCAGCTCCGGTTATTAAAGCAACTTTACCATCTAATCTAAACATATTTTTATTCCTTTCTTAGAGATTATTTGCCAGTTCTTCAATATTTTCTATTGAACCGACAGAAGTTGAAAACATTTCTTTATTACTGCGTTTTGCAATACCGGAAAGCACTTTACCGGCACCTATTTCCACCAAATCGGTAACCCCTTGCTCACCGAAAAACTGCATGGTTTCACGCCATCTTACCGTTCCGGTAACTTGTTCAATTAAGTGTTTAATAATTTCGCCATGCTCGGTAATCGGCTGTGCCAACACATTTGCCACCAACGGAATTTGTGCGTCAGACGCTTGAACATCCATAAACGCGCGTGCCATAGCATCAGCAGCAGGTGCCATATACGGACTATGAAACGGAGCGCTTACCGATAGTTTGACACACTTGCGAGCTCCAAACTCTTCGGCAATTTCCACCGCACGATCAATTGCCCGCATAGAACCGGAAAGCACCACTTGCCCTTCGGCATTATCATTGGCGGCAACACATATATCTTTGCCGTTAGAACAAGCTTCCACCAAAGCGCCTACATCGTGAAATGAAAGACCTAAAACCGCTGCCATTCCTCCTTTGCCGTATGGCACTGCATTTTGCATTGCCTCACCGCGCAATCGCAATAATTTTGCCGTATCCGAGAGCGAAAAAACACCGGCAGCACAAGCCGCAGAATATTCGCCCAAAGAATGTCCGGCCACATAAGCGGCTTTATCTTTAAGTTTTATGCCAAAATCTTTTTCCAAAATGCGCACAACCGCCATAGAAAAGGCCATAAGAGCCGGCTGTGCATTGGCTGTCATGGTCAACTCAGTATCCGGACCTTCACACATTATTTTGAACAAATCTTGTTCAAGAGCGTCGTTCACTTCTCCGAAAACTTCACGTGCAGTAGCAAAATTTTCTGATAGCTCTTTGCCCATACCGACAAATTGAGAACCCTGCCCCGGAAACACAAAAGCGTATTTCATAAGAATCCTTTCATACAAAATATATTTAGCAAGTTCTATAATGCAATTCTTATAAATGTCAACCATAACCGTTTTTTTTGTTCACAACACAATATGTATATATGCGTCGCCCGATTTTTTGCACTACTTTCCGCGTTTAAAAATTTTTTACTATACATTTTTTTTGAATGTGTTATAACGAAAAAAACAGAGGATTATATGAACAATACAAAAACGCTTGTTTACTTTTTATGTTTTAACTTATTGCTGTGGAGCTTAGTGCCATGCCTTCGTGGAAGTCTGCCTATGGATACTCAGGAAGCCATTGTTTGGGGAAAATTTTGCAGTTGGATAACTACTAAGCATCCGCCTTTTTCCGCTTGGATTGCCTATTATTTCTACGTTGTATTCGGTTCTTTTGATAAGGTAATGTATCTATTAAGCCAAATAATGGTAATCAGCGGAATTTACTATATTTACAAATTAGCAAAACTTTTTGTTGATAAGGACAAAGCTTTGTTGGCCGCTTTGTTGCAATTCGGTATCATTTATTATCATTTTTCGGCAGTGGAATACAATGTAAACGTGGTTTCAATTGCTTTGTGGCCAATGTGCGCATATTATTTTTGGCTGGCATATACGCAAAACAAATGGAAAGATTGGTTGCTTTTTGGCTTATTTGTAGGGATTAATTTGCTTAATAAATATGTTAGCGTGGCTTTATTGTTCGGGTTTGGTGTGTTTGTTATTATTGATAACGGTTGGCGAAAAATATTTTTTAACATCAAGGCATATATTGCCGGAATTATAGCTTTGATAATTGTCTTTCCGCATATTTATGCGTTATATCAAGCGGATTTTGCTGCAATAGATTATATTGCCGAACGCAACCACACCGGAAAAATAACTTCTGCTTGGAGATATCTGTTTTATCCGCTTAAATTTTTGGTAGCACAGGTATTGTTTTCTGCTGCGGCATGGTTAACATACATGGTATTTTATTCTAAAAATATGCCTGAAAAAATTCGGGCAAACCAACAAAAAACCACGTTTTTATTAAGTGTTGGCATTTTGCCTTTACTTTTATTTGCTGCAATCGGCTTAATTTCCGGTAATGCTCTAAAAAGTATGTGGGGATTTCCGTGCTTGTTTGCCGTAGGTATTATGTTGTTTTATTTTTATCCGTTTACACTCAATGAAAATAATAAACGAAATTTTGTTAAAGTTATGACTGTGTGGAGTTGTTTGTTCGCCATCGCCTATACTGTGCAATGTGTTGTTACAACAAGTGAAAGATTCACCTTAAATAATAAAGACTTTGTTCGACAGATAGAACAGAAATGGCAGGAATACACAGGCAATAATCAGCCGATTGAATATGTTGGAGCCGATGTTTGGTATGCCGATATGTTTGCACTCTACGGAACCGGCAATATTAAGCCTATGGTATGGATGAATCCTAAAAACAATACATGGTTTGATGTCAAAGATTTTGAGCAAAAAGGAGCTCTGATTGTAGCAACTAACTTGCCGGAATATAGAAGTTATGCCACTATGTATGGCGATAACATAAGCGCTCCGCAAAAGTTTGAATTTAATACCAAAAATTATTTCGGTAAAAATAAAAAACGCGAAATATATTACGGATTTTATAACGTTAAAGGAAGCAGATGATGTTCAAAAAAAACAAAATTGTCAGCATAGTGATTTCTGCCTACAATGAAGAAAATAATGTAACAGAGTTGTATAAACAGCTCAATCGGGAATTGCGGCAAATTAAAAATATTGATTTTGAATTTATTTATGTTGATGATGGTAGTGGAGATAATACATATTTAAACTGCAAACAGTTGCAAAATAAAGATTCGCGGGTAAAAATTGTGCAGTTGAAGCGCAATTTCGGTCATGAAATTGCAATGACTGCCGGAATGGATTATGCCAAGGGTGATGCGGTTGTTTTTATGGATTGTGATTTGCAACATCCTCCAGTTTATATTCCGCAAATGGTAAAACTTTGGCAAGATGGCAAAGAAATTGTTTTAACCAAGCGTATTGATAACAAAGATACATCTAAATTATATAAACTGTGTGCCAAAGCATTTTATTTTGTATTGAACAAATTGTCGGATCGCCCGATTATGGAAAGTGCACCTGATTTTCGCTTGTTAGATAGAAAATACGTTGATTTTTTGAAAAGTTTTAATGAACAAGATCGTTTGTTTCGCGGTTTGCTTAGTTGGATTATGCCGCAAGATAATGTGGAAATTATAGATTTTGTAGCGCCGGAACGTTTTAGCGGACAGTCAAAATATAACTTTTTCAAGTCATTGCAATTAGCCGTTAACAGCATTGTTCAGTTTTCTGTTTTACCGCTCCGTATAGCCACATATTTAGGAATTATAGCGGCAATTTTGGCCCTATTCATGGGATTGTATGTGTTTGTGGAATATTTTTTATTGAATCACCCTACTCCTGGTTATGCAACCATAATGGTAACGGTGGTGTTTTTAGGAGCTATCCAGTTAATATGTTTGGGAATTATCGGAGAATATATAGGCAAAATACACATGGAGGTTAAAAAGCGCCCGCTCTATGTTGCGGACTATATTGTGAAAAAAGGAAATACCGATGAGTCTAAAAAAAATATTTAATGCAGATGATTTCGGTATTAGTTTAGGAGTTAATGCCGCAATAGCAAAGGCTCATGAAGAAGGCATTCTGAACAGCGCAAGTATTATGATCAATCAAAAATACGCCAAGCAAGCTGTTGAATATGCCAAACAACACAAAGAATTGGAAACAGGACTACACCTTAACTTAACCAATGAAAATCCGGCAGCTGATCCTGCGCAAATTCCGCTTTTAGTAGGCTCCGATGGAAAATTGAAAAACGGATTTGTAAATCTGTTGTTGTTATCTTTCCTAAAACCGCGCGAATTTGCCAAACAGGCCGAAATTGAAGTCTGCGCTCAAATTGATAAATATCTGCAAAGCGGTTTGCCTTTGCAACACATAGACGGGCATCGTCATATTCACCTTATTCCGGCTATATTCAAAATAATCCTTAAATTGCAAAAAAAATATTCTATTGCCCGTATCAGAATTATGAACGAAAATATTTTTAATACAATTCGGCAAAATAAATCAAAAAGCTATCTTATGGATGGCGGTTTGGTTAAATACATGATTTTGCGAGTATTAACATGGTGGAACGGTTACAATTCGGATATATATTTTTATACAATTCTTTATACTTGTAAAATAACCGAAGACTTGTTTAATAATGTTAAGATTCCGCATGGTTATAGTGCGGTAGAAATTATGATTCATCCAGGTATGCCTGAAACAGACCGGCAGCATCCGGAAGATGTGTGGGACAAAAATATACTGTCTCCATATCGCACGGCAGAATTAAACACTCTGCTGAATAAAAAGGTAAAAGACGGAATAAATTAAGCGGAGAAATAATTATGATAAAAGCATTTATAAAATTATATATGTGGGCAGAAAATCTATGGTTTAGCTTTCCCGAAAAATTACGTTTTTTATTGGTCGGCGGATTTAATACCGTAGTTGCCTATTCTATGCTGACTTTGCTTGATTGGTTATTTAACAAAGTTAATATATTCTACGGTTGGGGTTTTCCGAAAGTAGGAGTCGCCAACGCTGCTTTAATCGTGCAGTATGTCATAACCATTAACTTGTCTTTCCTTACCATGCGTTATTATGTTTTTCGCAGTCATGGTGATTGGCGTACGGAATTAGCAAAAGCGTGGTCGGTTTACGTTTTTTTATATTTGATAAATGCGCCGATTATGAGCTTTTTAATGTTGATGTTTGATTTGCAAGCATGGCAGGCACAGGCAATTTATTTAACATTTTCAACCATAATCACCTTTTTATTGCACAAGTATTATTCTTTCCGCAAATTAGGAAAAGGATGAGATGATAAACCTTCGCCGACTAATCAAAGCCGGCGAAAAGTTTTTAGTTTACTCTATATGTATATGATTATTACATCGAAAACTGATTTTTCCAATAGTTTGAATTGATGTCTATATCAAAATGGAATTTTACATCGACTTCACCACCTTTTGCAAATTGTGCACATTTTTGTGTAGCAACATCAATGCCTATCGGAGTTTTAAATACACCCCCTTCTTCATAATTTTCGATTCCAATTGCAGCAACTTGGGCGTTACTCCAATCTTGTGTTGTTAGTTCAATGCATGCTTCTACAGGTAGAGATGAAAATATTATTTGAAAAGCTCTGTAATCATAATCATCTGTACCAACCGTAATTAGACTACCGCTTTCTTCTGGGGATATATTTACAGTATACCCAAAGGCACTATCAATAGCCGTTTTTGCGCTGTTCCACATTTCATCGGGCACAAGTTTGGCTTTTTTAAGAATAGTGTCGTCTAATCCCCTATAACTTCTCTGCGTGGCAAAAAATGTCCTCACATTTCCGGCAATTAAAGTTATCTGCTCAATGGTTTTATTAATACGATATTTCATCATCGCTTTGCTGTATCCGGCGATACCACCGACAGAGAGTACGCCAATTATGGCAAGAACACCCAACATCTCTATCATGCTTCTTCCGTATTGCGGCACATCTGCTTGTCTGTTTTTCGCTGGTGTACTGTCTGTGTACACGGCACTCAAAACAGTCGGCGCATCTGCACCACTATCCGGAAGAAGTGTAAGACCTGACTGGCTTCCTCGCTCCTTACAGAAGAGAGAATTATTTTTTATTTCTAAGTTTTTCATCATAAACTTCCTTTCATTTTTGTTGCTGTTATTACATTAAAACAACCGCCATAACAAGGCGGTCGGAAGCTACAAACTATTATCGTTTAAATAGTGTTATGTATTGGCTTACACTTATTCCATAACCTTCCGACCAACGTCGGAAATTTGACGCTTATTCAGCGAAACGATAAGAGGCTTGTAGACCCCAGACAAGTTGCCTCATCCGGTGTTATGATACAATAATAAATCTTAAAAATCAAGCCGTTTTTTACAAAATTTGCAAAAAATGCAAAAAAACACTTGAAATATATTTTTTTTTGAGTATAAAGAAGTCAGGTGTTGCGGGGTGCGCCGGAGCAGCTGTTTGTTTTAAATTCGCACAAGTCCGCCGTAGGAAGATAAAATTTCCGACAAGATGCGGTTGGCATTTATTTGAAATAAAAAATTTATATGGCAAATACTGAATTTAAAATGCCTGAAATGACAGAAAATTTTGCTGATTTGTTAAATGAACAATTCGGTGATAAGGGCATTCTGGGTACTGTTGTAAAAGGTACTATTGTAAAAGTTTCTCCGGATTTCGTTACGGTTGACGTAGGTTTGAAATCCGAAGGTAATATTCCGGTTCGCGAGTTTGGCACCAATGCAGAACTTAAAGCCGGTGATGTTGTTGAAGTTTTGGTAGACAGATACGAAGATAAAGATGGTAACATCGTTCTTTCGCGTGAAAAGGCTCGCCGTGAGGAAGTTTGGGTTGACTTAGAAAAATCCATGAACGCCGGTGAACGCGTTAACGGTATTATTTTTGGCAGAGTTAAAGGTGGCTTTACGGTTGATTTAAACGGCGCCATCGCTTTCTTACCTGGTTCACAAATTGATATCCGTCCAATCAGAGATATTTCTCCGTTGATGGGTATTTCTCAACCATTCCAAATTTTGAAGATGGATAAAGTTCGCGGCAATATTGTTGTTTCGCGTCGTGTTGTTTTGGAAGAAAGCAGAGCCGAAGCTCGTGCCGAATTGATTGACGGCATTAAAGAAGGTGCTATTTTGGACGGTGTTGTTAAAAATATTACCGACTACGGTGCATTTGTTGATTTGGGCGGAATTGACGGTTTGTTACACGTTACTGATATTTCTTGGAAACGTATCAATCATCCGGCAGAAATTTTGAACGTAGGTCAAAACGTTAAAGTTCAAATTATCCGCTTTAATGAGGATACTCAACGCATTAGCTTAGGTATGAAACAATTAGAAAGCGATCCGTGGGTTGCTGTTGCCGAAAAATATAAAGTAGGTGAAATTTATAAAGGTAAAGTAACCAACATTACAGACTATGGTGCTTTTGTTGAATTGGAAGACGGTATCGAAGGTTTAGTTCACGTTTCTGAAATGAGCTGGACTCGTAAAAACGTTCATCCGGGTAAAATTGTTTCAACATCAGAAGAAGTTGATGTTAAAGTTTTGGAAGTTGATTCCGACAAACGCCGTATCAGCTTGGGCATTAAGCAATGCCAACCTAACCCGTGGGCTGCTTATATTGAAGAGCACCCAGTTGGCTCAGTTATTACAGGCAAAATCAAAAACATTACCGAATTTGGTTTGTTTATCGGCTTAACTGATGAAATTGACGGAATGATTCACTTGTCGGATATTTCTTGGGAAAAATCAGGCGAAGAAGCCGTTAAAGACTATACCAAAGGTCAAGAAATTGAAGCTAAAATCATTGATGTTGATGTAGAAAAAGAGCGCATCAGCTTGGGTATTAAGCAACTTTCTGAGGATTCGGTTGTTCAAGCTTTGGCCAGCCTGAAAAAAGGTGATGTTGTTAAAGCCATTGTGAAAGAAGTTGACGACAAGGGAATTACCGTTGATGTTGACGGCTTAACCGCAATGATTAAAAAAGCCGATTTGTCGAAAGAAAAAGCTTCGCAAAATCCGGAAAACTTTAAGGAAGGCGATGTAGTTGAAGCCAAAGTTACTTCGGTTGATAAGAAAAATGCCAAAGTTGGCTTGTCAATCAAAGCTTTGGAAATTGACGAAGAAAAGAAAGTTTTGGAAGAATATTCCAACACTTCAAGCGGATCTTCCTTGGGTGAAGCCTTAGGTGAAGCTTTGAAAAAAGCAAACTAATCCGTAAAGGTTAACAATAAAAAATCTCCGTTGGCAGAAACGTCAGCGGAGATTTTTTTCACGTGTTTTTTATTTTTTAAATGTTAATGATATAATACAATCTTTACCATTGCAATTACAACCTCCAACAGCTTTATCTATATCAATTGGAATTGATACATCGGAACCATTAACGCAAGCTACAAGAGTATCACCCGCAGCAGTGTCAGGATCATACAATCCTTCAGGATTGTTAGTACAATCCATAGCGCTGCTTGCATTGCTAAGAACATTATAATCGCCTTCTATCATAATCTGTACTAATCCCGAAGATGTAATACGGTTCCAATCCTGTGTAGCTAAATCAATACATGCTTCTGAAGGTATATTGTGAAAATCAAGACTAAAACCTTTTTGATGTAAATTGTAATGAATATTAATAGCAACTTTACCACCAAAGGCATTAGTTATTTTACTTATTTTTCCGTCAGATAATTCCAACATTTCATCAGGTATTAATTTTGCTTTTTTCATAATTGGACAACCTGTATCCTTATCATTTTCACTAAATTCCGGATAACAATTGATTCCGCTGAAATCTTTTTGGAAACTATAATAAGTTGTAATATTCTGCGATATAATAGATATCTGCTCAATGGTTTTATTAATGCGATATTTCATCATCGCCTTGCTATACCCGGCGATACCGCCGACGCTCAAAACACCGATAATGGCCAGCACACCCAGCATTTCAATCATCGAACGCCCGTTTTCTTTTTCTAAATCAAAGTTTTTCATAGTAAATTACTTTCATAGTTGTTGTTATTACACTAAAACAACCGCCCGATAAAGGCGGCTGGAAGTTAACAGCTATTCTATGAAATAGTGTCGTGTATTCTCCTTTCGATTATTCCACGACCTTCCAACCATAAAGTCGGAAATATTTAACGTCTTTCAGACGCCATAGAAGAGGCTGTTAAACCCCAGATGAATCTTACCTCATCTTACGCTTATGATAGTATAAGAAAATACAGAAGTCAAGTATTTTGGGCAAATTAAACAAAAAAATCAAAAAAATCTCCCGACCGGAGTCGGGAGTGAAAAGAAGAAAAACATGAAAAATTTGAATTAGACTACCAAGTTTAAAGTTTATTGACGAGCGGATACTTGCATTTTATTCAATGCAATTTTATTTGCCATATCATAGTCACGAGCGTTAACCATAACATTTTCTTTGGTTTTGATAATCGGGCTGAATCCGCGATCAATAGCTTTCATCATCGCTTTATCGAAAGATACTCTTTCGGCAACAGCTTTGCCGGATACAGCAGCCATTTCACCCTTGCCCTCTTTTACAAAACCATTTCTCAATTTAGTATCAGCCATCGTCTTAATCCTTATACTTTATCATCTTTTGTCTAACTTTAACACATAAAAAAACTTTTGTCAAGTATTTTTTTTAAATATTGTTAGAAATTTTACATTTTTGTTATACAAATTAGCGAAACTAAGTTAAATTAAGGCAAAGTAACATTGTTTAGGGACAAAAATGTCGTTATTTAAATCTATAGCCACTTTTGGAGGTTTGACTTTTATTAGCAGAATAACCGGATTTTTGCGTGATATGGTTCTGGCAAATATGTTGGGAGCAAGCGCTATGGCAGATGCCTTTATTGTTGCATTCAAACTGCCCAATTTATTCCGTAGTTTGTTTGCCGAGGGAGCATTCACCAGTGCTTTTGTGCCATTGTTTTCACAAAAATTAGTCAGCGACGGCAAAAAAAAATCCATATTTTTTGCAGCACAGGCAATTTCGGTATTGATAGTTATTGTCGGTTTGTTTGTGATATTGTTTGAACTTTTGATGCCATACGTGGTAAGCGTGTTAGCTCCGGGCTTTCATAATAATGCCGGAAAAATTGAATTGGCAGTTGAGTTGTGTCGTATAACCTTCCCGTTTTTATTGCTTATCGCGATTGTTTCTTTTCAGGGTGGAATCCTCAACTCGTTTGACAAGTTCGCCGCGCCGGCAGTTGCTCCCATAATATTAAACTTAACAATGATTCTTTCTGCATTTGTTATAGTTCCGTTTACACCAAGCGCCGCACACGGTATTGCATGGGGTATTACTATTGCCGGAGTATTGGAAGTTTTATGGCTTTACAGCGCCTTAAAACGTATAGATGTAACCATTCATCCCTATATTCATATCAATAAAATTTTGGCAAATCCTGAAATTCGCACACTGTTTAAACGTATTGCCCCAGGAGTGGTTGGCGCTGGTATATATCAAATAAATATGGCGGTTGATACAATTTTGGTATCATTAGTCAGTTCAGGCGCAATCTCGTGGCTGTATTATGCGAATCGTCTACAACAATTACCGTTAGGTGTTGTCGGTGCGGCCATAAGTGTTGCTCTTTTACCTATACTTTCTAAATATTTAAAGGCCGAAGATATTGTAAACGCGCGACAAACACAGGATAAAGCGGTAGAGTACGGGTTACTTCTTTCAGTGCCGGCGGCTGTTTTGTTGATAGTGTTGGCAGAACCGATTGTTTGCTTGTTATTCCAACACGGCAAGTTCTCTGCTACCGATGCCGAACGCACAGCCACAGCCGTTATAGCTTATTCCGTCGGTTTACCGTTCTATGTAATGACCAAAGCGTTGATGCCAAACTTTTTTGCCCGCGGTGATACTGTTACTCCCGTAAAATACAGTGCTGTCGTGTTTGTAACAAATTTAATTTTCAATTTGATTTTAATGCAGTTTTATGGACACGTTGGGATTGCTATGGCAACCACGGTGGCTGCATTTGTTTCGCTAACACAATATATCATCGGTTTACAGCGGCGCGAATATTGGCGATTTACACCCCCTCTGATAAAAAAAATGCTGGCCATACTATTTATATCAATACTTACGGGAATCGCTACATATTCAATGAATAGATTGATTTTTGTATGTTGGCCCGATTATTTGCAACATAAATTACCGTTATTTTTTGTTTTGGCTGTTTTGGGAATTTTAGCTCTTGCAATTTTCCTCATTTTAGCTAAAATATGCAAAGTTATTGATTTTAATGAAATTATCAACACTCTGAGGAAAAAACATGGAAAAGCTTAAGTTTGATAAAGAAAAAATAAACAATATCATATTAATAACAAAAGCCAAAGCAAACGATATTTGGATAAAAATTTACCGGTATCCCTATGCACAAAAAATAAAAAAATTACAAGCGCAAATAAAAATACCTACCACGATAAAAAATATCGATGTATTAAAAAAAATAGCTCCAAAATTGCATTGGATCGGTTCTTCATGGAAAATGTTATCCGTAATTGTGCCCTTGTTCATATTTTTTTACTATACTCTTGGTAGTATGATTACCGAAAATATTGATGTGCGTAGTGAATATACCGCTGAATATGTGAGTGTTCCCGTATTTTCCACCGCTGACACCATGTCTTATCTGCTCAAACGTGAAGTAGACGAAAAGATGTGGACTCCGAACCTTCCGATAATCTTTCCGGCTTATGTGTTGGACAATATGCCTAATTTTCAAATCGGTGTGGTAGAAGCAGTAAAAAACATAGCTTTTGTAATGCGTAAATTCAATAACACCGAAAAACAGCAACAAGATATAAATGAAGCCTATGATTTGCTAAAATACTCTCCTTATGTTTGGTTAATGTCAAAGCAAGATAATTTTAAATTGTCACCGTCTTCTAACTCCCAATATCGTAAAGCTGCCAAACAGTTGCGTCAATACGGCAAAGATGGAGTTTTTATGGCAACTGCCGATGAATTGCGCTTTATTTTAAGGCGGGCGGCAAAAAATTTACGCAAACTTACGCTAAAAAGCGAGGAACATATTCAAGAACATTCTTCGGATTTTATTGATACAAAGGCCGACGATCTGTTTTATCATAATATGGGATATTCTTATGCTTTATGGCAAATAAGCAAAAATTTGGGAGTTGATTTCAAAAATATTTTAACCGATAACGATGTTTATGAAGACTGGACTTATTTTGTTACATCTCTTAAAAAAGCGGCACAAATAAACCCGTTAATCGTGCGTAACGGTAAGTTAACTTCTCTGTTTTCCGCCAATCACCTGATGGTGCAAAACTATTATTTAATGCGGGCAGCAGCCATAGCCGAAAAAATCAATAACGAACTATTACAGGTTGAAGATGTTACTGAAAATTGAAAATTTAGCTTCAAAAAAAATAATAAATATTTATTTACCGCAAAACATTTTGCCGCAAAACAAAGCTTTTGTGCTAAATAGAGGTTTACACTCGCAACATGAATTTTTGAATAATCTATGCCTAATTGAAGGAATTGAACGCGTCCTAATAACAGATAATATAATTTCTTGCAAATACTTCGGCAGTGAAGCCGACGATATAAAATCATTATTAATGGCCGAAATTGACGATTATTTAGCTCAAACAAATACCTTATTAACGGAAGATTTTTCCTGCGATTTATATAATTTAGCGGAAGCTCTTGCGGATGCTTTGATAAGACCGACCTTAAATCGTGATAACGGAGATATAAAAATTATTTCCGTTGAAAAAGATACTCTTACTCTAACCTTTACAGGCCATTGTGCCGGTTGTCCATATGCACAAAACACTTTAAAAAATGTAATTGAACGTGTATTTTTACGCTATATTCCACAACTCAAAAAAATTGTTTTACAGGAGTAAAAAATGAAAAATATTTATTTATTTCTGCTGCTTTTGCTTGTATCAATAAATTGTGCCCAAGCCAAAATCGTTATGGAAAAGAAAAACGGTGCAATTAACGTAAAATCTGCCACAACACAGGAAGTTGAAACACTTTTTAATCAATATAAATATGAGGATTATACGCAAACTCGCAGTAAATTTCCGCGCATTTACCTTTCTCGTCTGCCTGTTGATTGGCAAGATATCGAAACAAACGACGCCAAACGACGCACCTTTATTCGTATTATGATTCCGTTAATTTTGAAAGTGAATGAAGATATTTTGCGGGAACGCGCCGAAATTGAAGAAATAAATAAAAAATTCAAAGAAGGAAAAAAACTAAACGACAAAGAATTAAATCTTTTGGAAGAAAAGGCGGAAAAATATAATATTTTCACTCGAATAAAAGGAGATGATCGCACACAAATTTTATTGCGTCGTCTACTAAAAAATGTTGATGCCGTTCCAACGTCAATTATGGTATCTACTGCCGCTATTTTTACTGACTGGGGAACTTCTCGCTTGGCGAATGAAGCAAATTCTTTTTATTTGGAAGAAATTTGGTATGAAGATAAAGGTCTGAAACCTTTGCATGATAAAGATGCAAACTATCGTTATCGCATATTTTCATCTTTGGAAGAATGTATAGCCGCCCGTGCATTAAGACTGAACTCCCATGTTAACTTCAACTATCTGCGGGAAATTCGTGAATTAAGCCGATTGCAAAAACGTCCTCCTTACGGTCCGCAATTAGTTACACAAATGTTGAAAGATAATAATTTCAAAAATATTTCCGGTTTGGTTGATTATACATATACCTACTACCAGCTTACTAAAACAGATTATTTTCCTGAATTGGAAGATGTGAAATAAAAAGGGAAAAAACGATGTTTTTCAGTTTGAGTAAAAAAATTTTATATACCTTGATGGCTTTTTTGATTTTCTTGATTGTTATCTTTTTTACAATTTTCATCAATCTATATTCTCAAAAATTACAAGACGGCCAAAATTTGGTTTATATGCGCAATCAATACGTGGTTGACTTGTTGCATGAAAATATTGAGATGAAACGCAAACTATCCGATATCATCACAGATTTTCCGGTTTTGTCGGAACAATACTACATTACTCCTATGAAAACAACTCTTGATGAAACGCAAAAAGAATTAACCAAAGAACAAAAGCTAAATGCTGAGCTTAAAGAAAATTATAATAACAATGTAGAAGCAATCAGAACCGGCGGTAAAATGATAGGATTAAGCCTGTTGTTGGTGGTTTTGCTGATTCTCATGTTAATTTTTTTACTCGATCACTGGGTAATTATTCCTATTGAAAAACTGACCGACATCAGCGACAAGGTTTCTAAGGGTGTTTTTTCCTCGCGTATTAAGCATAATCATGACGGACGCTTCAAAGATGAGTTTGACACCTTGTATTCTGCTTTTAATCAAATGTTGGATAACACCGAAAAAAATATTGATGAAATCAGAATGCGTGAACACTTTTTGCAGCAGCTTATTGACGCCATTCCCGACGGAATAAGAGTTATTGATAAAGACTATAACGTTATTATGGCAAATCAAGCCTTCTATCGTTTGTTTTCAATAAATAGCTCTTGTGTGGGACAAAAATGTTATTTGGCTTACGGCTATAATTGCAATGCCTGTCCTGTTAGCCGCTTTAATTGTCCGATACAAACACTGAAAGAGAAAAACAGCAGTGATTTACATGCTATTCATGATGTGAATAAAAAGCCTTTATATGTTAGTGCTGCAAAGTTACACTTCGGATATAGCGCTGATAATTATCATATTGTAGAAGCTATCCATGATTTAAGTGGAGATGTCAGATTTTCACATCAACAAAAAATATCTTCCTTGGGATTTCTTTCCACTTCTTTGGCACATGAGATGAAAAACAACTTAGGCGCGATACGCTTGATATTAGAAGGTATATTGGAAAGTGAATACAAAGATATCAACGATGACGATGAACGCAAAAAATATTTATTAATGGCCTATAAACAATTAGTAGAAACGGTGAAAATACCGGAAAGACTGCTCAAATTAGCACAATATTCGGAAACAGATGTAAGTGATATAAATGTTGCCTCCGCAGTAAAAGATATGACTTTAATGATAGATTATGACGCTAAACGTCGCGGAATAGTGGTAAAAATTCAAATAGACAATGATTTAACTGTGCAAATGAACGAAGCTGACTTTAAAATGGTTGTGCTCAATTTAACTCAAAATGCCATTAAAGCAATGCCTGATGGCGGAGAGCTAAATATATATGCCGAAAAGAACAAACGTTATGTTATTTTACATATTCAAGACAGCGGAATAGGTATTGAAGAAGAAAAAATAGCGCATATTTTTGAGCCGTTTTATTCGGCAAACGCACAAGTAAAAAGTTCCGGTCTCGGCTTAGCAATCGTAAAAAGCCTTATTGAAAAAGCCAAAGGTTCTATTTCCGTCAAAAGCAAGCCCGGTAAAGGAACCACATTTACTATTCGCTTTGCGAAAAAAGCTCCTCGCAAAAAATAAGAAAAAAGCAACATGACTAAAACATTTTTACCCAAAATTATGTGTTTTTTAAAAAAAAGTTTGACATTATAGTTTATGATGTTAAATTAAGCATATCGCTTTGATAAATAAATCTAATTTTCTGTTGATGTAGGAGAATAATGAAATGGATAAAAAAATTGTATATGCGATTGCCGTAGCTTCAATTGTTGTAGGTTTCAGCGCCGGTTGTTTGTGTGCGTGTTTCTGCAACAAAAGCAAGTTAGCCATTGTTGATGTTATAAATGTTGTAAGTAAATCTGAGCAAGTTAAACAACTTAAAGAAGAACAAAACGCCAAAGCACAAGAATTGAATGCATGGTTGCAAAAAGTTCAGGAAGAAGTTAAAAACGAAAAAGATAAAGATAAACAAACTGCTTTATTAAATCAATATAATGCCGAATTTGCTCAAAAAAGAGAACAAATTCAGCAAGATTATGCAAAAAAATTACAAACCATTGATGAAAGCATAACTAAAACAATTACCGATGAGGCCAAAAAGCAGGGTTATCAAGTTGTTATTGCCAAAGAATTTGCTATTTACGGCAAAAATGACATTACCGAAGATGTTGCGGCAAAAGTAAAATAATTTTTTAATGTTTGCATTTAGAACTCCGTCGGCTTAATGCTTGCGGAGTTCTTGTTTTAAGAAACCGCTTGTTTTTGCCGGTAATGATAATATATAAACAGTAGAAAAATTAATTGAATGGAGGAAATATGAAAGCAGGAATTATCGGTGCCGGCGCAGTGGGAAGCGCAACCGCTTTTTCATTGATTATGACCGGAGTGGCGCATAATGTTGTTTTGGTAGATATAAACACAAAAAAAGCCCAAGCGGAAGCAATGGATATTGCGCATGCGGCTCCGTTTAACGCCAGTGCCGGAAAAATAACCGCCGGAAATTATGCCGATTTGCGGGGTTGCGAGGTAGTCATTATCACAGCAGGCGCTAATCAAAAAGAGGGCGAAACACGAATAGATCTTTTAGAGCGCAATGTACATATTTTCGCCGATGTTGTGCCGCAAATTGTTAAATACGCGCCAGACTGCATTTTGCTGATTACCACTAATCCGGCGGATATTATGACCGAAGTTGCCCTCAAGCTTTCAAACTTTCCGCGGCAGAGGGTTATCGGCAGCGGCACGGTTTTGGATACGGCCAGATTTAGAACATTGCTGGCAAATTATTTAGAAGTTTCAACAAAATCAGTCCATGCCGATGTATTGGGAGAACATGGCGACAGCGAGGTTTTGGTATGGTCAAGCGCCGAAGCGGGAACACTCAGTTTGGAAGAATATGCCACGACTATCGGCAAAAATTTAGATGATGATACTAAAATGCAAATTGATGCAGATGTAGTAAAAGCAGCCTATAAAATTATCGAAGGTAAAGGAGTTACATGCTATGGTATTGCCGGCGCTTTGACACATATTTGCCGCGCCATAAATAACAACGACTATTCTATTTTAACAGTTTCTTCACATCATGATACCGTAGAAGGAGTGGAAAATATTTGTTTATCTTTGCCAACGGTTATCAATCGCTCCGGAGTACATCATGTGATTATGCCGAAACTTTCGGCTGATGAGCATAAAAAACTTCGCCATAGTGCAAATACCATGCGTGAATTTACCACCCAAGCGTTGAGTGTATTAGAGGAAATATAGCAAGAAAAATTTGCTTACTTGATTGGTTAAAAAATGTAATTTTTACACTTAGGAACAGTAATTTCCGTAATGACCATTTTCACCATTTTCCCTCCAACAATTAGAATTGATATCGAAATAAAGCAACATTTGCCATGTAGAAGCACTACCAATCACTGTGGCGCATTTATTGGTAACGTTATCTATATCCGCCGGAATAGTTATACACTTAGTTCCGCCAGAACCCATTATCGTAATTCCTTTAACTCCTGTTTCTCCCCAATCTTGACTTAACAATTCAATACATATTTCATAATCTGTCGGCATTAGATAACTAATATAAAACGCTTGCTCATCGGTATTAGTAGACTTATGTGCTGTATTTAAATAAACCTCATACCCAAACACATTATAAAATCGTTTATCAGTATCATCCCACATTTCATCCGGCATTAGTTTGGCTTTTTTGATTAATTTACAAATAGCTTTTTGAGAATCAGGGGCATTATCTGCCTCAGAGCAATAGCCTAATCCTTCATAACTTCGTTGTGGGGCGAAAAAGGCTCGCACATTACCGGCAATGATGGTAATTTGTTCAATGGTTTTGTTGATTCTGTATTTTGTCATCGCCTTTGAATATCCGGCGATACCACCGACACTTAATACGCCGATGATAGCTAATACACCGAGCATTTCTATCATTGAACGCCCGGACTGCGGCGCATCTGCACCACTCTCCTCAAGAAGTGAACGCACGGATTGTGTATTTTCTGTCATTCCGAGGAGCGCTCGCAGAGTGCGACGTGGGAATCCCCATCGTTTTTCTGTCATTGCGAGCGCAGCGTGGCAATCATTATTTTTTATTTCTAAGTTTCTCATAGTAAACTTCCTTTCATTGTTGTTGAATTACACTAAAACAACCGCCCGATAAAGGCGGCCGGAAGTTGACAACTACTTTGAACTAAATAGTGCTGTGTATTGACACATTTTTATTCCACAGCCTTCCGGCCAATGCCGGAAATTTTTACGCCATTGGAGGCGAGTTCAAAGGAGGTTGTCAAACCTCAGACAAGTTACCTTATCTTAAAGTTACTATATCATAAAAAACCGGAAAGTCAAATGATTTTTGCAAAATACGTAAAATTTAACAAATAGTTCTGATAAATTTACATATCATTTTAAACAAAAAGACCACCGTTTTCTATATAAGAAAACAGTGGTCTTTGTTAGAGAATTTTAGTTCGGCGTTTTATTGCTGTTGAGATTTCCATTCTTCCCATGCCCTCAGAACACTCTGTGGCAAAGGCTTGCTGTGATAGCATTGATAAACCTCTAACGCATTGTTATCCGAAGAGTTGAACGCTCCCTCGCGAAGATGCATCAGTGCCTTATCGGTAAACTCTCGCAGAGGCGATGTAATTACCGTTTGCATGTTCATCTCGGTCACAATCGGTTGAATCTTGATGAGCAGATCACGACTGTAATCACTCAAAAATCCACGATCAAAGACAAATCCGATTATACAGGGCGAAATGTAGCCGGCAATCGGCACAATTTCCTGCACAAATTCGCAAATATCTTTGTAAATAGCGCGACGCTCGTCCTCTGTCCGCAAGTCATAGTAAATACGGATAATCCATTCCTCTACGCAACGATACAGTTTCTGTCGCCGGCAACCTTGTTTGTGATACAGCAAGATCTTGATCGCATCAATACCAAGATAGCACTTGTTATCGCGCAATGTTTCCAAATGGTGCAACGTTTGCTTCAAAAACTGCTTGTGTTCCTCAAACAAATTGTTTTGAATAACCACTTGCGATGACCAGTAGTCCAAATCCGGTTGCTTGCCGGCCATTACCATGGTAAAGGCTTCTTTGGCAAAATCATCAACCTTTTTAAGATACTCGTTCATCTTGGCAATCAAATATTGCAAGTTGCCGAGTTGCCTTTTGAGAATTTCTTGCTCCTCCTCTAAAAATCTTACATCGTAATTTTTGGCGATACTTTTCAGAAAAATATCTTTTTCCAATTTCACGATTCTCTTTTCAGTGGAGGAATAAGACCTACGAACCTGTTGCAGAATCCGATTATAAACGTTTTTGTCAAAAGATTTGACGGCAACGAATAAATCAAAATACTGCAACGCATTAGCATCCAAACCATGGCGACGAATGTGGATAACCAATTCATTCTTGATTCCGTCATAGATTTTCCGCTCAATAGCCACGATATTAAAGAACTCGTCTTCAATATCGGCAAAAGACACACCGCCTTCCATTTTGGTAATCGCTACGCGACGTGCAACCGGTGTAGCCTGCTTAAACGCATTACGAACATTAGCTCTCTCACTAACTTGAACCATAAAAATAAAATTAATTAATAAAAAATAAATTATACATCATACGGTCTATATTATATACCGCAAAACATCTTTTGTCAAACTATTTTTTGCAAAACATGAAAATATTTTAGCCAGTGCTTTTTACAAAGCTTACCGGATAATCACTTAAAACAAGATACATTACAGACGTTTGAACACTCCGTTTTCAACCGGAGGAAAATAGTCTTTGCCCAACGGACATTCTTCTATTTTATAAACTTTGGCAAATAAAGGCCCCTGATACAACAACGCCTGCATTTTATTCAAAGCTTCCTCTTCTCCATGCAAATAAATCATTACATCTCCATCCGATAAGTTACACACATAACCGGAAATTCCACCGATAGCATGCGCTTGGCGAACTGTCCAATAACGAAACCCTACTCCCTGCACACGTCCACTGATTTTAAGACATCTTTCCATAAAAGTATTCCTCTATTTGCAAAAGCTCCTCTTTGATTTGTTGACGCATTTTTTCTGCTGTAACATCAATTCCCCAATAGTTCGTCTGATAATATTCTTCTAAATTTGCAACTTGGAAGGCTTGCTCGGCACTTATTTGTTTTTTTGCCACCATAAAGCCGGAAATCACAGATTTAAGCCTCTCTGCGCATAACATACAAACAGTCAGTTCTGTTTCTGACATATCGTTTAGCATATTTGCAAATAAATTTGTTACTTCCACGTTATCGGGGATATCGAGCGAGCAAGTTGTTTTAAAATTAAGCGAAAAATCTTGTTTTAATTTTTGCAACAACGGAAACCATTGCTCTTGTTGCAATTTGCATAATTCTTCATTCTCGCTCCAAAAAAGCAATACATCACACGGCAAAAAGTTAAGCAATGCTTGTATCGTTTCTTGACGATTTTCAGAAATATATTGCACCGATTTGTTCAGGTTAATCATTTCCCGAACAAACCTTTAATTTGATTTTTAATATCCTTTGCCTGATTTTTTATATTTTTACCAACATTTTTAATGCTGTCTTTTGTATTGGTATATCCTTTGGAAACACTACCGCTTACAGATTTATCGGCTTTAAAATGGTTAGCATATGCCGTATTTTGCAAAGCCGTATGACAAGGCGCGGCATCTGCCGAAAGCATCAAATCTCCCACATTATACATTCCACCGGATGCAATGGCCGCCACCACATTTTTAGCGGTTTCAGTCTGGTTAATACCAATTTTCGGCTGCGAAATTGTGCCAGTCAACTTTATTAAATTTCCTAAAATAGAAGAAATATTAACATCGGTTATCCTACCGGAAAAAGGTTGCAGAGATAAATTGATTTTTTCATTATATAAATTGATTTTGCCATCCGCCACCAAATAAAATTCCTTAGAATCAAACACTATTCCCTTCGGAAAATTAATGCTTCCATTGTTTATATCTCCTCTTACAACAGCGCACTTCAAATCTAAATTACTGCCGGTCAGATTAAGTTTCAAGTTATCTAAAATTTGCACGATAATATTGCCTTGCAACCTTTCCAAACTTTTAATTTTTAACACCGAAGGATCAAGGTAAGCTATCATACTGCCAGATAAATTGTTTAAATATTGATCACTGTCTGCTCCCGACGTGTTAATATTAACATCAAATGCCGTATTACCACCCTGCTTTATATAAAATTCTTCGTTATCGGAAGCAAATGCTGTGTATAATTTTTGTAAAATTATACCGCTACCGACCATATCTAAGCTCGCTGTTTTATTATTTGCGTTGATATTAAAACCACCCTTTATTGTTCCGTCTCCGGCCGTAATATTTTTAACATCAGTTTTAAATACTCCTTTTTTCAAAGTTGCAGCCGCAGAAATATTACTCAACAACAAATCTTTATTTATACGCAATTTTTTCAAATTAAGCGCAACATCTGCATCAGCCATTCGCAAATATTGATAAGGAATATTTGTATTAGGCATAAACTCGTTAGCGTATGCATTATTGATTAACCATTCAAAACCAGCTTTTTCCTGAGTTTTTTTTTGCGTTTTTTGATATTTTGTTAAGTCAAACCCATCACCTTTGATATTGAGTTTAATATATGGCAAACTTTTTGGCGATGTAAGCTCAACGTGTCCGTTTATATCGTTATTATCAAAATTAACATTGGTAATATCTGCCTTAAACACGCCGTCTTGCAAAGTAGCATTACCTTTTACGTTTTTAATTACCATATCAGGTTCAATAACAATTTTCTTAACATCAAGAGTTATATCCGCATTAACCATCTGCAAATATTCGTAAGGAATTTCTGTATTAGGGATATATTCAGTAGCATTTGCTGTTGCAATAAACCACGAATTTATGGCAACTTTTTGTGAAGTAAAATCCTCAACACTTATATTTTCGCTATCCGCGTTAAGCTTTATAAACGGTATTGTGTCCGTCATCTGAAAATCGACCGTTCCGCCGACTTTATTATTTTTATAAATTAAGCCATAATCGCCTAACACCTTAATATTCTGTTGCAAATCATTCAAAGCTCCGTCAAATTGCAAACTATACCCCATAGCATTGATGGTTGTTTGCAAATTTATATTGTTGTAGTTACTTGCATTAATTTCCTTATACGAGGAAACAGTGGCTTTTCCGTCAATATCAACATTAGCAACCGTTGTGTCAAACGAGATATTTATTGGCGAGTCATAACTTTGCATACCAAAATCCAAATTATTAATCATCGCACTGTCATTTTCGCCATAAAATATTTCCGTATTGTCTGTTTGCACGGTATCAACAACTATTTCTTTATGCAAAAGCGGCAGAATTGAAAATTGAATAAGTGCCGTGCTTATATGAGCAATTTTCTTGTTATCAGCGGATTGAGAAACAGTAACATCATTGAGTTCAATACTTGGTTTAAGCGAAATACCAACATCTAAATCTCCGCCTATTTTAAGATTTATACCGGCATATTTTTCCGCTAATTTTTCTATTTCCGGCTTATATTTGTTCAAATCCGCAAAGTGCAGAAAACTGAGCGCAGCCACTACTAAAACCACCGGTATTAAAATTATTACGGATAATATTTTAAAAATCTTTTTCATTTTACATCTCCAATCCGAAAAAAACACAAGCTTCCTTAAAATACTTCGGTAACGGCGCAGTTACAAGCTTTTTTTTGCCATATACGGAAGTTAAATCTATTTGATACGCATGTAAATATAATTTATCGTTGACCTCTTTTAAACGTTCTCTACCCGTTCCATAATATTTATCATCTCCTAAAATAGGCGTTCCGATACTTTCCAAATGGGCACGAATCTGATGAGTGCGACCAGTCAGCGGTTTGGCTTCAACAAGAGCATATTTTTTGCCAACATTGTCAATAACCCTGTATTCAGTTAAAGCTTTTTGCCCATCATCAACAGTTTTCATACGTTCTCCAACTTTTTCCAACGGTAGTTTTATTGTTCCGCTTAACGGATTAGGACATCCGCGCACCAAAGCCAAATACGTTTTTGAAAGTGTGCGCTCGCGAAAAGCTTTAGTTAATATATCGGCAAATTTACGATTACGTGCCAAAAGCAAAACTCCGCTGGTATCTTTATCAATGCGATGCACTAATTTAGGACGCTCTGATTTTTCATACTTCAAAGCTTCCAATAAACCGTCAATGTGTTTAGAAGTGTTCGTTCCACCCTGCACCGCCAAACCGGAAGGTTTATTCAACACAATGATATTTTCATCCTTAAAAATAACCATTGATTGTATGTATTCCATATCTCTTGCGCTCAAAATTTTATCATCAGGCGAAGCTTTTTCGTTATCAAGAGGTGGCAAACGCAATTCTTGCCCGTTTGATAAACGCGTTGAAGTTTCGGCTCGTTTTCCGTCAACTTTTATTTGTTTAGTTCGCAATAATTTTTGTAAACGCGATAAACTCAATGACGGATACTCACGCATAAACCAACGGTTTAATCTTATACCGTCATCTTCTGGCCTTATTTTTATAATTTTTACGCCACCCATTTTCAACGACCACCTTTTTTTCTGGTATTATAATTTTTATTAAATATATTTTTCGGGCAATGTGGTTTGGAATATTTTTTGTGTTTTTCCGCAAACGATTGCTCTGACACTTCAACATCTATATTTGGCTTAATTTCTTTAAGATAAAATTCTATTTTTTGAGGAGATATTTCTCTTCTTAAACTTTTTAGTTCGATAATTTCTGCATTAGTTTTTTCATCAGTTAAAGCCACACCCATTAGTTTATCTTTTTCTTCACGGCTCAGCGAAATATACTCTTCTCTGTTTATTGATACAAAAAAATCATCATTTGCCGACAATATTTTTCTGCTTTTATCGCTCAAATATAAAAAATTTATATACGAAATGATAATATGTTTATTCATTGCTTTTATTTTTCCTTTTTCATTTGTGCCTGTTTTTCCTTGCGCAATTTATCAAAATAGTCAATACGTTTTTTTATTTCGCGTTCAAAGCCTCTGTCAACCGGATTATATAGCTTAAAACGACTCATACCTTCCGGAAAATAATTCTGGCCGGAAAAACCGTCTTCCAAATCTTGATCATACATATAACCATCGCTATATCCCAATTCTTTCATTAATTTTGTCGGTGCATTCAATATATGTTTTGGCGGCATTAACGAACCGGTTGTTTTAGCCAAATCATACGCTTTGTGCATAGCTTTATAAACTCCTGCCGATTTAGGCGCAGTTGCCAAATAAGCCGTTAATTGCATAACCGCCAATTCACCCTCCGGTGAACCTAACCGTTCGTATGTATCGCAACAGGCAATGGCTTGTGTAACAGCATTTGGATCTGCTAATGAAACATCTTCTATGGCAAAACGCAATAATCGTCGCAAAATATAACGCGGATCTTCTCCTGCCACCAACATACGCGCCACCCAATACAAAGCGGCGTCAACATCGGAACCGCGCATAGATTTATGCACGGCAGAGATTAAATTATAATGACCGTCACGTCCTTTATCATAAACCGGAGCACGTGAACGAATAATACTGATGATCTGTTCTTTATTAAAAAGCTCACCTTCTTGTGCATATGACCAAATATTTTCCGCCATATTCAAAATGTAGCGTCCATCACCATCGGCAACATTTTTAATAAACTCGCGAGCCTCATCATCTATCGGCAGTTTTTGCCCCTCTTCTTTTTCGGCACGCTGTAATAATTCTTCAAAGTCATCAGGAGTTAATCTGTTCAAAACAAACACCTGACAGCGTGAAAGTAAAGCTGAATTCAATTCAAACGACGGATTTTCGGTTGTAGCGCCTACCAAAATTACGGTTCCATCTTCCACATAAGGTAAAAAGCCGTCTTGTTGCGATTTATTAAAACGATGAATTTCATCAACAAACAACAACGTTCCTTTTCCCTGATTCGCGCGACGCTCTTTGGCATACTGAAAAACTTTTTTTAAATCAGCCACACCTGAAAAAACAGCAGATATTTGTTCAAAATATAAATTGGTATATTCGGCAATCAAACGTGCTATGGTTGTTTTACCGCATCCGGGAGGTCCCCACAAAATAAACGAAGTTATTTTACCCGATTTCATCATTCGCCCGAGAGGAGCATCATTTCCGACAATATGATCCTGCCCCACAACTTCTTCCAATTTTGTCGGACGCAATCTGTCGGCCAAAGGACGTTTTACACTACCGCTGAAAAGAGTGTCGCTCATCATTTATCTCTCATTACCACGTGCTTTAAGCATTGCCGCCCGTGTTTCTTTTATTTTTTCGCGCTGTTCTTCCAAATTGCGTGTTTTTTCGCCATCTTCACGCGAGCGTTGTTCTTGTTTCTCTTCCAAAAACTTCTTCTTATTTTCCTCTATTGATTTACGTAAATCATCAACACTACTTTCTTTAGGTTCTTCTTTTTCCTTATCTTTATCTTCTTTTTTATCACCATTATGAAAGCTTTTAATAAATTCCTTACTTGCCTTCAACATGGTTTCCATACTCACACCACCCTTTGTGGTATCCCAATCAAAACCACCTCTGCTGTCAAACAAAGCAGTGAAGTCAATACCTTTCATTTTGTATTTTACTTTTTTTCGCTTCGGAGCCAAAATTTTCCTTAATTCTTCCGGAGTCGGTTTATGCCCGATAGCTTGTTCTATTTGCGCCGGAGAAATAATGCATTCGCTTAAATCAAGTTCATAAATGTTCACCCCAAAGAAATTACATCCGGTAAAATCCACCCCACGCAAATCAACCTGTCGCAAATCTATACGTTTTAAATCCAACATAGTCAGATTAAGTCGGCGCAAATTAAGTTTATGCGGGTAGTATTTTGCCAAATACTCAATGAGCTCCTGCAACTCTTCCAGCGAAATATTATCTAAATCGGCATCAAGCAAAATAGCGTCTTGCAAATCGGCATCAACCAACTTAACGCCATGCATATGTGCACCCGTAAAGTTAGTCCCTATCAACTTGGCGCCGGTAAAAATTGCTCCGTCCAAATTTGCGCCGCTCAAATCTGCGCCGCTCAAATCTGCGCCGGTAAAATCAACATTTTGCAAATTTGCCTTGCTTAAATTAACTTCCTTTAAATTACTGCCGCTGAAATTGGCGTTGGATAAGTTTTCTCCGCTAAAATCTCCGCCCTGCAACACTTTTCCGGTAAAGACTATATCGCTTTGGATATTATTTTTTGCGCTTACTTCTTTGGCAATCACCTTCCACGATTCGCTACGTTCCAAAACCTCGGTGATGGCTTTATTTTCTTGTAAAGGTGTCTTTACCTGTTTATGTTTATCCTTATGTTTTTTACCATATTCCTGCATAGTAAAATCCCACGTTGAAACAACAGTAGTTATTTTATCGCAATTTTTCCGTGTTGGCAATAATTATTTAATTTTTTTTCTAATTTTTTGTAATTTTGAGGATTCTGCAAAAAACATTTGACTTTCTGATTTTTTATGATAGTATGGAAACAGAACTTCGGTTCGGAGCCTTGACAAGCTCTTAATAGTTTCAGTGCTTTGCACTGCTAATGGATATGATTATATCTCCGATTGGGTCGGGGTGTTCGTAATGGATGTTCAGAGCATTTGCTTAAAGATTACGAGGATCATTTGAACTATTATGATTTGTCAACTCCCCTGCCGCCGTTTGGCGGTTTTTTTTATGTTCCAATGTTAGAAGGAGATGTAAAATGAAAAAATCTAATTTAGAAAATCAGAGCGGCAGAAGCATGATAGAAATGTTGGGCGTTCTTGCCATCATCGGTGTATTGTCTGTTGGTGGTATCGCTGGTTACAGTAAAGCAATGAGCAAATATCGTATCAATAAAACCATTGAGCAAATATCGCTTATTGTCGGTAATATACGAACATTCTTTGCTCCACAAATGAATTATGAAGGATTAGGATTAGAAAATACTGATAAAATTCTTCGTAAAGCTAAGCTAGTACCTGATGAAATGTGGGAAGATGGTAAAGATATTCCGCAAAATATTTTTGGAGGAAATGTTATAGTACGGAAAACATTTTTGCCCTACGCTGGTTATGATGATCTGACAGGACGACTATTTACGGTTGGATTTGAAAATATTTCCTACGACGCTTGTCTTGAACTGGCTACCCATGACTGGAAACAACTCAATGCTTACATGTGCATAATTGGCGAATGGTATACCCTCGACGAATTAGTGGTAACGGTAGATGAGGTATTAAGACTAGGTTCGGATGAATGTAAACGTGGTCAAAGTATTATGATATCTCAGACAGGTTGGTATTTTCAGTGTTTTGGCAATGGTGATGAACCATTAGGTGTTGATGATGCCGTTGCTGCATGCAATAATGCAATTAATCCATCAGGTAATTATCAGATGGTATGCGCCTTTCGTTGATATATTCATAAAATCGTTTGTATTTTATAAAAAAAACGCCGGCGCGTATATCAACCTCGCCGGCGAATTTTGTAAATCATCAATAACTAAATTATTTCTTTTACCTTATTCACAATATTTTCTACCGTGATGCCGAAATGCTCATAGACGTCCGCTCCTTTACCGGAAGCACCGAAGCCGGTCATCCCGATAATAGAGCCATCTTCGCCTACATATTTTTCCCAACCATAGGTAATCCCCGCCTCAACGGCCAAACGTGGTGCCGAACCCAATACTGTGCGGCGATATTCCTTGCTTTGCGCGTCAAATAATTCTGTGCACGGCATTGAAACAACGTTTACCGCAATTCCTTGCTCGGCCAAAATATCTTGTGCTTTAACAGCCAAAGAAACTTCTGTGCCGGTGGCAATAATGGTTGCACTCGGTGAACGATTAGCTGCAGATATTATGTAACCGCCTTTTGCTGTCAGATTCTCACTGCTTTCAGTGCGCAAAGTAGGTACATTTTGTCGCGAGAGAGCCAAAATGCTCGGCGTATGCTCACTATTTATTGCCAACTGCCATGCTTCTGCGGTTTCTACCACATCACACGGGCGAAAAACATTGATATTCGGCATAGCACGGAAAGCCGCTAAATGTTCAATCGGTTGGTGTGTAGGACCATCTTCGCCCACGCCGATTGAATCGTGTGTTAGCACATAAATATCGCGAAGCTGCATTAAAGCCGCCAAACGCATTGCCGGACGCATATAATCGGAAAAGACAAAGAAAGTGCCGCCATATGGAATTACACCGCCGTGTAAAACTAAACCGTTCATAATAGCGCCCATGGCATGTTCGCGAATGCCATACATTATGTTATTACCATTATAATCATCGGCGCTAATTGTTTTCATTCCCTCAACAAATGTTAAGTTGGAGGCTGCCAAATCAGCAGAACCGCCAATCATCTGCGGAATGTATTTTACAATATTTTCCAAACACATTTGCGAAGCCTTGCGAGTGGCAACATTTGTTTGTTCCTTGATGGCTTTTTCTTTTAACAAATTAAGTGCTTTATCCCAGTTTATCGGCAATTTATTATTGATATAATCCGAAAATTCTTGATTTTGAGAAGCCGTTTGTTCCCATTCGTTATATAAAGCGGCAGAACGCTGTCCGGCGGCTCGCCACGAAGCAATTATTTGTGCCGGAACCTCAAACGGCGCGTAGTCCCAACCGAATTGTTTTTTCATTAAAGCCAATTCTTCCTCGCCCAACGGGGCACCGTGAACTTTCGGAGTTCCGCATTTATTCGGAGCCCCAAAACCAATAGTTGTCTTACAGGCAATAAATGTAGGCTTATCTGAGTTTTGGGCTTGTTCAATCGCCGCCGAAATTTGTGCGTAGTCATGTCCGTCAATGCTTATGGTATTCCAACCGACAGCCTGAAAACGCGCTATCTGATCGGTAGCATTGGCTTTATCAACCGTACCATCAATTGTAATATTATTATTATCCCACAGCACAATAAGCTTGTTTAACTTCCACAATCCCGCCAAGGAAACGGCTTCTTCCGATATACCCTCCATTAGGCAACCGTCGCCACAAATTACATAGGTATAGTGATTGCATAAATCATTGCCGAATTTGGCATTAATTACCCTTTCAGCCAAAGCCATACCCACAGCGGAAGAAATTCCTTGTCCTAACGGACCGGTTGTCATATCAATTCCGCTCAAAGCGCCGTATTCCGGATGTCCTGCGGTTTTTGAACCAAGCTGGCGAAAATTTTGCAAATCTTCAACCGTAATATCCGGATAGCCCAATAAATAAAACAACGAATATAACAAGGCTGAACCATGACCGGCTGATAACACAAATCTATCACGATTAAACCAACGCGGCGCGTTTGGATTTATGTTGATATATTTACCGAATAAAACTGCCGCAACATCTGCCATTCCCAAAGGCATACCTGGATGGCCTGATTTTGCTTTTTCTATGGCTTCTGCACTCAACACACGCAAAGCTGTAGCCATTTGATTTAATTTTTGTTCGTTTAAACTCATCGTTTGCTCCTTATATTTTTTCAAACAAAGCAACCAGCTCAAAATGTTTGCTAAAAACAAACTGGTCAACCAAAGTAATTTCTTTTAAATAATATCCGCCGTTCAACAAAACATTTGCATCATTAACAAATGTATGCGGATTGCAAGAAATTGCAATAATTTTTTGCGGTTTATCCGCTCTATCAACAGAAGCAATTTGTTTAACCTGCGCTGCCGCTCCGGCACGAGGCGGATCAAAAACAATAATTTCAAAATTTTTGATTTCATCACCATCTAACGGATATTTAAACAAATTCTTATTGACTATTTTTATATTGGGAATGGTTAAAAAATTCACAGTTTGCTGAAATCCGCTCAGTAGTTCCGCCGAAGAATCAACAGCCGTTATTTTATTTTTTATATTATCTGACAGCGGATACGAAAAAGTGCCAATTCCACAAAATAAATCAGCAATGTTTCCACACGTGTTCCCGATATATTTTAATACCAAATCAATTAAAGCCTGTTGTCCTTCGTTCGAAGCTTGTAAAAAAGTGCCGGCGGCAATGAAAACCTTGTGATTATACACATTAATATACGGTTTATTTTTTTCAATAATAGTTTCCGGTTGCTTATTTTTTGCCCCAAACGAAAAACGAATGATATCGGAACATGAATTAACAAATTCGCAAATCAACATCCTATGTTCCAAATTTATTTTTTGCTCCGTTTCCAAAAGAATATCCAGCCCGTTTGCGGCCTGAGTTACCCACATCTCTCCGGAATCTATAATTGAAGTATGGATTTTATTTTTTACCTTAAATGTATTTTTTATTTTGCAAAGTTCCGCCAAAAATAATTTTAATTTCGGAATAATTTTGTTAATTTGCAAACTCAAAGAAACGCAGTAATCAATATCTGCAATATCATGACTCTGTGCCATATTAAAGCCGAGTTGCAAATTATTTTTTTTATATTGAAAAGTAAACTCGGCACGGCGACGCAAACCGTCGGCAATAAATATCGGTGAGCCAACCGCAATTTCTTTTTGCCAAATGGCAGAAACTATTTTGGAAAACTCATCAAGCTTGTTCTGACGATAAACATTTTCTTCCATATAACGTAACGGGCATCCGCCACAAATTGTTTGATATTTACATTCCATAATTCAAAACCTATAAAATTTTGTTGTCATAACTGTCAAGCAAAGATATTTCCTCACTCTCTTCATTTTGGAACACCGGATGAATATTTCTTTGCAATGATTTTTTACGGTTATGTTTCAAACCTTTTACGGCTTCTTCGTCATATAACGCAACCTGATTCCGCCCGTTATGCTTTGCCAAATACATGGCATCATCCACCTGTCGCAACAATATTTCAAGACTTGCCGTTTTTTCCGAAGCGACCACGCCAATACTTACCGTAATATTTATTTTTTCATCATTTTCCGCTTTTATTAGTGTTTCGGCTATATTCTGTCGCAATCTTTCAGCCACGCTGCACGCTGATTTGGTATCGGTATTATTAAGAAAGACTACAAACTCCTCTCCGCCAAAACGGGCAACCAAATCATCTTTTCGCAAAGAATTGCGGCAAATTTCCGCCAATTCAATCAACACACGATCACCGGTTTTGTGACCAAACGTATCATTAACGTTTTTAAACTTATCAGCATCTATCAACAACAAGGCAAAGTTTTGCGATTTTTTGATACATTTCTTGATATATTCCGGCACATTTTTTTCAAAATAACGACGATTCCATGCCATCGTCAAAGGATCTTTATCTGCTTGATTTTTAAGAGTATTTTCTCTTTCCTTGCGCAAAGTTATGTCTTGAAAAGCCATATAGAGCGCCATTTCATTGTTATACTCAATAATTTTTGCCGAAACGGAAAGCCAAAAAGGCGAAGAATTAATTAAATTGCAAACCATTAAATCAAAATCTTCAACTTCATGATTTTGTTTAAGCAAGGCAAAAAATTGCAAACGGTTATTCTCATCCACAAAAAAATTATCTAACTTATTGTAGTTCAAATCTTTTTTTCCTATACCGAACAAATCAACCGACTTGTTATTTATTAACAAAAGCTTATTATCGGTAAGGCGAGAAATAATAATCGGAAAAGGGGATAAATCCACCATATTATTTATTTGCTGATTGAGCTTATCTATATTGCTCCAACTCTTTTGTAACTCGTTTTTTATAGCACCATACTTAATAAGAAATACCGCCAAGGCAAACACATAAATCCACAGCCAGTTAAAAACATTAAGATTAAGCCAGTTATAGCGGAAAAAATATATTGCCACTAAAATTTTGGTAAAAAGCATAAAAATAGAAAAACTCAATATGGCATAACCTAATGTCCGATTCTCCGATACATAAAGTAAACTGCTGACCAATAAAAAAGTAACCCCTACTAATGTAAACACTCCGTTGAGATAGTCAGTTTGTTCCGGATTCGGCTCGATAAATATATAGTAAACGCAAGTTGTCAAACCCAAAGAAATATACAAAGTTACGGCTTCTCGGTTTGCCGGTTGACCGTTATATAATTCAGCCGCAGCATTTATCCACAGGACAGAAGTTGCCAAAGCCACCAAAGCTTGCAAAAAAGCTATATAAGTATGACTCAAGCCTATCTTATACAATAAGTGGTCAAATACCGGCAAATATGTGGTAAAAATCAGGGTAAAACCACCGCAAACAAACAATAACAAACTTTTGAAATTATTATTCTCACGCACAGAAAGAACCGAACCCACCCCCAACAAGACAGCACATACGCCGAACAGTATATTGTAGAAGGAATAAAAAACACTTGCACTCAGCATCAGGCACCTCTGTTTTGTTAAAATTATCTCTATTTTACACTTAAATATCATAAAAACAAACATTATTTAAAAAAAATAGTGAAAAATTTTTTTATCGGTGTATAATAACCGCAGAAAATTATTTTACGGGAGGATTTTATGACCTATACTGCTCCGGATCATTATAGTTATGAATTTAAGTTTGCCATAGACAAATTACCGGCTGAACAAAAGGACAAACTACCGAACAGATTGAGTGTTTATGGTCTGATTTTCGGATCGATGTTTGTTATTTTAGGCGCTTTTGAAATTATTGCCTATTTTTTGAATTATAGTGATGAAAGTTATAATTTCAACTTGCCGGCCGGAGTTTCTGCCAACGATGTTTTTGTGCATCGCTATACTTTTGACACTTTTATTTTATTGTTTGGCATGCTTATCGTCAGTTTATCCGTTATGGCTCTACTGCGCTATAAAAACGTATTTTTTGACGGTGAAAACATAAAAATAGAACATAAACCGCTATTCGGTGAAGTGCATACCGAAACAGAAAAATTATATAATTATTTGGGAGTGTTGTTAAAAGTTGAATACTACCAATTGGGTTTAATAAACCGTAATCGTTATATTATCGAGCTTTATCATAAGGATAAAAATAAGCGGATTCCGCTTTATATTTCAACCAAAGGAAGTAATGTGCGTGAAATATGGGAATATTACGCATCCAAGCTAAAAATGCCCGCTTTATTTATGACAGATCGCGGATTGGTTTCACGCAATTACAGTGAATTGGGACGATCTTTGAAAAATATGGCAAAGTACTGGCACTTAAACACTTTGTATAATGACGAAGAACATGCTCCGCTTTCCATAAATTATAAAACACAAAAAGACAAAATCACTATCAAAGAACGAAAATTGTTTTTTGATGTATACAGTTTATTATCGTGCGCCGGATTACTTATCTTTGGCTCTTTGCTGGTATATGCAGTCAGTAATTACAAAGCCATCCAACCATATATAAGTATGGGATGGTTTATTGGGTTAATAATTGTAGCCGTAATTGCATTAACCGTTACAATCATGCTGCTGTTTAGCAAAGATGTGCTGATTATAACCCCAAAAACAATCGTTTTCGGGCATAACATATCTTTTCTGCGTATGGATATAGAAATTATGGATAAGGAAGATGTGGAATCTGTTGATATAGGCCATAACCCAACCACAGAAAGATATTATTTATCAATCATCTCTCATAATCAAAGCATAATATTCGGTAAAAACATGCCAATAGATGACCTGCGTTGGTTGAGAGGATGTTTAATCAGAAAAATTGTTAAATAAGTGGTTAAAAAGCGTTGCTTTATAACATATTTTCTGTTATGTGTAAGCTATGTTTCGCAATTTAGTATAAGGAATATTAAAAATGGCAAAAAATGTTAAAAAAAGTTCAACTACAAAAAAAACTACCGGTGCTAAAAAGTCGCCTGCGGTTAAAAAAGTGGATATTGTAGATAAATCCGTTGTAGTGCAAAAAGACACATCAAATGTTAATCCGGAATATACGGATGCTTTTATTCAAGAAGTTGATGAAGATGTGCAAAATGATAATTTGAAAGTTTTATGGAATCGTTATGGTGTTGCAATTATTGCTTTTGTTGTTTTAGCCGTATCGGCAGCAGTTTCGTTTGACCAGATAAGATTGTGGAAAATTGCGCAAAATCAGCGTAATACCGAAACATATATGGATGCAGCCCAACCCAAAGCTAATTTAAGTGACAATATAGAAGCTTTGCAAAAAATATCGCAAGATGATAACGGTATTTTCAGCGATTTTGCCCGTTTGCAAATTGCAAATATTTTATTAAGCGAGGATAAAAACGAAGAAGCTTTGGCGATGTTGCAAACAATCGTTGATGACAAACAAGTTAATTCGGAAGTAAAAAATATCGCCTTGGTCAAATTGGCCACCTATAAGGTTGATACCTTAGAACGAAATGAGTTTGAAGAATTGATCAAACCATTGTTGTCTCAAAATAGCTCGTGGAATCCGATAGCACAAGATTTATTGGCAATGTCAGCTATCAAAAACGGTGATATTGATACTGCTAAAAATATTTACGAAAACATCTTAAAGGTAAAAGATTTGCCGGAAAACTTCCGCACTAAAATTAAAGATGTTTTATCTTCACTGAACGAAGAATAATATTTTAACAAAAGAGGTTCGTATGTTTGAGCAAAAATCATGGACTGCGGCTGTTATGCTTTTGGCAGCACTTTCTGTTGCGGCATGTAGCGGTAAAAAAGTTTTACCTAAGGGTGATCGTATTTCCGTTTTGCAAGAAATTTCCGCAATAAAGCCGGAAGTTGCCAATGCTGAAAGTATGATATCAATACCACCGACAACAAAAAATAACGAGTGGTTGCAAACGGATTATAATGTTCAACATACGGGAGCCAACTTTGGTGTAGGAACTTCTTTTAAAAAACAGTGGAAGGCCGATTTTGGTACCGGTAGCTCAAAACGTGAAGTTTTGCTTTCCAAGCCGATAATAAGCGAAAAAACCGTTTATACACTTGATGCTGATGCCACATTAAGCGCTTTTAATTTAGCCGACGGCAAAAAGTTGTGGAGCGTTGATTTGCTTTCAGACAATCGTAATGTTGGTGATACATCGTTAAAAGGTATCGGTTTGGCTTTGAGTGGGAACGCAATTTATGTTACTACCGGTTTCGGAGAAGTTATCGCCGTCAACACAAAAGACGGTAAACAAATTTGGCGCAATAATTTAAAAACACCGCTACGAATTGCTCCGCTAATTGCCGGTAATAAAGTTTTTGTGCAAAGTGTTGATAATCGCTTTTATGCTCTAAGTATAAAAGACGGCGAAATTATCTGGGATTATGATATTGCCATGGAAAGCACAACGATTGTCGGCGGTGCGGTAGCAGCTTACAACAAGGCAATGGATATGGTAGTTACCGGCTTTTCAAACGGCGAAATTCAGGCGTTTAGCGCTTCCATAGGCACTCCTTTATGGTCGGATATATTAATTGCTAACCGCCAAGCATATTCTTCAACATTTTTGCATACAATTAAAGCTTCTCCGGTTACGGAGGGAGAAACCGTCTATGCTTTAGGTAGTTCTGATGTTTTAGCCGCGTTGGATATGCGCACCGGTTCTCGCAAATGGGAAAAAGAAATAGGTGGAATCAACACACCACTTTTGGTTGCTGACACTCTTTATGTGGTTACCGATACAGGTAATTTAACGGCAGTTAATAAGAAAAACGGTAATATTTTGTGGTCTGCCACCATAGATTTTGGTGAAAAATCTGATGTTGCCGCTTTTGCTCCACTGATGTTAAACGACCGAATAGTAGTTGCTTTATCAAACGGCAGAGTAAATACTTATGACCCTAAAAGCGGTAAACAAATGAGTTCTATTGAATTGGATGAAAATTTAAATTCATCTCCGGTTATTGCCGACGGCTATATTTTGTTTGTTACCTCTAACGCCAAAATTTTGGCTTATAAATAAGGAAAAATTATGTTAACGGTTGCTATTATCGGTCGTCCGAACGTTGGAAAGTCTACGTTATTTAATCGCCTTGCCGGCAAAAAGTTAGCTCTTGTGCATGATCAACCGGGGGTAACACGTGATCGCAAAATGGCACCGGCAAAATTTAAAGATTTGGATTTGCAAATAATAGATACAGCCGGTTATGAATACTCTACCACAGATAATATGGAAAGCCGTATGTGGAAACAAACTCAGATGGCTATAAACGATGCCGATTTGTGTCTGTTTTTATTTGATGCCCGCACCGGAATTCAACCGTATGATGAATTTTTTGCCGATTTGGTGCGCAAAACACACAAACCAGTGTTATTATTGGCTAACAAGTGTGAGGGTAAACAGCAGGAAAATGCCATCGGTGAAGCCTATAAGTTAGGTTTGGGTGAACCGATTATTTTTTCAGCTGCTCATGGTATAGGTTTTGACACACTGTATATAGAATTGTTGCGCCAACAAACGGCAAAAGACGAAAAAGCCAAGAATGAGGTCCATACAGCAACAATCGGGCAAATACCGGAAAATTTTGCAGTAACGGAAGACAAAAAACCGATTCAAATAGCTTTTGTCGGGCGACCTAATGTAGGAAAATCTACCCTAATCAACGCCCTATTGGGTAATGAACGGATGTTAACCGGTCCAGAGGCCGGAATGACGCGCGATGCCATAACAACCGAATGGCAATGGAAAGGACATCAATTTAAATTAGTGGATACTGCCGGTTTGCGTCGCAAATCTAAGGTAACCGATTCTTTGGAAAAAATGTCGGTAGAAAGCACAAAATATGCCGCCAATATGGCACAAGTAGTGGTTTTGGTTTTAGATGCCGATGCGGTTTTAGACAAGCAGGATTTAACTATTGCTCGCAATATACTTGATGAGGGACGGGCTTTGGTAATTGCTGTTAACAAGTGGGATATTGCCAAACGCGAAGAGGCCCTCAAAAAGCTTAATTATAAATTGGAAACATCGCTCACCCAAGCTTCCGGAGTACCTACGGTTACTGTTTCTGCCTTAAAGAAAGAAGGCTTGGATAAGTTGATGAGCGCGGTTTTGAAAGTTTATGAACGCTGGAATATGCGAATTCCGACAGCACCACTTAATAAATGGTTTGCTGATGTTCAACAACAAAATCCGGCACCTTTGGGCAAAAACAAACGTCGTATAAAATTAAAATATATCACACAGGCTAAAACGCGTCCTCCGTCATTTTATATTTTTTCCAGCAATCCTGACGGACTGCCTGATTCGTATTTTCGCTATTTACTTAATAGTTTGCGCCAAACTTTCAATATGGGAGGAATTCCGCTGAGAATAACAGTGCGCAAAGCAGATAATCCTTATGCCGATAAAAAATAGTTTTATTCGTCCGGCCACCAAAAGCTAAAAATAAACATACAGGTTATGGCTAAAGCTCCGAAAAGATGAAAGCCGTTACCTATAATGCTCCAAAAAGTATTTTTCCAATCAACCCTCTTACCGCCGCTATGGTAAGTGCGTTGAAACAAGCATGTATAAACAATGGCCACAAGCGCAATAAGCGCGTATAATAAGGGAGTTGAAAACAATTTTAGTAAATCTGCACTAACATTGATATGCGACATAATCACAATACCGCTTATAAAACCCAACAACCCCATCGGACGCACTAAAAATCCCGAGGCAAATAAAGATATAATTCCTCTCAACAAAGATGTTATCAATGCCTTTCTCCTTAATCATGGTTTTAACACCGATAAGTAAAGGAAGATTTAAGAAAATATTTTTTACCGCCGATGAGATTACCATTTACAGATTATTTTATTTTTTATTTGACTTTTACCTTTTTTGTGATATAGTAAGAACAGAACTTCGGTTCGGAGCCTTAACAAGCTCTTATAATCTTCGATGCATGGCATCGTTAAAAAATACGATATATCTCCGACTTGGGTTGGGGAGCGCTCTGCGGATGTTCAGGACTTGTGTCTAAAGGTTGAGCGGATCATTTGAGATTATATGGTTTGTTAACTCCCCTGCCGCCGTTTGGCGGTTTTTTAGTATTTAATCTTTAATTTTAGGAGATAGAATTATGAATAATTTAAATCTTACACAAAACATTAACGGCGCCGAGGCGCCGGGTCGCGGATATTCATCCGCTCCATGGAATAATCATGACAATCCGTTTAATAACTCTAAGAAAGTGCTTGACGCCAAAAGTGAGCAAAAAGGACGTTCGATGATTGAAATGCTGGGTGTTCTCGCCATCATCGGTGTTTTATCAGTTGGCGGCATTGCCGGTTATAGCAAAGCCATGCAAAAATACCGTATCAATAAAACCATTGAACAGATAACACTTGTTGTGGGAAATGTGCAATCATTCTATGCCAGCTCAAAAGATTATGCCGGATTAGATAGGCAAAGCGGTAGTTCAGCTCACACACCTATATCAGCCGATGCTTTAAAAATAATATCCAAAGCCAAATTAGTTCCTGATGAAATGATTGAAAATAACGATATTGTTACAGCACTTGGCGCCACCATGGAAATTTCAAAAGACACTTATGGAGATTCCCTTATTATCAGATTAAGCGGCTTGGATATGGAAAGTTGTATAGAACTATCAACCCATGACTGGACAAACATAGGAAATCTGGTTGCTATAGCCGTAGGCGATGCAACTGCGTATTCGTTAGGACGGGTAGAAAAAGGATGTAATGGAGGCCCGCATCACGGACCTGATGGATTTACTGCCTGTGTAGGTGGCTCCAATCCAGTTCCATTAACACCCGATATAGCCGCATCATATTGCTTTATGAGTGGAATTGCGGGACTACCACCAGAGGGAGAATTTGCTCTCAAAATCAAAAAGTAATCTTATTTATATCCCACTGCTGTGCGGTAATGGCTACGCGTAACAGCCATTGCCAGCGCGTCAGCGGAATCGTTATTTTTGGGCTGACATCCGGGGAGCAAAATTTTTATCATGGTTTGTATTTGCGTCTTGTCGGCATGACCAACGCCAACCAGCGCTTTTTTAACCTTGTTCGGCTCAAATTCAAATAAAGGAATACCGTTATGTCCGGCCGCCAAAATCACTACACCGCGTGCCATACTTAATTTAAGCGAAGTTTCAGGATTGGCATTAAGAAAAGTTTTTTCAATCGCCGCTTCTTCCGGTTTATATGTTTCAATCACTTCACACAAAGCGTGGAAAATAATTTCCAAACGCTGCTCTATCGGCATTTTTGCATCAGTTGGAATAAAACCGTCTGCCACATATTGCAGACGGTTTCCGTTTACTTCAATCACACCCCATCCGGTAGAAGTTAAACTCGGATCAAGTCCCAAAATACGCATTTAAGACCTATTCTGCTGAAAGTTGTGCCATCACGTCATCGGATATTTCCGCATTGTGATATACATGTTGCACATCTTCGTCATCTTCCAAAGCGTCAATAAAATCAAGGAACTTGCGAGCGGTTTCCACATCGGTAATTTCTGTTTTAACCACCGGTTTCCAGTCTAAGCGCGATGCAGACGGAGTGCCATATTTGGCCTCCAAAGCCGATGTTACAACCGATAAATCATCAGGCAACGTTTCAATTTCATGATTTTCTTCATCAGAAACAACTTCATTAGCGCCGGCTTCCAAAGCCTGTTCAAACATTTCATCAGCGCTGGCAACGCTTGCCGGATATTGAATATAGCCGATACGTTCAAAATTGAATACAACCGAGCCGCTTTCACCCATAGCTCCGCCACGTTTACCGAAGATTGTGCGCACATTACCGGCAGTGCGGTTTTTATTATCAGTCAAAGCTTCAACAATCACCGATACTTTATTTGACGAAAAACCTTCATAACGCATACTAACAAAATCTGCGCCGCCGGCAACCGTGGTTGCTTTAGCAATAGCTCTTTCAATATTATCTTTCGGCATACTTTCAGCACGAGCTGCCTGAATTGCTAAACGCAAACGCGGATTTTTATCCGGTTCCGGTAAACCGCTTTTAGCAGCAACGGTAATTTCACGCGCCAACTTTGCAAAAACACGAGCCTTTTTGGCATCTTGGGCGCCTTTACGATACATAATATTTTTAAACTGCGAGTGTCCGGACATTTTATTCTCCTCTTAAATAGACATACATTGTAGCGATTTTATAGCGTAAAAAAAATAAATATTGCAAGTTTTTTTTGCAAAAAATCACACTTTTATTATTCATCTTGCGCCAAATCAACCTTTGTGAGTAAAAAAGCCGGTGTTTTACGCCCGAATGTATGATATTTGTTCATCAAGCTTACGGCTTCGCTGTCGGTTTCGGATTTAAGGCTTTTTTTGCGGGTTTCCTTAGCATTTTTCTGCATAAAATCAACTTTTTCCTCAGCAGTCAAAGCTTCAACTTGCTCGGATTCACAAATTGATTCCTCATTCAAAACAGCTTCCTGCTCCTTGTTTTTATCTATTTTTATTTCAGCCGGAGTTTGCAATATTTTATCCAAAATACTTTGTGTTTCCTTAGAGCGACGGTTGGTAAATACGATATTTTGTTTATCTGCCGGTAAAACAGCCAAAACCTTTTCCAAATTATCTAATTGATGCGCCTTTTTTATTAAATTAATATCATCTACTACCAAAATATCTGTTGCGGAAAGATCGATTCTTTCTTCATTCAAAAGTTCTACCAGCAGATTTGGCGAAGCAATGACCACATTTGCTTCACTATCAATATCTTCCTGCGAATCGGTTAGAGTACTTTCGCTTATTTCGTGATATTTGTTAAAAACAGCCAAACGGTCCGAAACCGCAACAGAATACTTTGCTCCGGCAGTTATTATGAGAATATTTGAAGCAGTGCGCTTTGAAATAATATCAATTAACGGCAAAACATACGAACAAGTTTTACCGCAACCGGCAGGTGCAATCGCAAACACATCTTTTCCTGCCAAAATAGACGGGATAACATCAATCTGCACGGTGGTTGGCTGACTGATTCCTGCTTCATTTACGGCTTTTATGGTGTTTTCGCTTAAACCTAATTCTGCAAAGTCCATTTTAATCTCCTATATTTCTGGGACTGATGATTTTGTTTGTTTTTCCGGAGGAACCGGAGTTTGATCTGTTCTGTTCAGAGTTTTTCCGGCAATAACTTCTTTAATTTCATCACCGGTCAAAGTTTCATATTCTATCAGCGCTTTTGCTAAAGCTTCCAATTCTTTATCATTCTTTTTGAGAATTGCCGTTGCTTTGTCATGTGCTTCAACTAACAGTCGTTTAATCTCTGAATCGACCAAACGAGCGGTTTCTTCACTCATATTTTTATTTTGGGTTACGGCGCGACCTAAAAATACTTCATTGGAGTTTTCGGCATATAATACCGGCCCCAATATATCGCTCATACCCCATTCGGTAACCATTGAACGAGCCAAATTCGTAGCCGCTGAAATATCTGCCGAAGCACCGGAAGTTACTTTATCATAACCGAATTTCAATTCCTCGCTGGCACGTCCGCCCATACAAATTATCAAACGCGAAAGCATTTTAGCGCGCGTATAAGAATACTGATCTTTTTCCGGCAGCTGTTGCACCATGCCCAATGCTCTGCCACGCGGTATAATGGTTGCTTTGTGAATTGGATCTGTTTCTGCCACATGCAAAGAACATATAGCGTGTCCGGCTTCGTGGTATGCAGTCAATTTTTTCTCTTCCTCGTCCATAGCCATAGATTTGCGCTCGTTTCCCATTAATACCTTATCCTTGGCATTATCAAAATCTTGCGCCGTTACTTTACGCTTGTTTCTACGCGCTGCCAGCAAAGCGGCTTCATTAACTAAATTAGCCAAATCTGCGCCTGAGAATCCCGGAGTCCCGCGAGCTATTACCGATAAATCAACATCGCGAGCCAACGGAACATTGCGTGCATGAACTTTAAGAATTTCTTCACGACCTTTAATATCCGGATTGCTCACCACAACCTGACGATCAAACCGCCCCGGACGTAACAATGCCGGATCCAAAACATCAGGACGATTGGTAGCCGCAATCAAAATAACATTTTCGTTCGGTTCAAAGCCGTCCATTTCCACCAATAACTGGTTCAAAGTCTGTTCACGTTCATCGTTTCCTCCACCCAAACCGGCTCCGCGATGACGTCCTACGGCATCAATTTCGTCAATAAACAAAATACACGGGGAGTTCTTTTTTGCTTGACTGAACATATCGCGCACACGCGAAGCTCCGACTCCGACAAACATTTCCACAAAATCCGAACCGGAAATTGAGAAAAACGGCACATTAGCCTCGCCGGCAACTGCTTTTGCCAGCAAAGTCTTACCTGTTCCCGGAGGGCCAACCAACAGAACTCCCTTTGGAATTTTACCGCCTAAACGTTGAAATTTCATCGGATCTTTCAAAAAATCGATAACTTCTTCCAATTCTTGTTTTGATTCATCGGCGCCGGCCACATCTGCAAATGTAACTTTTTTATTATTCTCTATCAGTCTGGCACGAGATTTACCAAAACTCAAAGCTTTGTTATTTCCGGCGCTTGCTTGCCGCATAAAGAAAACCCATACCCCGATTAAAAAGAGCATCGGCAACCACGAAATGAATACATTATAAAGAAAACCGTCAGAATTATTACGCGGAACAGCATTTACTTTCACGTCATTTTCCATTAATGTATCAATCATATTCGGAGAATACGGCGCATAAGTTTTAAATTTTCCGCCATCAGAACTAACACCGTATACAGCGTCATCTCTAATTTCCACATTAACGACCTGCTTATTTTTAACCTTGTTCATAAAATCAGAATAAGACATTTCGCTTATAGTGATTTCTTTACCGCTTTTCATTCCACTGAAAGCCATGGCAGCAACAAATATAATAGCAAACCAAATCAGTGCATTTTTACCAAATTTCATACAATCCACCTATTTAACAGTTATTCATAATATTTACAGGTAGTCCACAGTGTAAACAACATAACAGCATATATATATCGCAAAAAAAAGAAAACACAAGAGTTTTTATCAGTTTTTCACTATATCTACGGCACTATATAGTTTGTTATAGATGGGAAGCACAGAGGCAAAAATTTTGTCGCACTTTCGGCATTTGTAACGAGACAAAAATCTTTACATTAAATTACTCTTCTCAATATTCCGTGATTTTGGCGGAGCAGTTGTTCTGCCTTGATTTTAGTGCAATTTTTGCGCAACATAACACAGGCAATTTTTACATTACCGGCAACATCAAGTGTTTCCTCTGCAATTTTTTCATCAACATTACATATTTCTTTAACGAATCGCACGGCGCGTTCATGTAGTTTTTTGTTGTGTATTTGCAAATCTATCATATAGTTATGATATGTTTTGCCCAAGCGAATCATCGCCCCGGTTGATAGCATATTCACAATCATTTTTTGCGCCGTTCCCGATTTTAGACGCGAGGAACCGCTGATAACTTCCGGTCCCAACTCTGTGCACAGAAAAATATCGGCAAACGGCTTAAACTTTGCTTCCGGATTTGAGGTTATGGCAATAGTTAAAACACTTTGTTCGTGGGCAAACTGCAAGACTTTTAGGGTATATTGCGGGTTTCCGCTGGCTGAGATTGCCACAACAACATCATTCTTTTGCGGGTTAAATTGTTTTAAATCTTTCATTGCAAATTCTTCACTATCCTCAGCATTTTCCACAGCATAGCGAATCGCTCGTTCGCCTCCGGAAATATATCCCTGAATTAAATCGTCGTCGACTCCGAATGTAGGCGGCATTTCCGAAGCATCAAGAACTCCTATACGTCCGCTGGTGCCACTACCAAAATAGGCCATACGTCCGCCGTTTTGCAACCTTGTGGCTACCATATCTATGGCAATCCCTATTTGCGGAAGTATTTTTTCTATTGCTCCGGCAATTTTTTTATCTTCCTCATTCATCATTTTGGCAATATTCTCGCCATCAGCTATATCGATATCAACAGTTTTCGGATTGTTTTTTTCAGTTAGCAAAGTCATAATATAACCTCTTTTCAATGCGTTATATGATTATAACAAATAATTTTTAACAAAAAATAAAAAAAACTGTTGACTTTCAATAAAAAATAATGATTATATGCAACGTGAAATCACTTGATTTGTCTTCAAATCCCAAGAGTAATATTTACGGAGGGGTGGCAGAGCGGTCAAATGCAACGGACTGTAAATCCGTCGACTTTTGTCTACGATGGTTCGAATCCATCCCCCTCCACCAACAAAAACTCGACTGGGGTTTTTTGATTTCAATATAAGGCTAAGCGGGTGTAGCTCAATGGTAGAGCAGAAGCCTTCCAAGCTTATTACGGGGGTTCGATTCCCCTCACCCGCTCCAATCTCCTTGATATTGAATAAGTCTTTAACATTAAATAATAGGATATTAAAATGGCAAAAGAAAAATTTGAAAGAACGAAACCGCACTGCAACATCGGCACAATCGGCCACGTTGACCACGGTAAAACGACCTTAACTGCAGCAATAACAAAAGTATTGGCAGAAGAAGGCGGAGCAAGCTTTACA
>JAFUSA010000020.1 GCA_017480745.1 Alphaproteobacteria bacterium
CATTTTAAAACCTCCTTTATATTATTTTGTTACTCAGTGGTCAGACTGTCTAACTCTTTATATAAAGGAGGTTTTATGATGTAAAGCTGTAAGCTTTCCGGAACCCCCAGACTATCTGGGGGTTTTCTTTTTACAAAAAAAATGCCGCCCTTACGGAACGGCATTTTTTTCTAATCTAATCTCAGATTATTCAGCAGAACTGATAACAGTTACAGCTCTACGATTTTGAGCCCAAGCAGCTTCGTTGCTACCAAATACGGCCGGTCTTTCTTTACCATAAGAAATGGTAGAAATTCTGTCTTCGGCAATACCCTGAGATACTAAGTATTGTTTAACAGCGTTGGCACGACGTTCACCCAAAGCTAAGTTGTATTCACGAGTACCACGTTCATCGCAGTAACCTTGAACAATAACGTTTACATCGTCATGATTCTTCAACCATTCAACTTGAGTATCCAAAGCAGCAACAGCTTCAGAAGACAAAGCAGAGCTATCAAAAGCAAAGAATACTGTATCGGTTGAATTTTCGGCAAAGTCACGAGCTAATCTGGATTCGCAGTCAGCTCCGCTGAACAAACCGCCGTCCATACCCAAAGCCGAACAGCCGGATAATGCCAAAACAGCCACAAACAAACTTAAAAGTTTTTTCATTTTATTTTCTCCATATGGTTTTTTACATTTTTTTAATTACAGTGCTAATCTAAGCAATATTTGTAAATTTTTCAATAACAAATTTAAAAAAATAGCAATAAAGTTGAAAACTGGGGATTATTTTTATGTATTTTAGTTTTAGAAAAGCACATAAGCCGATAAATTTATTCAAAGATGTCAAAAATCAGCCGTAGAATTGAAAAAAAACTCACAATGATTAACAACATAAAAATAATTGTTAAACATTTTAAAAAAGTGTGTTAAACTATTTTCTGAATAAAATAAATCATAAGGTCTGAAATATGAGTGAAAACGAAACGGTAATTCTTGATTTTGAAAAAACTATTGTGGAAATTGAGGAAAAAATAAATCATTTACAATCAATTACCAAAGATAATGACTTAGATGTCGGCAAAGAAATAAAACGTTTGCAAAAACACCTGAAAACGCATATGGAGAATGTTTATAAACATTTGACTCCGTGGCAAAAGGCGCAAATAGCTCGGCATCCGGCACGTCCGCACTGTTTAAATTATATCAATGGTCTGATTGAAGATTTTGTTTTGTTATGTGGAGATCGCTGTTTTGGCGATGATAAAGCCATTGTCGGCGGAATTGGTAATTTTGAAGGTATTCCTGTTGTTGTTATCGGACAGGAAAAAGGCAATGACTTGGATTCGCGCATAAAATATAACTTTGGTATGGCGCGGCCGGAAGGATACCGCAAAGCTCAGCGTCTTATGGATATGGCCGAAAAGTTCAAACTTCCTGTTTTGACTTTTGTAGATACGGCAGGGGCATATCCGGGGGTTGATGCCGAAGAGCGCGGACAAGCCGAAGCCATTGCATCGTCTATTGAAAAGTGTCTGCGCGTTAAAACACCGATTATTGCCACAGTTATTGGAGAAGGCGGATCTGGTGGTGCTATTGCTATTGCTGTTGCCGACAGAGTTTTAATGTTGGAACATTCAATTTATTCCGTTATATCACCGGAAGGATGTGCTTCTATTTTGTGGCGTTCGGCAGAAAAAACCAAAGAAGCCACCGAAGCCTTACATTTAACAGCACAAGATTTGCGCAAATTAGGAATTATTGATGAGATAGTGCCGGAGCCGCTGGGTGGCGCACATCGAGATTCGCAACAAGCCATTGAATTTTTGCGTGTTGCCATAAAACGCAACCTGCAAGAGTTAGTCGGTACAAATTATACAAAGTTAAAAAAAGCGCGCACCAACAAATTTATGAACATCGGTTCACAGTTTGTGCAAGCCACAACTATAAAATAAAGGAAAAATCATGTTAAAAAATTTATTCATCATTGTTGTATCGCTCGTGGCTATTTTGGTGGGAGCTGCTTATTATGCTTATACTCAGCGCGATAAAATTGCCGAAAAAGTAGTGGAATACACCATGCAAAGCCTGACCGGAACATCAGTAGCGGTAAACAATGAACAAAACGGAGAACAAAATTGGGTAAATGCATTGATTGACGCTGGCTCTAAAACAATGCAAACGGCTCTTGATGAAGCCGTTTCCAAGCAAGGTAATGAAGCGCCGGCTAAAAATAACAACAATCGTGCTCCGGGGCTTGCTACTATGGCAGAAATGTTTGCCAATGGAACCAACGGACAAAGCGGAGTCGACTTAAATCAAATGGCGCAGGCTTTTGTTAATTCGTTAGGGATTGACAGCAAAGAAGTTATTACCGGCAATGATATCAATGCTCATGACACAAAAGGACGCACATTATTAATGAATGTTTGTCGAACAGATATTGCGACGGAAGCCTTGGATATGATGTTAAAATATGGAGCGGATATTAATGCCAAAGACAATAACGGACGAACGGCTTTAATGTATGCTGTGGCATTCAACCAAAATCCGGAAGTTGTCGCCTATCTTTTGAAACACGGTGCAAATGCTAAAATTACCGATTCGCAGGGTAAAACCGCTCTTGATTATGCAAAGAAAGAAGAAATAATCGAGTTATTGAAAAAAGCTATGTAGCGCCTTAAAAATGCAATTTTAATCTTCAAAAGACTTAATCTGCCGACTTATCTGAGTCGGCGATAGTTTTTTGCGAATTTTACAAAAAGTATTTGACTTCCGCATTTTTTATGATATAGTGAATAAAGAACTTCGGTTCGAGAGTCTTGAAAAGCTCTTACGTAATTCGATACATGAGTGTCGTTGGTTTATGTTGATTTATCTCCGATTTTGGTTGGGGAGCGCTTTGCGGATGTTCAGGAACATTGTTCTAAAGGTTAAGCGGGTCATTTAATTACGTATGATTTTTCAACTCTCCCGGCCGCCGTTTGGTGGTCAATTTTTTTTAATATGTTAACCTCTAATTTTAGGAGATAAAATTATGAAAAACTTTGAAATTAAAAATAATGCTTCTCTCACCCCTTGCGGGAGAGAGAAGGTTTACCAGAACAATTTGGTAAACCAAAGTGAGGGGTATTTAAATATATATTCTGCACCCATCACCACAGCTTTCTCCCGCAAGGGGCGAGGGAGACAGTCCGGTCGTTCAATGATAGAAATGTTAGGCGTTCTCGCTATCATCGGTGTTTTATCCGTAGGCGGCATTGCCGGATATAGCAAGGCGATGACTAAATATCGCATAAATAAAACGATAGAGCAAATAACCTTAATTGCCGGTAATATCCGCACCTTTTTTGCCCCGCAAAGGAGTTATGCCGGATTAAATTCAGATAATTACACAGGAAAAGCAATTATCAAAAAAGCCAAACTTGTGCCCGATGAAATGTGGGATGGTAATGCTATTAAAAATGTTTGGGGTGATAAATTTTTTATAATTACTTACTCAGCAAATGCTTTCACGTTTCAGATTTATGGTATACCGCAAGAAGCCTGTATTGAAATACTTAGTCAAGATTGGTCTGATTTGAAAGTAAACCACATATGTCATTACGGTCCGCCTAAATGTGCAAAAACCCCTCTTGATTTTGATACAATATTGTTACTTTGTAATAAAAGTGATGAGAGTGGTAACCTAATAACCTTAGGTTTTGACACTAAAACCGTAACAGATGCTGATATAGATGCTTCTATGATTGAATAACATAAGATATAAATACGCACGCTACGTGATTTGACTATAAATTATTATCGGCTTCATACATTTTTTTAGCACTTAAATAGTCAAATTTTCCGGTGCCTAACAGAGGCGGATTTTTCATAAATCTGACCTCTTTCGGCATACATAGTTCACTTATGCCCTGTGCTTGAAAATATTTGCGAATTGTTGGCAAATCCGCTTCCTCTGCCGAAGTAATTAGCACTAATTTTTCGCCTTTCTTCTCATCTTCCACAGCAATAATTCCTTGTTTCGCTTGCGGATATAGCTCATCTAAAAGTTGTTCCACTGCTGTTAAAGAAACCATTTCTCCGCCGATTTTGGCAAAACGCTTGGCGCGCCCCATAATTTGCAAAAATCCCTCGTTATCAAAGCTTACAATATCGCCGGTATCATACCATTCCGGTCCTTTTTGAACTGTGTGCGGTTCTTGCGGTAAAATATAGCCGAACATAACGTTATCACCTTTCAAGAGTAAACGTCCCCCCTCTTCCACTCCGGTAACTTTTTCTAATTTATATTGCTGTTGTGGCAACAAACGCCCAACTGTATTTTCCTTAAAATACATCGGAGTATTTACTGATATTACCGGCGAAGTTTCGGTTGTTCCGTATCCTTCCAATATACGCACACCAAATTTTTTCATCCACAATTGTGCAGTGCGAGATTTTAATTTTTCGCCACCGACTACGGCAAAGCGAACTGGGAAAAAGTCATACGCATGCGCCATACGTCCATATCCGTATAAAAAAGTATCTGTTCCCAAAATGGCTGTTGCCTGCAAATCATAGGCAACTTCCGGTATTATACGATAATGCAAAGGAGACGGATAGAAAAACGTTTTAACTCCGTGCAAAAGCGGTAACACGGTACCAACCGTCAAACCGAAAGAATGAAACATCGGTAAGGCATTTAATATTACATCACGAGAATTAAACGGCACAGAAAGCTGAATTTGTAATACATTGGATTGAATATTTTTGTGAGAAAGTAAAACTGCTTTCGGTAATCCTTCCGAACCGGAGGTAAACAAAATAGCCGCCGGCTCTTCCGGTATAACTTTTACAGGTTCTCGCAACAAATATTTTTTTAACCCTTTCAACTTAGTGCGCCAGCCGATTTTTGCGGCTAATTCTTCCAAATAAATAATATTTACACCTTCCATTTGCAAACATTCAACCAAGCGTTCTAACTTGCCTTGTTCTATAAACTTGTGCGCGGTAACAACCTGTTTTAACCCCACTGTATTCAAACATGAGGCAAATTGTTTGTTACCTAGTGAAAAATTGAGCATAACCGGTATTTTTCCGGCTGCATGCAAAGCAAAAAAGCTAATAACTCCCGCCAAACTATTTGGCAACAAAACACCTATTTTTTTATCGTTACGAAAAATCTGTTTGTAAACTGTCCCCAAAACATATGTTTTGAGCAAAAATTGCGCATATTTAAGCGTTTTTTTAGCAGTATCAACGGCTATCTTATGCTCGCTACCGTAAAGTTTTTCCGCTTTAAGTAATGTGTTGAAAAGCGGTTCATTAATGTTTGTGGTTTTATATATCATATCCGCCATAATATCGTGCAACTGCAATGATATTTTATAGCGACGCTCACGCGCTGGCAAATTTTCATCGGCTTTTATATTACACGCCGGCAATATCGACAATTTAATTTTGGGAAACATCTTTGTTTTAATGATATCTCCTAAATACGAAAATTTGGAATACTGTGCCCCGTCAATACGCAAAGGTATAATCTTAGCGCCTGATTTTTGCGCCACAACACCGGCCCCCTCATAAACTTTCATCAACGAACCGGTAACGCTTATTCGCCCTTCCGGAAAAATCATTACCGTTCTACCCTTGTTTATTACATCTATTAACGAACGAATAGAAAGCGGATTCGCCGGATTAAGCGGATAAAAATCAACCAATCCGCTGAATATTTTAACATACCACTTTGCCCCCCAATCGCTGTCTATGGCAAAAGTTATTTTACGCGGCAAATAGGCTGCCACCAAAACACCGTCCAATAAAGACACGTGATTAGCAATAATCAAAGCTTTTGTGCCTGCCTTGCGTAAATTTGTCAGCCCATCAACTTTAACCCTGAAAAATAAGTTCAAAACCGTGCAAAATATTGAGCGAATCAATGCCTCCGGTAACAACCTACAAATATAAAAAGCCACACCGGCGCTGATTATGGCTATATATAAAAATAAATCAGTGATTTGACATCCGCAAGCCGTTAAAACTGCCGCAAAAACGGATATACATACCATACCGAGCGAATTTATGATATTATTGCCAGCAATAACCGAAGCCACATACTTTGCCGGCGCTTTTTTTTGCATTAAAGCGTTTAACGGAACAATATATAAACCACCCATAAAAGCAAAAGCAAATAAACTTACCGAAAGTAAAAAACCGCGCGGTTGCACAATAAAATTTTTTAACGAAACAGGTTCAATGGTTGCCTCATACCCGCTTGAAAGCAAATAAATTATAAACGCGCATACACTTAACCCGATTGCACTCAACGGCACATAAACAACCGAAACCTCTCCTTTGAGCAATTTGTTGCAATAAACAGAACCGAAACCAACTCCAACCGAAAATAAAATTAAAAACATCGTAATAATCTGCGGTTCAGTATTAAATACCTTGCTGCACAGCGGAAAAAGTTCGGTCAAAAAAAATGCCCCCAAAATCCAAAACCAAGTGGCCCCTATAATGGCTCTGAAAACAATTTTATGCGAACGAATAAGGCGTAAATTATCCCTTATTTGATAAAAAATATTGTAATTTAATTTTAAATTGGGTTGCACTCCGCCCGTTTGCGGTATTTTGTAAGCGGAAAAAATGCCGATTGCAGCACACAATAACAGCAATACTAAACTTGCATTTACCGATAGTATAGTGCCGAGCACAGAACCTAAAATAATTGAAATATAAGTGCTACCTTCAACAAAAGCATTGCCGGCCACTAATTCATCCTCTCGCAGCATTTGTGGCAGCAAAGCATATTTTATCGGTCCAAAAAAGGTTGATTGCAACCCCATGAGAAACAGCAAAACAATTAAAAGATTTATATTTTGTAAGCTAAACACTATGCCGGCAAGAAACATTAAAGCAAACTCACTTACTTTTAAAATACGCGTTAAATAAGCTCTATCAAATTTATCAGCCAACATTCCGGCAAAAGCGGAAAACAGAAAATAAGGCAAAATAAAAATACCGGCAATAATATTGCTATATATGCCGACAGTTTGCGAATCTGCCGCCATTTTATAGGCAACAAAAGTCATAAGTGCATTTTTAAACAAATTATCGTTTAATGCCCCAAAAAACTGTGTAACCAAGAGCGGAACAAATCTCCGCCCTTGCCAAAACTCCTTATTCATTTATTCCCCGCTTAAAAATTATAACTCATACCGAACAAAGCGCGATAATCATTATCAGCTTTTTGATGTTCCGGATTAACCCTTACATCAAATTCACTACGCAAACTCAAATCATCGGAAATATCTTTGTTGGCATAAACTGCAAATTTATATTCACGTCTCTCCGGTTTCAGTCCTGCTTTATATTGCTCACGATAAACCGTATCGGAATAATTATCACGTCCGCGCGGGAAGTTAACTGCAAGTGAACCTTTATTGATTCTGAGAGGTGAAGAAAGCGTTAACCCCAAGTCAAAGCTTTTATCCCATTGATAATTTGCATCAAAGGCAAAACTGTCGCTAACTAAATTACTTGTTTTGAGCAGGTTAGAAGCAAACTTTTGAGCTTTTGTATATCCTTGATAGTAGCTACCGGAAAAAGTAAGTTTTTTTGTAGCAAACCACGAAGCCGTAACTCCACTGTGATATGTTTCGCCGGAAGCAACTGCCAACGCGCCTCTACCATTCATACCCAGCATTGCCTCATCTTCATAAAGCATACCGGCAGAAAGCCCGAAAGCAAAGTTTTTATCCTTATGCAACTGCAATTCGGAATTTAAGGCGTATGCCTGCTTTTTGAAACTATTTTCGCTAAAATCCTTATCACCGTCATACAGAGCGTTGCGACCGCCGACAACTTCTGCTTTCCACGCAATATTTTGATTAAAGTTATAAGTGTTATGCATGCCATATGCCGATGTAAACGACATAAACGGATTATTTAGTTCGTGAGATGCGTTGTTACGATTTGTATAACGAGTATTTTCACTCAAATAAAATCCGCTGACATTATTACCATGTTTAAATTCAGCATTAATCAAACCGAACTTATTGCCTTTGTTCATTGCTTCGCTATAATCAAAGCGCAGTCCATCTTGCTCAAAATGCTTTATTTTCTGCCGTCTTGATATGTTCATCACATCATTTTTCAAGGTTTTATAACTACCGTGAGTAGAAGAGATATAGTTAGCAGTCGGAAAAGCAAACGGGCGATTGTATTTATCAAAAGCGGTAATAGTTTTAGGCAAAGCTTTGCCAAGTGCCGAAGCATAAGCCGACGGAACCACTAAGTGCATACTGCTCAAACTTATTGTATCTTTCGCACTAACGCTGTTACCGGAAAAAGTGCTTACGCCGCTATTTTCAGGTGGAATGTATGTGCTTACGGCATTACCCAAATCCAATAAACCGGCACCGTATGTTGTATCGGTATGATCTGAACTGTTATAACCTTGTCCGTTTGTATTGGCAGTAGTGCGTAAAAGTTCAATAATTTGCGAAGCCTTCATATACGGATAAGCATTTTTCAAAAAGGCAATACTTCCCGTAACAACCGGTGTTGCTTGCGAAGTTCCCGCCATGCCTATATAACCTGTAACCGGATCTCCGGCTGAAAACAATTGCGAATAATCACCGCTGCTGAAATAACTCCCGCCCGGAGCTGATATACAATAGCCTGCCGTAACACCGCAACCGTTGGAAAAGCTCGATTTTCTATATGATTTTACCGAACCATCATCATTAAACGAAACATCGACAGCCACCACAACCATCATCAACAAATCCTCAAACTCATCCAATAATTTAGTAGCAGAAAGAATATCCGGCTGAGTTAAAGATGATTCATTACCTTCATTTCCGGCAGCTTTGGTTAAAATCATTCCGTCAATAGCATCATTTTCATAAGTATATTTTTTCATAATATTGCGCATTGATGGCAACCAGCCGTCTTCTTCAAGCATATCAATATAGTCTTTTTCATTAATTGAAGTTGCTTTAACTGATGGTATTCCCAAACTCAAATTGGTAACATAAGCGCCATCTTTAATTAAAGCATTAAACGGCTTTTCATAGTTAGACATAAAATCCCAGCGAATAGCATCAATCTTGGTATTAGAAAAAGCGACACCCATCATACCGGAATCCGAACGATTCCAGTTAGCGGCAATAATACCGGCAACGTTTGTTCCGTGCAAAAACTCCTCATGTGTGTCACTATCGTGTCCTTTTGCCGGACTCGGATCATCTTGCAATTTATCCCAATCATAGTCAGACGAATAATCGCTTGCCCACACTTTATAAGGATTAGATGTTGTTGCACTAACATAAGTTGCCTCAATGGCTTTACCATCGCTATCTAAAAGCTGCACTTCCTGATAATAGGCTAATCCATATTGGAACGGATCACCTACTGCTTTCCAACAATTAGATTTATCTGAACCGTTACATGGACCGTAGTCAAAATTATGTCCGAAAACCTTGCTACTACCGTCGGCATATAAAAACTCTCTGTGATTGGGGTGCACGCCTGAATCCATAACTCCGACGATTAAATCCTTGCCCTTCAATGTAGTTGCCAAGCTGCCGTCTTCATTAAATCCGTAAAATTTGCTGAAAGCCGACGCTGCATTAACCGAGCCTAAAAAATTAACCGGACGAATGTATGGAGCAGCATTTTTACTTACTGCACTGCTTGCCTTACTATCAAAAGCTTTTCCTGAATATTCCACGCTCTCTTCAATATATTTGCTTGTGTATGCGGTAAACGTATCATCAGCATCCACTACCGTAACACCGCCGGAGGTATCTGAACCACCGCCACCTCCGCCGCTTCCACCGCTTCCACCGGAAGAAAATGCTGCAATTCCAGCAATAGCTCCCACTGCGGCAGCTCCACCCAAGGCATACCACTTCCAATTATCTTTAATATTTTGCTTTACTTGTTGCACAGCGCATGAAGCATGAGGATTAGCTCCAAAATGAACCAAAATGTTATATGCGCGTGTATTCTTTTTTATTTTGGCATAACACATTGCCGTCATACCGCTGCTATCCGGCGTATCAATATTATATCCCTGATTTATGTATTGGCGGATAAGATGCGTTTTGCCCATCACCGCAGCATTATAAAAAGCATCTTTAATTGACATTGTAGCACTTGCCTGAGCCGTATATGCCCCGCACAACAAAAACAGTGCTACCCCATATTTCAATTTATTCATTTGGCACCTCACATAAACAATTACTTGCACTCTACACCATAAAGTGTTAATAAATTGATAAAAACCGTAATATAAGGGCAAAACGATATCCATGCTCCGGTTGTTACAGATTAAGACTAAAAAATATTTGACTTTTAGATTTTTTATGATATAGTCAAATCACGATGAGGTAACTCGTCTGAGGCCTCCAAGCCTCTTAAATCCCGTCATATGTGACGTAAAATATTTCCGGCTGTGGCTGGAAGGTAGGTGAATAGGATAGATCTGAATAACCTGCGCTATTGGGATTTGATAGTTTGGAGCTTCCGGCCGCCTATATCGGGCGGTTGTTTTAATGTAATATCAACAATTCAGGTGAAAGGAAGTTTACTATGAGAAACTTAGAAATAAAAAATATAAAAAGTCATCCCTCGCTGAGCCTTGCAAAGGCGAATGCGTCAAGGGATCTTCAAATTAATTTTAATCAAGCGGAAGATGCCTTGACGATTCCTACGGAATCGAGGCATGACCATAAGTGTGGTTTTGCCACGCAAAGAGGAAGAAGCATGATAGAGATGTTGGGCGTTCTTGCCATCATCGGCGTTTTATCGGTAGGTGGAATTGCAGGATATTCAAAGGCAATGAGCAAATATCGCATTAACAAAACGATAGAGCAAATAACACTAATTGCCGGTAATGTGCGTGCCTTTTGGGGACCACAGAAGAACTATATCGGGGTGCGTTGTTATGGAGATAATTGCAACGCCTCCGGTTGCTATGGGCAATCTTCCAACGATGGCTGTCCGGTAGTTAAAAAAGCCAAAATATTCCCTGATGAAATGATTACCGTAACTGATGGCAAGATTATGTCTATTACCAATCCTTTCGGTGGTGGGGTTTCGTTAGATACAGCATATAAATCTAAAAGCGGTGATGAGCAGGCGTTTGTTATTGTGTACCAGATCGGAGATAATGTAGAAGCCTGTATTGAACTGTTAAGCCAAGATTGGGCCGAAGCTAAGAATATTGTAGTGAATATTTATGACGACAATGAGATTGATTATTACTTTAAATCTCTGCCGATTGCGGTAGATAAAGCCACTGAAAAATGTGCAGAAGTTATAGAATCAGGATCAGATTTAACATCTCTATTCTTTTATTTCGATGTAGATCCTAATTCAGAATTCTGGAAAGAGCAGAATTGGGCGGATTGATACTCTTTTTACTCTGCCGGCGTTCCTCACAAGCGCCGGCTAAATTATTCATACGCAATGTTTCCAATAACCACGATGATAAACATTATCACAAGCATACCAACTATAAAATACCAATAATGTGCCTGCATTTTATATAGGGTATTGTTGTCAAACTCTTCGGCTTCAACCAGCAGTCCGAGCGAACGTAGGTATTTCAGCATTTTATACAACACAGTCAGTGTCTGAACATAATAAATAATTTCTTCGCCGTTTTTGAGATTAATCTTCATTTGTGCATTTACCACATCATAACTTTTCGGAATACGTGGCAATTTATCCGCGCACATAGCAAAATCAATGCGCGCAATGTCATTAAAACTGATGATTTTACGGTTGTCAAAACGCATTACGCGGATTTTATCATCAATTTCTAAAACCTCAAAACCTTGCTTATCCCAGCGTTTCAACAAACTGTTATAATATTTGCCATAAAGATATATAAAAACCATAAATCCGCTGAAAACAACCAATACAGCTGCATCAATTGAAAAGATCGATTCCCATGATATCGGTGCACCGCAAAACTTAAAAGCAACTATTGAAAACACACATAAAGCAAAACATAACAACATAAACTTTGTTGTGTTATCAGCCAAACCGATAAAAAAATTATATTTGACTTTACCTTTAAATATTTTTTTCATAGCGCCTCCTTAATTTAATCCCCGCTTGTTACACCAAGCGGGGATATTACAGCAATTTTTATTCAAAGCGATGCGGCATTTCAGCGTCTGTTTGCATTTTAGCAACAAACTCTTCAAGTTGCATAACCTCTTGCTTTTCGCTACCCAAACGACGAATCGTAACCGTGCGGTTTTCTTTTTCCTTAGCGCCGACAACCACAATTACCGGAACTTTGGCCAGCGAATGTTCACGCACCTTATAATTGATTTTTTCATTGCGCAAATCGGTTTCTACCTTCAAACCTGCTTTATCCAACGCAGCAGCAACTTCTTCGGCATATTCGTCAAATTCGCTAACAATCGGCGCAACAACCGCTTGCAACGGAGAAAGCCACAACGGCAATTTTCCGGCGTGATTTTCAATCAAAATACCTAAAAAGCGTTCAATGGAACCAAACAATGCGCGGTGTAACATAACCGGACGATGCTTTTCACCATCTTCGCCGATATAAGAAATATCAAAACGTTCAGGCAAATTCATATCCACCTGAATAGTGCCACATTGCCACTCACGTCCGATGGCATCTTTCAAAATAAATTCCAATTTAGGACCATAGAAAGCTCCTTCACCCGGATTTATTTCATAGGCGTAGCCATGCTTTTTCAAAGCGTTAGCAAGAGAGTTTTCGCATAAATCCCAAATTTCATCAGAGCCGATACGATAAATGCTGTCCGGACGCGTAGAAAGATAAATCTTAATATTTTCAAAGCCAAAGTCTTTATAAATATCAAAAATTAACTTCATTGTGTTGATGCATTCCTCCTCCATTTGTTCCGGAGTGCAGAAAATATGCGCATCATCTTGCGTAAATTCGCGCACACGCATCAACCCCATCAAGGAACCGGACGCTTCATAACGGTTAACCTTGCCAAATTCGGCTAAGCGGAGCGGCAAGTCACGATATGATTTAATGCCCTGCTTATAAACCAACAAACTACCAGGGCAGTTCATCGGCTTAACGCAAAACATACGATTATCTTCCGTTTGTCCGGAATAGTTATGCGCGCCGTATTTATCCCAGTGTCCGGAAGTTTCCCACAAAACACGATCCATAATGCGCGGTGTTTCAATTTCAATATAGCCGTTATGCTCTTGACGATTGCGCATATACTCAATTAACTTGCGATATACACGGAAACCTTTGTCATGCCAAAAAACGGCTCCCGGAGCATATTCCGGCTCAAAATGGAACAAATCCATTTCTTTACCAAGCTTGCGGTGATCGCGTTTAGCGGCTTCTTCCAACATGGTTAAATAAGCATCCAAATCTTTTTTATTAGCCCATGCAGTCGCATATAAACGTTGTAACATTTCATTTTTAGCATCACCGCGCCAATATGCGCCGGCAACTTTGGTAATTTTGAAAGCATCTCCAACCTTAGATGTTGACGGAACATGCGGACCGCGACATAAATCGGTATAATTACCTTGACGATACAAGGAAATAATTTCCCCTTCCGGTAAGTCTTCAATAATTTCAACCTTATAATGTTCACCTTTTGCTTTAAAAAACTCAATAGCTTCTTCACGCGGCATAACAATTCGTTCAATTTTTTCATCACGTTTTACAATCTCGTGCATTTTGGCTTCAATTTTAGCAAAGTCATCGGTTGTAAACGGTTCTTTGCGAGCAAAGTCATAATAAAAACCGTTTTCAATAGCCGGACCGATGGTTACCTGCGTATCAGGCCATAACTCCTGCACGGCTTCTGCCATAATGTGAGAACAAGAGTGACGCAAAATGTGTAAACCGTCCTTATCTTTGGCGGTAATAATAGTGACTGTGGAATCGGTGGTAATGGGAGCGGTTAAATCTTGCAATTTGTCATTAACGGAAACAGCCAAAGCAGCTTTTCCCAAACTCAAACTTATTTTGTTGGCAATTTCCAAGCCGGAAACGCCGTCTTTTTCCTCTAAAATACTGCCGTCAGGCAATTTAATTTTCACCATTTTTTTTACCTTTTCACTATTATTAATTTGATTCTTGATTTACAACTTCGTCATAAACCTCAATAGTTTTATTACACATTATTTGTTTTGTAAAGTGTTCTTTTACATTTTTTATTGCCGACATACCGATTCGTTCTCTTTCGGCAGTAGAAAGATGTAAAGCCCACTTTATTGCTTCGGCCAACGCCTCGGCATTTCCGCTTTCAAACAGTTTGCCGGTTACTCCGTCAATAACTGTTTCCTTAGAACCGCCAATATTCGATGCCACAACAATTCTTCCCATTGCCTGCCCCTCAATAGCAATTCGCCCGAACGCTTCCGGCTCAATAGAAGTTGAAAGCACCACGTCGGAAACCATCATCGCCGCCGGAATATCCGTAACATGGCGAATAAAGGCAAAGCGCTCCGTCATACCGTATTTTTCTATCATATTATGTAATTCGTCGGAATACTTTACTCTACCCTGATCATCACCAACCAAAACACAGAAAAAATCTTCATCTTTAATTTTATTCAGCGCCTCAATAAGCAGCTTCTGCCCTTTCCAGTTAGTCAAGCGACCGATAAGTGTTATCAGCGGCTTATCTTCGGGTATATGATTTTCTTCCAAATATTTAATCATTCGTTCGGCAGAAGTTGTTTCCACATTAAAATTATCCATATTCACACAACGCGCCACATAGCGAATTTTTGCTTCATCTGTTCCATAATTTTTGATGATATGCTCTTTAATATGATGAGATATGGCAATAACTCGTTCGCCGTAAGTCATAATCTTGTTATAAAACTTTTTAATCCCCCACGGACCTAAACCATAAGTGCCGTGAAAAGTGGTAACAAAATGCACACCGCAACGTTTAGCTGCCCAATACGCGCTCCATGCCGGTGCACGTGAACGAGCATGCACAACATTGATACCATATTTTTTGATTATTTTGGAAAGCCGCCACGAATTAAGATACATTTTGAAAATATTTTTGGTTTTCAAAGGCAAAGTAAAATGTTCCACCTTTAAGCGCTCCAAATTATATTCCATACGCCCACCGGCGGAGGCAACATAATTTTTTATGCCACGTTTTTGCAATTCAGAGGCAATCTCGGTGGTGCCTAATTCAACACCACCTTGATTGAGTTCCGGTAAAACTTGTAATACAACCGGTTCTGTTTTTTCCTTTTCTGCCATAATTCCCTCAAATTAACACACAAATTGAGGTTATTTTAAACATTTTACAAAATTTTTCAAAAAGTTACGTATATTTATGCACAGCAGGAAATATTATGACACAAATATACTAACATGAACTTGTAAAACATCTAATATTAGCAACATCTAAATATAACTCAAAAATGATGCTACCCCCGGCAAGATTCATTGACTTAATTCTACTCACAAAAGAAGAACATTCACTAACAGCTCTATCGACACTAACAGGGGCAGTTACGAGTATCCGATAGGGCCCAGAGGCAATCACACCTCGAATACCAGCATCAGTCCAATCTTGACTCAAGAATTCTATACACACTCCTTCGTCAAACGGTATGCCATAACTAATAGTAAACGCCTGCTTGTCCCCTTGAATGGACTTACTAGCCGTATTTAACTGAACACCATAACCAAACACACTAGCAAATCCTGTATTATTTGTATTCCACATTTCTTCAGGTATTAGTTTAGCTTTACGTAAAATGGTGTTATCATTAATTCCTTCATAATTTCTTTGCGGAGCAAAAAATGTCCTTACATTACCAGCAATTAAAGTTATTTGCTCAACAGCTTTGTTTATTTTATATTTCATCATGGCTTTGCTGTAACCGGCGATTCCACCAACCGATAAAACACCGATGATAGCAAGAACTCCCAACATCTCAATCATTGAACGTCCGCTCTGCACGCTTTTCGTCATTGCGAGCGCAGCGTGGCAATCATTATTTTTTATTTCTAAGTTTCTCATAGTAAACTTCCTTTCACTTAACTAAATCACTAATAAAAACTATACCGCCCGATAAGGCGGCCGGAAGTTCGAAACTACCTAATAGAATAGTGTTGCATATTAACATAAAGTTTCTATTTTGCAACCTTCCGACCATAGTCGGAAAAATTTTACGTCTTGTTTGACGCTATTAGAGAGGTTTCGACACCCCAGATAAGTTACCTCATCTTGTTATCACTGTATCACAAAAAATCTAAAAGTCAAACTGTTTTTGTAAAATCTGCAAAAAAAATCGCCGGCGCTTATAAAATAACGTCGGCGAAATATTGTTGATACGCGTCTAAATATCCAAATTTTGAACCTTTAAGGCATTATCTTGAATAAACTCTTTACGTGGCTCAACCACATCGCCCATAAGGGTTGAAAATACCTCATCGGCTTCTTCAATGTTGTCAATTTTAACCTGCAACAATGAACGAGCCTCCGGATCCAAGGTTGTTTCCCACAGCTGTTCAGGGTTCATTTCACCCAAACCTTTATAACGTTGGATAGAAATACCTTTTTTGCCGGCCGCGGTTACGGCATTCATTAGAGTTACCGGTCCATCAACCCGCTTTTCTCCCATCGATTTTGTCATAAGTTTGAGAGTTGTTGCAAAGTTTTCGGTCAAAAAGTCATGCATTTCATTCAGAATACGGGCTTCCGGACTTTGCAAGATATTTGCTCCGATAATATGTTCCTCGCGAACTCCGCGCAACACACGATAAAGCACAATATCGCCAGTTTGATTTATTTCCGCATGCCAACCACGATCATATTCTGCTTCGGTAGAATCCAAACGAATTGCCATTTTATTCAATTCTGTGGTCAAGCGTGTTTTATCAGCCAACACATCCGGCGCAAATAAACCGCATACGGCTAATTGCTCAATAATTTTCTCCGGTGCTTTCAGCGACAAAGCTTTAATCATGGCATTAGCTTTTTTAGTGCTTTCCACAAAAGCAATTAAATCTTGTCCAACCAAACGCTCTCCATCAGAAGTTTGCAAATATCCGTCCTCACATCCACCGTGAATCAAATAATCTTCCATTTCACGATCATCTTTAATATAGATTACTGAATTACCGCGTTTTGCTTTATACAACGGCGGTTGAGCAATATACACATACCCGCGTTTAATCAATTCCGGCATCTGGCGATAGAAGAATGTCAGCAACAAAGTTCTGATGTGTGCACCATCAACATCAGCATCGGTCATAATGATGATTTTATGATAGCGGCACTTATCAGCATCAAAATCATCACGTCCGATTCCTGTTCCGAAAGCGGTAATCATCATGCCGATTTCTGCTGAGCTAAGCATACGATCAAAACGTGCGCGTTCCACATTCAAAATTTTACCGCGCAACGGCATAATTGCCTGATATTTACGGTCGCGCCCTTGTTTAGCCGAACCACCGGCGGAATCTCCCTCAACGATAAACACTTCGGAGAGTGCCGGATCTTTTTCCGAACAATCGGCTAATTTTCCCGGCAAAGAAGCTATATCAAGCACTCCCTTACGGCGGGTTAATTCACGTGCCTTGCGTGCTGCCTCACGTGCAGATGCGGCTTCCACAATTTTGCCGACAATAATTTTTGCTTCACTCGGATGTTCTTCGAGCCACTCTTTCAACTTATCACCGACAATACTTTCTACTACCGGACGAACTTCCGAAGATACCAATTTATCCTTGGTTTGCGAAGAAAACTTCGGATCAGGCGCCTTAACGGACAAAACGCAAGTCAACCCTTCACGCATATCTTCACCGGTAATGATGTTTTTATCCTTTTTCAATAAGCCGTTTTCCTGAATATAGTTATTCAAAGTGCGGGTAAGTGCGCCGCGAAAACCGGCCAAGTGGGTTCCGCCGTCTTTTTGCGGAATATTATTAGTAAAGCAGAGCATTGTTTCATTATATGAATTAGTCCACTGCATTGCCACATCAACCGTAACACCATTATTTTCGCCCGAAATGCTGATTGTATTTTCGTGCAAAGCTGCTTTTGATTTATTCAAGTGGTTAACAAATGCCTTTAAGCCACCCTCATAGTGAAAATCTATTTCTTGAGGTTCGGCACCGCGATTATCAATCAACTTCAAGTAAACGCCTGAATTTAAGAAAGCTTTTTCACGAATAGCGCGTTCCAAAGTTTCAAAACTGAACTCGGTTTGTGTAAACGTTTGCGGAGACGGTAAAAAAGTAACTTCCGTGCCATGTCGGTTAGGAGCATCGGCCACAATATGAATATGGTCAACAACATTACCGTCGGCAAAGCTCGCCTCGTACTCCTTATCATTGCGCCAAATACGCAATTTTAACCATGTTGAAAGTGCATTAACCACCGAAACACCCACACCGTGCAAACCACCTGAAACTTTATAAGAATTATTATCAAATTTGCCACCGGAGTGCAGTTCGGTCATAATAACCTCAGCTGCGGAAACCCCCTCTTCCTTATGCGTATCTACCGGCATACCTCGGCCATTATCGCGAATAGTTGCTGATCCGTCCGGATTCAGAATAACAACTGTTTGATCACAAAAACCAGCCAAAGCCTCATCAATCGCATTATCCAAGACTTCATAAATCATGTGGTGTAAACCGGAACCGTCATCAGTATCACCGATATACATTCCAGGACGCTTACGCACAGCATCCAAACCACGTAAAACCTTGATGGAATCAGCGTTATATTCTTGTTCGCCTTTAATAATTTCTTCTTCGGTCAAATCAGTCATTATTCCCTCATTAAAAATTCAATCAAAATATGCAAAAATATAGCGCAACGGCTCCGATTTACCAAGCTCAAAATCAAAGTTATGAACGGAAAAATAAGCTCCGTCATAAACCTTGATTTTGAGTTTTGGCGGGTATAAACTAATTTTGCAACAAAGTTTTTGTGCTTTCTACACCGGAGGAATATATTGATGAAGAAATGTCTATATCAAAATGAAAGTACATTTCCATACCACCGTTATAATAAACCAAATCACAAGCTTTAATGGCTTGATCAGGTGATAAAGGAGGTAAAGCATACAATAGTCCTCGATAGTTGGAAGAAGAAGGGGCGATAATTTTAACACCTGCATTGGTCCAATCTTGTGTTAAAAGCTCGAAACATGTATCATAGTCAACATATGTAAACGATATTTTAAAAGCCTGATTATCGCCGGTCGATGATTTCTCCGAACTATCGAGCTTTACTTCATTTCCCCAAACATCTTTAATATCATCACCATCCCACATTTCATCGGGCACAAGCTTGGCTTTTTTGATTATTGCTTTACCTGTTTCAGTGTATGTATTTAATCCGTCATAACTTCTTTGCGGAGCAAAAAAGGCTCTGATATTTCCGGCAATAAGTGTTATTTGTTCAATGGTTTTGTTAAGACGATATTGCCGCATTGCCTTAGAATAACCCGCAATACCGCCAACAGATAAAACACCGATTATGGCAAGCACACCAAGCATCTCTATCATTGAACGTCCTGTTTGATTATTAAAATCTTTCATAAATTTATCTCCTCTGTTAAAGTTGAATATTGAAAAAAAATTGACCACCAAACGGCGGTCGGGAGAGCTCAAAAATCATAACATCACAATGACCTCCGTAACCTTTAAGCAAACGCTCTGAACATCCGCTACGGACTCCCCAACCCAAGTCGGAGATATTTTTTAATTATGTAAAGATGCATAAATTGCACCTATGATGTTAAGAGCTTTTGAGAGCTCCGAACCGAAGTTCTGATTGTATAATAGCATAAAAAAATCAAAAGTCAAATAAAAAAAGTAGTCGGCTATACGATTTTCTTCATTCTTCATTATCCGGTAGCAAAATATCTATAACTGATAAAATCGAATTTAACTGTTCAAAGCATTCCTCTGCTTTTTGATAATTTGAAGAAAAAAACGGCGCTAATTCAAACCAATTTTTTTGTGAACGAATTATTATTAATAATTTATTTTCAAAAAAACTAAAATTAAGATTATTACTTCTAAATGACTTACAAGTTTGTATCATTTGCTCCATAAATGCCGGAGTTAAAATATAGCGTGCTTCCACCTGATTAGTAGTTTCAATTTTCCATCTTTTGGAAAAGTCAATTGATTCCGTTTTTGCTTTACTACTTTTTTGCGGTGTTTTACGATCTACACAATAAAAGTAAATTCCCGCACTCCATGATAATAAAAACATTGGAACGGTTTCAATATTAAAATACATTATTACCAAACTGCAACAAACCAACAGCACCATCAATAGCAATAAATAAAACCCTCCATCATGTTTGGAGGAATATACCACTGTTTGTCCCTCAAATTTCTTATTAAAGTTTACAAGTACACACAAACTGGTTCTGAATATAAGTCTTTCCTCTGCTATGTGTAGCACAGTGCTTTTATATTTTCCTTTGAAACAATCATCAAAAATATAATTGCGAAATTCCGGCATAACAAATAATGAAGATTTTTCTATAATTTCACGAGAAATCGGGTAATTTCCATATTTAAATTTTCCAAAAAAATTTATAAATTTCGGAATAAGCAGGCTCTTAACCTTACGCTTGTATTGTTTTGTTTCGCCTAAGATAAACGAATATACTACAAAACATATAATTTGTGGTATGGCAAAAATAAAAAATGGGTATATCTTTGAACTTAATTGCATTTCAATTATGTCATAAAAAAGCAAGCTCAAAACAATACCATCCAACATAAGCAATACTGAAAGCAATAAAATATACTCAATTAACTTTTTTCTGTTAGGAAGCAATTCAGCATAAAGAGGGGCCAGTTTTTTATCATAGTATTTTTTAAAGCTTTGCTGACTGTGATCTTTATATCCTTTCACCTTTGCCATAAACATCTTTATTCCTAAATTACTGTGCGAGACTTTCTTTATCATCAATAGAATAACCGGTGGAACGGATGGTGCGAATATAATCCGGCCCATAATCGTTCAAAGCTTTGCGCAATCTGCGAATATGCACATCTATTGTGCGCGGTTCCACATAGACATTGTTTCCCCATACTTCTTTTAATAAGTCTTCGCGCGAAAATACCTGCCGCGGATTAGAAATCAGCAGTTTTAATATACGAAACTCTGTCGGTCCGATTTGCACATAAACATCGTTGCGAAAAACTTTTTTCTCCACCATATTAATGCGAATATCCATAAATGAATATTCTTTTTTAATTGGCGCGGTTGTAGTGCTCACACGGCGCAAATTTGTTTTTATGCGTGCCAATAATTCCGGCACTGAAAATGGCTTTGTAACATAGTCATCGGCTCCGGCGGAAAGTCCGTTAACCTTATCTTCCTCCTGCCCTTTTGCCGTCAACATAATAATCGGAATATTTTTTAATTCCGGATTATTGCGAATAAGCTTACACAATTCCAAACCTGAAATTTCCGGTAGCATCCAATCCAACAAAATCAACGCTGGCAAATGTTTCTCCACCGCCGAAAGAACACGATTACCATGCGCCACGCAAACCGTTTTGTAGCCGGCTTTTTCCAAATTATATTTCAGTAACACTGAAATTGCCTGTTCGTCTTCCACAATCATAATCGTTGTCATTTTCATTCTCCTGATTCATGTAATTGTTTAATAATTTCCGCCGGATCAGGCGCCTTAAAAACAGCGCTTCCGGCCACTAAAACATCGGCTCCGTTTGCCACACACAATGGCGCGGTTTTTAAATTTATGCCACCGTCAACTTCTATGCAAATATCTCTTTCGCCAACCATATCAGTTACCGACTTTATTTTGCTCAACTGTTCAAACATAAAACTCTGTCCGCCAAACCCCGGTTCAACCGTCATAATCAAAATATTGTCAATATCATCCAAAAACGGTTCCAAAACTTGTTCAGATGTCTGTGGTTTCAAGGAAACACCAACTTTTATATTACGTTTATGCAAATAATTTATTACCGCACGCAAATCACTGCATGCCTCATAGTGCACCGTTACTAAATCGGCTCCGCAACTTTCAAACATTGGCAAAAAATTCAAAGGTTCTTCCACCATTAAATGCACATCAAAAAACATTTTACTATATGGTCGCAACTGCCGAACCACATCGGCACCATAGCTCAAATTGGGCACAAAATGCCCGTCCATAATATCAAAATGCAACCACTCGGCACCGGCTTTTTCCACCAGCGAAACCTGTTCCTGCAATCGGCAAAAATCTGCCGCCAACAAACTGGGAGCAACTACTACCATATCTTTCTCCTTAGAGCAATTATATATCATGAATCTTAAATAGTTGTAAATATTGATTTTGCCGATTCAGTAATTATTTTTAAGCGTGTGATTAATTTTATGGAGAAAAAATCATGGGAGAGATGGCTAAAAAAATAGTCAAATTAGATGTTGAAAATCTGATAACTACTTTAAATGAAGCTTTTGCCGAAGAATGGTTGGCTTATTATCAGTATTGGCTGGCGGCAAAAATTGCTTATGGTTTGGAGCGCCTAAAAATAGAGGAAGAATTTAATGAACACGCCAAAGAGGAATTACGCCATGCCGATTGGGTGGCTGAGCGCATAATCCAATTAGGCGGAACACCACTGTTAAGTCCTAATCTTTGGAATGAAAAAGCGCGTTGTAAATATATTACGCCGGAAAAATTTGATGTTGTATCACTATTGCATGATAATTTGGAAGCCGAACGATGTGCTATTACACGATATGAAGAAATTTGTGCCCAAACTGACGGCTTGGATTATGAAACTTTTCGGATGTCTGAACGTATTCTGCAAGAGGAAATTGAGCACGAACAAGAATTGGAAGACTTTTTAGCCGATATAGAAGATTCTGCCAAATGCTTAAAGCAATATTGCCGAATATAACTAAATCTGCCTTTTTTGAATAAATATACTCCCCGATTTGTAATAGTGACAAATCGGGGAGTACATATTCTTGGCCAGAAGATACACATTTTTTCAAAAAGAGTTTGACTTTTTATTTTTTTGTGTTACAATATGGTTATGATGAGGTAACTTATCTGAGGTCTGAAAACCTCTTTATAACCTGCCTGTTTGGGCATAAAATGTTTCCGGCTTGGGCTGGAAGGTTGTGGAATAAGCATGTGGCAAATACGCAACACTATTCGGTTATAAATAGTTTTCAGCTTCCGGCCGCCTCAACGGGGCGGTGTTGTTTTTATTAGTGATTTAATTAGATGAAAGGAAGTTTACTATGAAAAACTTTGATACAAAAAATATAAAATCCGGACGTTCACTTCTTCCGATATGTGAGGTAGATGCGCCGTTGTTTTTGAGCACCGTGTACACAGACAGTACACCAGCGAAAAACAGACAATCAGATGCGCCGCAATACGGAAGAAGCATGATTGAGATGTTGGGCGTTCTTGCTATCATCGGTGTTTTGTCTGTCGGCGGAATCGCCGGATACAGCAAAGCTATGACCAAATACAGAATAAACAAAACCATCGAGCAAATAACCCTCATTGCCGGTAATATTCACACTTTCTTCGGACAGCAACAAAATTATCAAGAAATATATTGCGGCGGAAGCTGCAACGGTGATGGCTGTCAAGCATATAGTGGTATTGGCAACAACGGCAATTTCACCTATTCTTTCAATGGCTGTCCGATAATTAAAAAAGCCAAAATATTTTCGGATGAAATGCTTACCGTAACTGATGGTAAGATTATGAGTATTACCAATGCGTTTGGCGGTAATGTTTATATTTATTCGATATCTAAAGCCATTGGTGGTGATCAACATGCATTTGCTATTAGCTATAACATAGGGGATAATATGGAAGCATGTATAGAACTCTTAACACAAGATTGGATGGCTACAAATGCCAAGGCTTTACGCTTGGATACCGCAGGATCAACGGTGGAAGATATCCATTTAAAATTACCTTTAACCATTGATGATGCCGCAGAAAAATGTGCAACCGCTATGCAAATATCTAAATCCCATGGAAAAGATGATGTTTCACTTGAACTATTTTTTGATATAGATCTGAACGGCAAGTACTGGAATCCCAGACCATTTGAAATCTTTAATTGGCAAAACTAATCACTCAAAAGCCTCTCGGTGGAGAGGCTTTAACTTTAATACGAAAGCGGCGGAATATTGATTTGTGCAATATACCCCGGCTTGATTCGTGTGCTGGCATAGTGCATATTTCCGGTTTCTATCAAATAACGTTCACGTTCAGTCCATTTAGCGGCGGTAGCATAAAAATCGCGTGCCGTTACTTCAATATTTTTCGGATTCATAATATAGAGCACACAACCTTGACGTTTTTCTACCAAGCCGCAACGATTGCGTCCGGGTGGAACATCTTGATTAAGCACAATGCCATCCAAACCAGTGCCACTGCTATTGCCTTTGGATGCCGCAAACAAATAAGATGAAACAGCGCCGATTAAAGCAGCCAATATCATCAACATCATAACTGTTTTGTTTTTCATAACATCAGAAATTGTTTCCGGCTCACGAGAAATCAACTCATCATCATCCGCAATCTTAATATTTTCCGCTCCATTACGACTGTTATAATAATTATCTGTCGGAGTGTTTGGATTATATGTGCTGACTTGCTGCTGAGATGCCACCGAACTTTGTTCCCAATTAGATTGCGGAGCAGATACCGGTTGTGGGGCAGCCGGTTGAGACATAGCCGTCGGTTGTTGGGCAACAGCCGGTTGAGCTTGAGTAAAACTCCCTTGTTGAGGAGCACTTTGTTGCTGCGAAGTTTGCTGCATCTGAGCAAAGTTTACTTTGGTAGGAGTACCAAACGAAACCGGACGCGGAGTGGCTCCTTGTTGTATCGGACGTTTGATTTTTCTTAACTTACGCGGGGCGCCTTGTCCTTGCATGGGAATATTTTGCATCTTATCCTCCACTAAATTTTATTTTTCAAATTTTCATTGGTGCGCAAAGTTCTGATTAAACGCGGAACCATAAATATTATTGTCTCCGATTTAGGTGAACTTATGCCAAACAACTGATTAGGCAAACCGATAATCATAAAGTTTTCGCCCAATTTATTACGGATATTAAAGCTGGTAACCTGTCCGTTTGTTTCCTCCAAAGTTACATCTGTAAATATTTCGTGCCCTTTTTGAACCGCTGCTTTGGCTAAAATAGACATACCATAAGAATCCGTGTTTGGCTTGCTGCATTTACCTATATCAAAACGCGCCAACCACAAGTTAGGTACCACAAATTTGCCTTCGGAAACAGTTTCTATACGTGCTTGTTGCCCGACAAACTGTTGTAATTTTTCCAAAGATATTTCATTAGTTGTGGTCAAAACCCTGCCGATTACACCGGTTTGTGCCGTAGTAATTGTGCCAAAATCAAACGCTTTCAACAATTCTTTCCACTCTATATCTTTACTCTGATCATTCGGATACAAGCGGAAAATACTCACATCGTAAGCAACCAAAGTCGGGCTGCCTTCAAAGAACTTTATCAATTCCATCATTTTATCGCGTGTTTCAACATCAGCATCAAATGTTATTGAATAATCTGCCCAGTTGGTAACAATATCGGTAATACCGGCACCACGAATAACGTCCATTAAACCCAAAATTATCGGACGAACTTGTGGAGTATAAAGAGTCATATTAACTCGACGGCTCAAAGTCAAAATCTTATCTTTTGCATTATAGGTATAATAAATACCAGCCGAATCCGCAATCATTTTAATAACTTCCGAAAACTCTCCTTTTAAATCTTCGGCAGAAATACTGGTATATGGTCCGTCGGCAGAAGAAACTCTTATTCCGGCTTCTTTTGTTAATTTTGCCAAGGCCTGTTCCGCCGGCATCATATCAAATGTATAGCCCGTAACTTCAAAACGAGGCAAAGGATCATTTTGCCCGTTGCGCTCTAACTTAAACGCAGAGTTAACATAAGGCAAGGTCAAGACCATTTGTTGCATATCCCAATTTACATTGCAACGTAACGGAGTTTCCAAATCAAGTGCATTGGCGCCCTCGGTTGTGCGAATCATATATGGATCTTGCGGATCTTTAAAACTCATCTCGCCTTGCGAATAATCGTTATATGGCATAATTTGTTGCTCTTGCGGTAAACTTGTTTGAACATTATCATTTTGTTGCAAACACGCAGTTAAACCCAATGACAGAGCGGAAATAAAACTGCTTATTTTTATGATCGAACCTGTTTTCATACGCGTAACCTTTTTTTTAAGACTGTGGCTTAGTGTCAATAAAATCATCTTTGGCTTCAACATTGTTTTCAGCCATTAACTTACTCATTAATTCATCAATATTCATTCCGGCACCGGCGGTCGGATCTACCGATTTATCAAAATTACTCATAACCTCATTCATTTTTTTGGCCTCATTCGGATCGGCTTTTAACATTTCAGGAGATTGATTGTTAGTCAACTCTTCCTGATAGAGAGAAAGATTTTTCTTCAACGCTGGAATACCACCGGCGATGCGCTTTTCCACATAAGGGTGTAACTCCTGATGTTCTATTATATATTCGCCGGTTTCGCAAATTTCCTCCAACACATCTAAAATATACGGATAAAATTCGTATTCTTCCATGGCAATATTACCTTTACGCACGCAACGCGCAGCAATCCGCGAAATTGTGCGATCGTAATAATCAATCAACACAATATAGTTATCAACATACCAGAGAGAATCTTTCGTAACCGTTGGATTTATTGCATCACTCATCGCCTGTTCCTTTTTCTATTTACCTATCGGGTTTCCGTTTTCATCAACATACTCCCAGCCGTCGTCAGGAATCGGATTTCCGTTTTCATCAACATACTCCCAACCGTCGTCAGAAATCGGGTTTCCGTTTTCATCAACATATTCCCAGCCGTCGTCAGAAATCGGGTTTCCGTTTTCATCAACATATTCCCAACCACTGTCTTGCGGTGTTTGATAATTTGCATTTTGTATTTGCGGAGCGGAATATTTACCTTGCGGAGCTCCATCATTTAAGTTAAGAGATACTGGATTCACCTCATCCAAAGAAACCTGTTCATCTGCATGCATAGCGTTGCGAATTTGATCCATTGCATTACCATACCCCTTAGGCGCATTCAAAGTTTCACTTTGTAATATGTTAGAAAGATCTATATCCACTGTTTCAGCTGTTCGCAAATCGCTATTTTGCCCCCCTGTTTCAGTCGCTCGCAATTTACTGTTTTGTCCCACAATATCAACCGTTTTAGGATTATTAGGGCTTATATGTTGCATCGCGGGATTTTCTGTTGGGACCTCTTGCAAAGTTATCGGCTGTTGCGGAACAATAGTTTGCACCTGCGGATTAGGATTACTCATAGCCCGAAATCTGTTCAGCGCATCCATAACTCCGTCAGTTGTCGGATTACGTATCATATTGTTTTCGCGCAAAGCAATAGCCAAAGAATTAGCCAATTCCTTAGCAAATTCAGCGCTCAGACTGGTAACAGACTTTTTAGATTCTTCTGAATCCTCTTCTTCCTCGTCTTCATCATTATTTTTTTCATCAATAATTCGAGTACTTTTCTTCTTGGCAAATTTTTTATTTCCCTTTTCCAGTCCTCTCGCTTCCGCAACTTCATCTATATGTTCCAAAAGAATTCGTCCTCCCGGCAATTCTCCGACAATTTCTTTTATTTTTATCGGCATATCCAAAAGCGACTGATCAAATTCATTTTTCTTTTGATCATTAAAAATGTGTATTTGATGAAAAATATTCAAATAACGCTGCGCAACCAAAAGAGGGCTTTCCTCATTTTGTCCGCCGGAATATTCAACATCCATATTCAGCTCTTCATTACCTTCGGAAGCTTCATCGGTTGCCATTATTAAACTCCTCAGTTTACAAACCTATACTCTCTAAGATAATATAGAGAGTATAAATATCTGGTTAATTTTATCAATAAAAATAACAAATTTAAAGATTAATAAATGCTATTTTATGAAGCTTGGTCAAATCACTGTTGGAGAAATTAATCCGTTCGTCCGGATTCCAGCGTAACCCGTATAATTGACCGTTTTCATCCTCTCTAACGCTTAGCAACATCGCCTCATCTTCCTTAATGTAAAACAAAGCGACATCTCCGGCACTGACAATTTCCTGAGGATCAACAAACAGCACTGCACGATTTGAAAGCAAAGACCCCAGGCGTCTTGTACACAAATTAACAGCATAAATACGATGTTTTTCCTGCAAGTTTAGCGGGCAAGTAATTTCTTTTAGGCCATCATTGCGATTAATTACAATATTACCGTCAGAATTACCAACACCATAGACCGGAACCATCACGCCATCGCCATCGGAAACATACGATTCCATCATACCGGAATAACGGGCATTATTAAGCAACTTATAGCGAGTATCATTATGTTCTATAATATCTTCCAACATTCCGCCTTCATTCAATTTTTGAATTTCGGCTTTCAAAGCTTCTGTTGTGAAAGAAAGTGCTTTAGCTATGTTTTTGTATTCTTTATCAGATACTTCACGTTGTCCCATTTCTATACGGTGATACACCGAAAGAGTCATATCGGCATTTTCGGCAACTTCAATCAATGTCAACCCTTTTTCATTTCGAATACGACGTAAACCGGCGCCCAAAGTTTTTAACCCTGCACTTTGGTTAATTTTCGTGCGTCGCTCTTGCTCTCTTTTCCAAGCCTGAACGACTTCCTGCTGAGAATTATGTTCATTTACATACAAATCCTGCAAACTACAATCCAAAAGTTCAGCAACCTGAATCAGCTGTTCCTGATTTAACCGTCGATAACCTTTTTCTATTTTAGAAATTGCTGATAAGCTAACACCCAAATGGTCTGCCAACTCCTGCATAGGCATACCATGCAGTCTTCTATGCATTCTAATTTGGTTAGGGAAAATAATTTCTTCCATATTTTGCCTCTATAACAACATAATACAAACTATTGTTCATTGTAGTTATAAAAAAATAAAATGCAAGACAAAATTTTTCTTTATATACACGTTTGTTTATGTTTTCTGCTATTTTCAGCCATACTTTCACACACACACTCCTTTAATTTGCCGAATTGATGATTACATTTTCCGAAAAATGAAAGGATACAAAAAAATGTTGTCAGCTGAAAATAATCATATCTTTATATATCAAGGTTTGCACTCGCAAACATTTCCCATGCCCAAAAACAACAATATGTATAATTTTTTCAGCACCGATAACGTTTATAAGTTCATGCAATATACCCGCGAAATTACTCCGCGTGTTATGGTCTTCAACCTTGGTGATGATAATGACTTATCACCGAATGAAATCAATGACTTAAAGCAAAACATAGACTCGCAAAAATACCCTATCATTGTAACAAAAACACACAACCGAAAGTTTAAACTAAATCCGCAAATTGCCCACTACATCCAGTTGCCTTTACAAATGCGCGAACTGCATGATATTATAGAAAGTTACACAATCGGATTGAAACAGCACCATGTGTTATTGTTAGAACGCTATGCAGAACAGCCGTCCGATTTTCAGCAACGACTCACAGCAAGCGGATATAGTGTTTTTAGCGTGCATAATTTGGATGCCGCCGACATCTATTTGCGAAACAATCATCCTCAGATAGTATGTGTTGAATATAATCTGCCGTTTATTAACGCAAAACAATGGCTTAATCACGAGCGTGTTTTTTATGTTGACAGAAAACAGGATATAAGTGAAATCCGCCGATTTTTGATTTAGAGATAATCAAACTTATAAAAATCCGCGGATTTTCTTATTTTTGATTGCCATTAGAAAATCAAAAATGTTATCAGCAGATATTTTTTATCTAACCTCTTGCGTTTGCGCACAAAAAATCCCATATAAATAGCAGTTGTTATTGAAAGGATAATCTTATGAGTAAACAAAAATTCAAAACCGAAGTCAGCAAATTGCTGGATATTGTGATTAATTCTCTTTACTCGGAAAAATATATTTTTCTGCGCGAATTGATTTCCAATGCCAGCGATGCCTGCGACAAGTTGCGTTATTATGCTTTAACTAATCCGGGAATCGCCAAAGACAACGGCGAGTTCAAAATAGTTATCACCCCGAATGCCGAAGAAAACACCTTGACTATCAGTGATAACGGTATCGGCATGAATAAAGATGATTTAATCAATCACTTAGGAACTATTGCCAAATCAGGCACGGCTGATTTTGTGCGTAATGCCAAAGATAACGGTTCAGTTGTTGATTTAATCGGCAAGTTCGGTGTTGGTTTTTATTCCGCTTTTATGGTGGCAGAAAAAGTGGAAGTTACCACTAAGCGTGCCGGCGAAACACAAGCATATAAATGGGTTTCTAACGGTGTTAGCGGTTTTGAAATTACCGAAGCCGAACGCGAAAAATTCGGCACGGATATTAAGCTTTATCTGAAAGAAGATGCCAAAGATTACACTGACACCATTTATTTACGCCATATTATTCGCACCTATTCCGACCATATTAACTACCCTATTGTGTTGGATTTAGGTAAAGCCGGAGAAGAAAATGTTAACACCGGATCAGCTTTGTGGACCAAAAATAAAGCCGAAATTACCGACGACCAATATAATGAATTTTATCATCATATTTCACGTAATTTCGATACTCCGTGGATGCGCCTACACTTCAAAGCCGAGGGAAGCATTGAATACACCGGATTGCTTTACATTCCGTCAGAAGCGCCTTATGATTTGTTTCAGCCGGATCGTCAACAAAGTTTGAAATTATATGTTAACCGTGTGTTTATTTCCGACAAGGTTGATGATTTGATGCCGGCTTATTTGCGTTTCGTTAAAGGTATTATTGATAGTGCCGATTTGCCGCTGAATATTTCACGCGAAATGTTGCAGCAAAATGCCTTGATTGCCAAAATTAAAAACGGTACAGTCGGGCGAATTTTGAAAGAACTTAAAAAGCGCTCCGAAGACTATGATGATTATATGAAGTTTTGGAAAACGTTCGGTATTGCTTTCAAAGAGGGTATCTACGAAGACGTCAATAATCGTGAAGAAGTGGCCTCGTTATCCCGTTTTTATTCTACCCGCGACAATGATCGTTTAACTTCGCTTGATGAATATATTTCACATGTTCAAGAAGGGCAGACAAATATTTATTACATTACCGGCGATGATGTACCGACTTTACGTAACAATCCGCAATTGGAAGCTTTTAAAGCCAAAGATATTGAGGTTTTACTCTTGGTTGATCCGATTGATGAATTTTGGGTTCAGGTTTTGAATAACTACAAAGGCTATCCGATTAAGCATGTTTCGCAAGCCGATATTGATTTGAAAATCAATCGCGACAGCACCAAAGCCGACGAAAAATCGTTAAAAAAATTGACTGATTTTATGGCGGAAATGTTCAAAGATGAGGTCAGCAAAGTGGAGCCGACGGAAAAGTTAACCAACAGCCCGGTTAGCTTAACGGTGGAAAACGGCCAAATGAGCATTCACTTAGAGCGTTTAATGCGTAATCATCAACAACAAACAACGTTCGCCAGTTCGCGCATTTTAGAAATTAACCCGTATCACCCGTTAATTATTAAGTTAGCGGAAAGTGTTAACGATAAAGAGCAAAAACAAACCGTGGAAGAAGTTTGCCGCCTATTGCTTGACCAAGCCAAAATTGCCGAGGGCGAAGCAATCAACGATAGCTCATTTTTTAGTGAAAAATTAAGCGACTATATTCTGCGCGGTTGGCAAAAAAGCGCGTAAGTATATTTGCACAACTTTTATCCGCCGATAAAGTTTTATGTAGTTTTTTCGGCGGATATTTATTTGTCTGACATCATTTAATTTACATATTAAAATATATATCTACGGAAGGACCATCTTCTACGTAAAGGTTCGAACACTCGGTAACCGCATCTTCTATAGGTACTTGTGTAGAAAAACAATTATCAGCAGTGCTCATATGGTGTGCGCAGACTTTGCTGGCATTTGCATTGCTCCAATCATATGTTAAAAGTTCGATACAGGCTTCTGTTTCTTTCCTTACACCATAAGAAATACGAAACGCCTGATAATCACCGCTTTTGGATTTATTTTCTGCAAATAACGAAACCCCACCACCAAAAGGATTGGCAATAGACATAATCTTGCCATCAGTTACGGTAATCATTTCATCTGGGAATATTTTGCCTTTTTTAACTATCGGACAGCCATTGGCAGTATTGGTTGGCTTGCCGTGTGCATCAACGCCGGAATGTCCATAGCAACCGGAGGCATCGCAAGTGCCATCATCATAACCATAACAACCCACTCCGATATAATTCTTCTGCGGTCCCCAGAAAGCACGCACATTACCGGCAATTAAAGTTATTTGCTCAATGGCTTTGTTCACCCGATATTTATGCATCGCCTTTGAATATCCGGCGATACCGCCAACAGAAAGCACGCCGATGATGGCTAATACGCCGAGCATTTCTATCATTGAACGACCGGATTCTGCATTGTATGTTTTCATTTTTAAATCTCCTTCTTGAGAAAAATTGATATTAATAACAAATCAACCGCCAAACGGCGGTCAGGGAGTTAACAAATCATACATATTTAAGTGATCCGCCCAACCTTTAGACATAAGTCCTGAACATTCGCAGAGCGCTCCCCAACCCATGTCGGAGATATTTACCATAACTTTAACGATGTTTAGAAAAACACCGCAATTAGCAAGAGCTTGTTAAGGCCCCGAACCGAAGTTCTAATTTCACTATACCATAAAAAAAGCAAAAGTCAAATATTTTTTACAAAATTCATAAAAACTACCGCCGGCCCTAACAAGCCGGCGGTTTTGTGAAACATAATATAATTATTTTTTCATTACAGCAACGCCAGGAAGCTCCTTGCCTTCCATCCATTCAAGGAATGCGCCTCCGGCAGTTGAAATGTAAGTAAACTTATTTTCAACTCCGGCGTTTGCCAAAGCGGAAACAGTGTCACCACCGCCGGCAACCGTAGTTAATTTTCCGGCTACCGTTAGATCTGCGGCATGCTTAGCCACTTTGTTGGTTGCGTCATCAAACGGCTTTAATTCAAACGCACCCAATGGTCCGTTCCAAACCAAAGTTTTGCAACCATCCATAGCCGCATTTATTTTTGCCACACTTTTGGCTCCTACATCAAGTAAAGAACCATCAGCCGGCACATTATTGATATCGTATGTAGCATGCTCTGCATTAGCGGCAAATTCCTTAGCCCAAACCAGATCGTCCGGCAAAATAACTTCACAGTTGTTGGCCTTAGCAGTAGCTAAAATTTCTTTCGCCGTATCCAACATATCCATTTGCACCAGCGAATTTTGTTCATTGATGGCATCAACACCCAAAACTTTCAGGAACGTATGTGCCATACCTCCGGAAATTACCAATTTATCTACTTTTTTCACTAAATTGTTCAATAAATCTAATTTAGTTGAAACTTTTGAACCACCGACAACAGCCATTAACGGACGTTCCGGATTATTCAAACCTTTACTCAAAGCTTCAACCTCTTCGGCCATCAACAAACCCATGGCAGACGGCAATAATTGAGGTGCTGCAACCATTGAAGCATGCGCACGATGTGCGGTTGAAAAGGCATCGGAAACATAAGCATCAGCATATTTTACCAATTCTTTTGCCCAATCGGCATTACCCTTCTTTTCTTCATCATAAAAGCGCAGATTTTCCAACAGCAAAACTTCATCATCTTTCATTGATGCAACAGCATTTTTAACATCTTCACCAATACAATCGCCCACAAATACAACTTTTTTACCTAAAGCTTTTTCCAACTCCGGAGCAACATGCGAAAGCGAATTTTTCATATCGCCCTTACCTTCCGGACGTCCGAAGTGAGATATTACTACAACTTTGGCGCCTTTGTTCATCAAAGTTTTGATGGTCGGTACAGTGCGATCAATACGCGCAGTGTTAGTAACCTTAAAGTTTTCATCCATAGGAACATTTAAATCGGCGCGCAACATAACTATTTTGCCGTTCAAATCGCCCAAATCTTCAATAGTTTTATATTCTTGCATTTTCTTTCCCTAATTCATTACAAAACCCCCACCGGTTAAACGCACGGTGGGGATTTTGCAGTTTAATATTATCCGTTAACTTTTGCCATGTGAGCAATGAGGTCTAACACTTTGTTAGAATAACCCCATTCGTTATCATACCAGCTAATAACTTTAACGAAAGTATCGGTTAATTGAATACCGGCTTTGGCATCAAAGATAGAAGTATGAGCATCACCCAAAAAGTCTGAAGAAACAACGGCATCTTCAGTATAACCCAAAATACCTTTCAATTCACCTTCCGAAGCTTTTTTCATAGCAGCACAAATTTCTTCATAAGTGGCAGGTTTAGCTAAATTAGCAGTTAAATCAACCACAGAAACATCCAAAGTTGGAACACGCATAGACATACCTGTTAATTTGCCGTTCAAAGCCGGAATTACCTTACCAACTGCTTTTGCCGCACCGGTAGAAGACGGAATAATGTTGCCGCTGGCTGCTCTGCCACCACGCCAATCTTTAACTGACGGACCGTCTACGGTTTTTTGTGTAGCGGTTGTAGAGTGAACAGTAGTCATCAAACCTTCTTTAATACCGAAAGTATCATTCAAAACTTTGGCAATTGGAGCCAAGCAGTTTGTTGTGCAAGATGCGTTAGAAACAAACTGAGTTCCTTTAACATAAGAATCAGTGTTAACACCGCAAACAAACATTGGAGTATCATCTTTGGATGGTGCCGACATAACAACATATTTTGCACCGGCATCAATATGTCCCTGAGCTTTTTCTTTGGTTAAGAACAAACCGGTAGATTCTACCACATAATCGGCATTAACTTCGTTCCATTTCAAATCAGCCGGATTCTTTTCGGCAGTAACACGAATTGCTTTGCCGTTAACAACTAATTTGCCATCTTTAACTTCAACAGTGCCGTTAAAACGACCATGCATTGTGTCATATTTGAGCATATAAGCCATATAATCAACATCAATTAAATCATTAATACCAACAACTTCAATATCATTTCTTTCTTGAGCGGCACGGAATACTAAACGACCGATACGGCCAAAACCGTTAATACCTACGCGAACAACCATTTTATTCTCCTTGTAAATTAATGTGCGGACAGCCCCGCACGGGCATATTGTTTTACGAATCTGCGGCTAATTTATCATTAAAGATAAAAATTTCAAGTAAAAATTTTCATCTTGTGGTAAAAATGTTATTTTATCATCATAAATTAAAAATTATTATATAGACATAACCGCTTATAAAGCCATTTCATAAGCGGTTATGTTTGTGGCTAACGAATTTTAATGAAAAGCCCAGCCAATATAATTGTTATCCGCAGATACACAATATGCCGTAGCTTTTTCAAAAGGCATTGTGGTATCACAGGCAATGTATCCATTTGTACCATTATATCCTCTTCTTCCTTCGCTACTTGTACAATTATTATACGTAAATTGATGAAGAGTATTCAGAGCATCACCTATTTCAACATTAATTTCTACAAAATAAGGATTCGCACTACTCCAGTCTTTTGTTACCAGTTCAATACATGCTTCTTGCGAAATACCTGATAAATATATAAAATATTGAGATGTAAAATTTGATTGAGCGTATACAGAAAATGAGCCACCAAAAGCGTTTTCCATAGCCGTTTTATTCTCATTCCACATTTCATCTGGAATGAGCTTAGCTTTTTTCATTACCGAGATATTTAAATCTTTATATCTGCCATTATTACCTGTTCCGTCAGGCTGATTAGCAAAAAATGTTCGCACATTACCGGCGATGAGAGTTATCTGCTCTATTGTTTTGTTGATGCGATATTTCATTATCGCTTTTGAATATCCGGCAATTCCGCCAACCGATAAAACACCGATAATTGCTAATACTCCTAACATTTCTATCATAGAGCGTCCGGACTGGCTCTCTTTCCCGCAAGGGTTGAGAGAATTATTATTTTTTATTTCAAAGTTTATCATAACTTTATCTCCTAAATCATAGAGTTAACATACTAAAAAATTAACCGCCAAACGGCGGCAGGGGAGTTAGAAAATCATAATGTCAAATAAAAAATATAAAAATATTTGCACAAAAATCATTTTTTTGACAAAATATTCTTGACAAAATAGAAGTTATGTATTACAGTGGGCTCAGTTAATTTTCTAATTGTGTAATTTAATTTTATTCTTATGGAAACTTTTATTTTATCTCGAGTTTTGTTGGGTGCGTTGTGCCTGCTTAACGCTTTTCTGTGCTACTGCGGATTTTCCGGTTCAGTAAAAAAGCACATTAACCGCTTCGGATACTTCCTGTTCTATGCGTTCGAGTTCATTGCGGTAACGGCTTACATTGTTTATGACAACATGCAAAGCCCTCCGATTGACGGTTGGTACGTAGCCTTTTGTGGTTATCTGTTGGTCTATGTTTTGATGCTTATGGCATGGGGAGCTTTATACAGTAACACGGTGCTTGATGTAGACAAAACCTATGACATGTATGTAGAGCCATATACCACTGCTCATTTTATGGGAAATGATTTTATCATAGGGTATGTTATGGAGCACAAAATCAAGTGGAATGTTTGGCTACCGTGGAAGGAGTTTGAAGCACTTAACATATCTCAAAACACTGTTATTTCGGTAAAATTCAAAGAGGTGCTGAAAGGCAGTAATATCGTTGTAACGATTGCATAGCTCTTGCTTACAAAAAAATCTGCTTAGTCTAATGACTACGCAGATTTTTTTATATGAACAGATATTTTTGCAAAAAAAGTTTGACTTTTAGATTTTTTATGGTATAGTTAAAGCAGAACTTCGGTTCGGGGCCTTAGAAAGCTCTTAAGATTTGCGGTGCATTGCATCGTTAGTTAGATATTGATTCATCTCCGACATGGGTTGGGGAGACTGCAGTGGATGTTCAGAGCTAATGCTTAAAGATTGCGGTGATCATTTCAAATCTTATGATTTTCTAACTCCCCTGCCGCCGTTTGGCGGTTATATTTTTAATATACAACTATTCGCAAAGGAGATAAAATTATGAAAAACTCAAATAATCAAAATGGTCGCTCAATGATAGAGATGCTCGGTGTGCTTGCTATAATCGGTGTTTTATCGGTTGGTGGTATTGCCGGATATTCAAAAGCAATGATGAAGTATCGCATAAATAAAACCATTGAGCAAATAACTTTAATTGCCGGTAATATGCGGACATTCTTCGCTTCACAACCGGCAGATACAAGGTATAGTGGATTGTTAGAGACTGTTGATAATCATGACAGCCTAAATATTATAAGAAAAGCACATTTGGTGCCGGATGAAATGTTTAATCCTGAAGGAGAAAGTGCTTGCGACGGGCACTGCATGGTCTATATTACAAACGCGTTTGGCGGACCGGTAAGATTTCAATCGTCTTGTGGTATTGATCTGGATGAAACCGGCCATTGCAAAAATTCATCAGAAGCCATAGAAATATCTTTTCAAGGCATTCCTCAAGAGGCCTGCATTGATATTGCCTCACAAGATTGGAGCAATTTAAATCCGGAACTTATCTATATCAATACTGGTCTGGGAACCGTTGTAAATTCCGGTTTAAGAATTAAAAGTGTAGATGATGCGATTACAAATTGTAGCAGTGCATCCGATAACACTATAAATTTTCTGATAAAATAACATTTATTCATTTAAAATTTCGGGCGCTGCAAAAAAGCAGCGCCTTACAAATAACAATCGTTTTTTATCGTTAAATACCGGCAATACGCAAAGTATCACGAGCAATCATAACTTCTTCATCAGTCGGAATAATATAAACTTTAACTTTTGAATCCGGTGTGGAAATCATAATGGTTTCGCCACGAACACGGTTATTTACCTTATCTACGGTAATGCCTAAATAAGATAATCTTTCGAGCAACATCTCGCGCAACAACCATCCGTTTTCGCCCACTCCGGCAGTAAATACAATCGCATCAACACCGCCCAAAACGGCAATATATCCGCCGATTATTTTCAACAAAGAGTGAATATAGCAGTTGTTTGCCAAAATGCAATCTTCGTTGCCTTCTAATACGCCATTTTCAATATCACGGTTGTCAGAATGTCCGCCCAAAGCCAACATACCGCTTTTTTTGTTCATCAAATCATTAACTTCATCAATGCTCAAACCGTCTTTTTTCATAATATAAAGCGGAATATACGGATCAATATCACCACAACGAGTTCCCATAATGGTTCCGGCCAACGGAGTAAAGCCCATAGATGTATCAACACACTTACCGTTTTCCACTGCCGAAATTGAAGCCCCGTTACCCAAGTGGCACGTAATAATTTTGCCTTGTTTGCCGATTAATTTAGCGCATTCTTCTGCCACATATTTATGAGATGTTCCGTGAAAACCGTAACGGCGAATTTTGTTGCGGGTATATTGATCTTTCGGCAAAGCATATAAATACGCTTCCGGTTTCATCGTTTGATGAAAAGATGTATCAAAAACAACAACTTGCGGAATATTCGGTAAAACTTCTTTAATAGCTTTCAAACCCAAAACATGCGCCGGATTATGCAGTGGAGCCAAGTCAGACAAACCGGCAATTTGATCAATAACCTCATCTGTAACAAGCACTGATTCTTTAAAAATATCTCCTCCCTGAACAATACGATGACCTACGGCGTTTAACTCATCCATAGATTTAATGGCTCCATTCAAAAGCAGAGCAAACACTTCCTTAATGGCTTCTGAGTGTGTTGGCATATAAACATCATGTTTTTGCTTCGGCTCATCATGGTATTGAATTTTAATAAAGGAGTTTTGTTCACCAATACGCTCGGCAATACCTTTGGAAATCACATTATAATTTTCACCCTCTATATCATAAAGTTGGAATTTTAACGATGAGGAACCGCAGTTAATAACTAAAATCTTTTTCATTTTCTTTACTTTCCTTATTTGGTTGCTTGTAAACAGGTTATAGCAATAGCGCCGACAACATCTTCGGCAAAACATCCGCGTGATAAGTCATTCACCGGAGCATTCAGGCCTTGCAAAATAGGTCCGTAAGCCTCGCATCCGCCCAAGCGTTGCAACATTTTATAACAAATATTTCCAGCCTCTAAATTAGGGAAGATAAGCACGCGTGCTTTACCGGCAACTTCGCTGTTTGGGGCTTTTTTGGCGGCAACAACGGAATCCAAGGCAGCATCTGCTTGCAATTCACCGTCTAATTTAATGCCAAGATTTTTATATTCATCACTTTGCAAGGCTTCTTTGGCCAAAGCTGTTGCCCGTTTAACTTTTTCCACTTCATCCCCCTTACCGGAACCTTTGGTGGAAAATGATAACATTGCAACATTAGGCTCAATACCGAATTGTATGGCTGTTTCTGCCGCATCTAAGGCAATATCGCAAAGTTCTTTATCCGTAGGGTTGATAATAATTCCGCAATCAGAGAAAATATACGGCTTGTTATCCGACAGCATAATGAAAAATGACGAAGCGCTATGCCCCTTTTTAGCAGATTTAATGATTTGCAAAGCCGGACGCACAGTATCTGCGGTAGAATGATTGGCACCGGAAACCATACCGTCGGCATGACCTGATTTAATCATTAAAGTTCCAAAATAATTGTAATTGAGAGCCAATTTTTCCGCATCTTCGTGAGTTAAGCCTTTCTCTTTGCGTAATTCATACAAAAGTTCGGTATATTCGCCCAAGCGCGGAGACTTTTCCGGCTCAATAAACTCTATGCCGTCAGTATTCCAATTATTTTTAGCAAAAAATGCTGTCATTTCTGCCACCTTACCTAAAATAATAATTTTAGCGGCTTTTTCTTCGGCAATAATATGCGCAGCAGTCAACACGCGCTCGTCTTCGCCCTCAGGCAAAACGATTGTTTTTAAATTCTGTTTGGTTTTTTGTAGCAAACTTTTGATGTAATTACTTTTAATCATGTACTTTCAGTCCTTTATAAATTGCAATTTTGAAACCTATCTATAATAAACATATTTAAAAGTCCACAAAAATTTTGAATATACACAACATGAAAATACCATTTTTACAAAAAAAATACTACCGGTGGCACAAAACAGCCTCCGGTAGCATGAATTGACGGTAAATTATTTTTTCTGTTCTTTTTTCAAATCATTTTCCGGCAACTTTTTAATTTTTATCTTTTTAGCTACAATTTTGCATATTTCAACCTCATCCTCAGGAGTCAACAAGCCGTAAAGCGGAATTGAAAACGGAGTAAAATCACAATTATGTTTCTGCAAAAAATTGTATTGATAATCAATATTTTCCTTTGGCACCAAAACCAGTATTTTGCGATGTTTAAAGCAACAATAAACCATGCGTTCCTCTGCCGAAGCAATATCTTTCCATTTCAGAGGCTTGCAATGATCTATGGTTATGTTTTCATCGGTTATAACCGCCATTTTGTGCTTAAATAAATATTTATAAGCCCACACTGCAACCGAAAACAAAAATACTGCCAACAGAATTATTGTCTGCGGCCAACACAAAAGGCACGGACATGTATATAGACAATGCCCCAACACAATAAAAAGCACCACATTAAGAACAAACCAACCGTTCAACCAGTTAAAATTATAATAAAAAACTTTTTCTTTCATAGCATTTTCCTCATAAATAGCCGATTCTGTTTTTAATATACAATTTAGAGTTAACTCTAAGTCAATATCTTTTTGATGATTTTATAAAAAATATTTGACTTTCAAATTCTTTGTGGTAATATAGAAATAGAACTTCGGTTCGGAGCTCTGACAGGCTCTTGTCCTATGCGGTACTGAAAATAGTATCGTTAAATTGTATAAAATATTCCTGATTTATGGTCGGGAAGTCTGTGATAGATGTTCAGGGTGGTCAGCCTAAAAATCACGGAAATCATATTATAGGACATGATTTGTCAGCTCTCCCGACCGCTGTTTAGCGGTCAAATTTTTTAATAAACAACTTTAACAGAGGAGATAAAATTATGATAAACTTAGATACAAAAAATATAGATTTCCACGCTGCGCTCGCAGTTGTGACAGAAAATGCGCAGAGCACTCGTTCACTTCTTCCGGAGAGTGGGGCAGATGTGTCACAATACGGAAGAAGCATGATTGAGATGCTTGGTGTGCTTGCCATAATTGGCGTTTTATCTGTCGGCGGTATTGCCGGATATTCAAAAGCTATGATGAAATATAAGATAAATAAAACTATTGAACAGATAACTCTGATTGCCGGAAATATAAGGGCATTTTTTGCCCCGCAGAGAAGTTATGAAAATTTATCCCTTAATCCTGAATGTCTCGATAGAAATGATAACATGTTTAACGGATATGTATTAATAAAAAAAGCGAAACTTGTCCCTGAAGAAATGATTATTGATGAAGAAGGCTTTGATGGTCAAATAGGTTCTTTACAGGGAGAATTTAGCGATTTTAGTTTAGAGAGAGAGAATAAATCTGCCGAAAATGATTATAAAGCTTTTTCAATCGGTCTTAACGTGCCTGAAGAAGCCTGTATTGAACTTTTGAGTCAAGATTGGACGAATGCCGGAGTTAATTTATTTTATCTAGATGGAGGACCTTCTTATGCAAAGTATTTTATTCCGCCAATTGATGTTGCAACAGTTGTTGAAGAATGTTCAACAGCATTTAGTAATGGGTATGGTTTGTCGCTTGTTTTTTACTTTGACGTAGATATTAAAAGCAATTATTGGTCATCAATGTTAAACCCATAAACCCCTTGCGTAAAAATCACAAAACGCTTGCAAGTAGTAATAATCTCGTGTAACTTAACTGCAACAAAGGATAAGAAATGATTGCTAAATTACGCGGGATTATTGATACTGTGGGCGATGATTATTGTATAATCGACGTAAACGGAGTCGGTTATATAGTATCAGCGTCGGCCAAAACTCTAAGTAAGTTATCGGTTGGTCAAGAATCAACACTCTTAACAATTATGACTGTGCGTGAAGATGATATTTCATTGTTTGGATTCGCCGACGCATGGGAAAAAGAATGGTTTAATACACTGACTAAGGTACAGGGTGTGGGAGCAAAAGTCTGCCTCAGCATATTATCGGTTTTAACCCCAATGCAAATTTCGCAGGCCTTGGGCGCACAAGATAAAACTTCGTTTTGCCGTGCTTCCGGAGTAGGTCCTAAGTTAGCAGCACGTATTGTTACCGAGCTTAAAGACAAGGTTGTTACAATTCCGGTTAATTCAAACAATCCAGAAGTTTTAAACGAATCTCCTTCGGTTTCTGCCGCTTCATCAAAGGTTAACGTTGATTATTCTAAAAGCGAAGATGTTATTTCGGCATTGGTTAATTTGGGTTATCAACGTTTGGAAGCATATCGTGCCGCCACTAATGTTATTTCCGCAAATCCGGATGCAAATGTGTCAAACTTAATTCGTTTAGCTCTCAAAGAATTTGCCAATAAGGAATTTTAGCCATGAAAAATGATGAAAGAATTGTCAGCCCGCAGTCTCAACCGGAAGATGAACAAGTTGGCAACAATCCGGTAAGTTTACGCCCTAATTCGCTTAATGATTTTGTCGGTCAACGTGAAGTTTGCGAAAATTTGAAAGTTTTCATCACTGCGGCAAAACAGCGAGGTGAGGCGTTGGACCATGTTTTGTTATTTGGTCCCCCGGGGCTTGGTAAAACAACACTTTCTTCCATTGTGGCAAAGGAATTGGGGGTTGGTTTTCACGCCACTTCGGCGCCAATGATTTCAAAATCCGGCGATTTGGCGGCTATTTTAACTAATTTAGAGCGTAACGATGTATTGTTTATTGATGAAATTCACCGCTTAAATCCGGCAATTGAAGAAGTTTTATATTCAGCGATGGAAGATTTTCAATTAGATATCATTATCGGTGAAGGTCCCTCAGCGCGCTCGGTGCGCATAGATTTACAGCCGTTTACGTTGGTTGGTGCAACCACACGTTCCGGTCTGCTTTCAACTCCGTTGCGTGAGCGTTTCGGAATTCCGCTTCGTCTGGATTTTTATTCGCATGAAGATTTGCAAAAAATTGTTCAACGTGGCGCCCGATTGCTCAATATAGAGATATCGGAAGACGGAGCGTTGGAAATTGCCAAACGTTCGCGTGGCACACCACGTATTGCCGGCAGATTATTACGCCGTGTACGAGATTTCGGTGCCGTTGCTGCAAAGAAAGTTATCGATTCGCAGATTTCCGATATGGCTTTGAAGCGTTTGGATGTGGATGATTTCGGATTAGATAACTTCGACCGTCGTTATTTAAATTGCATTGTTAAAAACTATGGTGGCGGACCGGTGGGTGCCGACACTTTGGCAGCAGCTCTTTCAGAAGAACGAGATACCATCGAAGAAGTTGTTGAGCCGTTTTTGCTTAAATTAGGTTTTTTGCAACGCACACCACGCGGGCGCATAATTTCGCAACTTGGCTATAAATATTTGGGTATTCGTATGCCGACAAAACAACCGAAACAATATGACTTGCTTGATGAGGGAGAAAATGATGAATTTTGATGTTTTGCCGGCAGAAGGCAAGGTTTGTAACGATGTTTTTGCCTATCCGGTGCGAGTTTATTATGAGGATACCGACGCTGGTGGTATTGTTTATTATGCCAACTATCTGAAATTTGCCGAACGGGCAAGGAGTGAATTTTTGCGCTTGATCGGAGTTGATCAACAGCGTGATTTAAGCGAGAATCAGAGCGGATTCGTTGTGCGTTCATGCAACATAGAATATTTATCATCGGCAGTTTTGAATGATAACTTGGTAATAACTTGTAAAATAATGGAATTAGGCGCTGCTTCGGCGATTATTGCGCAAGAGATTTATCGTGGCGACGAACTTTTGTGCACAGTAGAGGTGAAAGTGGTTTATCTGAATATCTCCACACATCGCCCTACCCGTATCAGCAAAGAAAACATTGAAAAAATGCAGAAGTTTTTTAATTAATCAAACTAAGCAAACAAAGTGCGTTTATTCTTCGGTAAATTGCTGGTAATGGAAGTTCTGTTATTTAAAACAGTTTTTTTACAAAAAAAATAACACTGCCTATTCCCTTAAAGAATTGGCAGTGTCTTACTTGTTTAATCTTTCAGCTACTCAATGGCATAAATGTCTTTTACTTGCCATTTATATTCCCCACTGCTTGGCGCCAAAACATAAATTACGGTGCCTTGACATAAACCAAACCAACTACCGTTACACGTACTTTCAGTATATATTTCGGTTGTGTTGTTCAACAAAACTTTTTTATCTGTAAAGCGAAAATTCATTTCTGTCGGACGCTCAACACTCGGATCTTTCATAAATATAAACGATGGCAACTCTAATTTTTTGCAAATTGCTAAATCTGGGTTCAAAGTACATTTAACAGTCCATTCAACCGCACAAAGTTGCTCATTACTTTCCGAACATTCTTCTTTAACATTTTCTGCCGCCAAATTATAAACTGTTTCCGGCAGGGTTTCTTTTACCTCTTGCGGCTGAGCTGTTTGTTCATTGCTAACCGTTGCCGGTTTAGATTTTTGCAACAAAGAAAAGCTAAAGCCGACAATAGCCAATAAAGCAATAACTACAACAATTTTTTTCCACATAACTTATCTCCCTAAAAATGATATTCAACTCCGGCACTGTATTCCATATTATGATCATAGCCGGTCAAATGGTCAAAATTAACATGGCGCACAACAAAGCGTGTTTGCCAATTTTTGTTAAAAATATACTTAAATCCGCCACCAAAACGATAACCGTAACCATGTTCGTTATAATGTTTGGCCGGAACCGATTTTGTATTATACACATATTCTCCGATTCCGGTTGTGGCCAACAAAGAAAAATTTTTCTCACAACCAAGTGGCAAATAAGCAATCAAATCTAACCCGTAAGCACGATATGATGTTTTAATATTTTCACCGTTAGGCCGGCGTTTATTCGATTCGCTCTGTCCAAAAAATACTTCCGTGCCGAAATATTTACTATAATCCGAACCTATGCGCACCACGGCGGCATTATGATATGGCTCAAAACCTTTGGCATTAGTTCGACTATAAACGTAGTCTGCTCCAACATACGGAGAATAATGGTAACTGTCTGCCACAGCCATTTTAACAAATCCGCCAACCATAATCGCACTTGTTAAAAAAAATGTAATCTTTTTCATTTAACATTCCCTTTTGTAATTATACCCCCTATTATAATACAAAGATAAAAAAAATAAAGTATTTTATAAAAGTTATTGAGAATCTTATTTTTTTGTGTTACAATACCGCAAAACGAAAGGAAGCTACATGTATAATACAAATGAAAAAGGGCGTTCCATGGTGGAAATGATTGGCTATATGGCTGTTGTGATAGCCGTTGTAATGTCAGTTGGACACATTGTTTCAAGCGCATTTGAGGAACACAAATACAGTCAAGCCACTATTCAATTAAGCGAACTTGCCGGAGCCATAACCAAAGCTTCTGCCATAGATCCCGATTATTCAGAAGTTATCGATAAAATCACGCCAACAATAACCGATGAAGGAAGAAGAATCTTACCATCATCTTTTTCCATTAACGATAACACCATCACCCACGCTTTCGGCGGTGAAGTAAAATTAGGGCTTGGTGAAGGCGAAGAAAATAATGTATTTTACATTGAATACGACGGACTGGATCGCAAACCATGTATCGAATTGGCTATGAAAGACTGGACCAAAAACACTGTTATCAACCTCAAAGCCATTATCATCAATCAAGAAAATCAATGGTATTGGCCATCTTACTTTGTTGAAGGTGCAAATGAGCTGCCTGTTACCCGTGATGCAGTTGCCGGTGTTGATGACGATGGTCAATGCAACAAAGAAAGCGAAAACACAATTCGTTGGCTATTCTATTAAGAATATGTGGTTAATTTGCATTAATTGTTGAAATCGTAGATAATTGTTGGTATTTGTTACAGAAACATAATTTTATTTAAGGAGATGTGATATGACAGCGTCTATTGTTTTGCCACCGGATTATAAGCCTTCGGCAGATGAAGAGTATATGAATGAAATGCAGTTGGAATATTTTCGTCAGAAATTGGAAAATTGGAAAAAGTCTCTTGTTACGCAATCCACTTCAACTTTGGACGAGTTACGGCAAGGCGGTTTAAATCAGCCGGACGATATTGATCGCGCATCTTTAGAAACCGATAAATCGTTGGATTTGCGCACAAAAGACAGAATTCGCAAGTTAATTTCAAAAATTGATGAAGCTTTAGACAGAATAGAAGACGGCACATACGGGTATTGTGAAGAGACCGGTGAGCCTATCGGAATTGAACGTTTAGAAGCACGTCCGGTGGCTACTCTTTCCATTGAGGCACAAGAGCGTCACGAGCGTATGGAAAAAACTTTTGATGATGATAATGACGCCTAAAAATGCAGAATAAAGATTTTATTTTGGCATCATCTTCGCCTCAACGGATTGCCTTGTTGAGGCAGGTTGGTTTTGAGCCTAAGGAAATTGTGCCTGCCGATATTGATGAAAGCACACTCCGCCATGAAAGACCTCTTCCGTATGTAAAAAGAATGGCTTTGAATAAAGCTCTGTGTGTTGCAAAAAAACGCCAAGGAGAAAACGTTTTAGCCTGCGATACGATTGTTACAGTCGGACTTCGTATTGTCCACAAGGCAAAAAATGTTGACGAACAACGCCGTTATTTGAATATGATGTCTGGTCGTTCGCACAAAGTTATAAGCTCGGTTTGTTTAATAAATAAGGAAGGCCATGTGTCTCAACGCACAGTCATTAGCAGAATATCCATGAAAGTTTTCAGTCCGGAAGAATTGGATGAATATTTGGCAAGCGGAGAGTGGCAAGGTGTTTGCGGATATAAAATAGAAGGCAGAATGGCCGGTTACATTACTCGTTTGGTAGGTTCTTATTCCGGTGTTGTGGGGTTGCCACTAAATGAAACATTAAATTTGTTAAAAGGAGAAGGTATAAAATGAAAGCGCAGAAAATAGTTTATGACAGAAACGACGAGGCATTCGGTATTGCCATATTTGATGATAAAGGATTGATGGAAATAGATATCTTTGATCGGACACGAGCCTTGGAAGGTAATGTTTATTTGGGACGTATTGTCAAAAAAATCAAACTTGCCGATGATAAGTTCGGTTTTATGGTTAATATTGGCGATGGCGTTGAAGCCTTCTTAAATTCTTATGAACCTGCTCTTAAAGAAGCAAATATGAACGAGGGACAAAGTGTTGTTGTGCAGGTTGCTCAGGAAAAAAGAGCCGAAAAAGGGGCAAAAGTTGTGCGTAACATTCAATTGGTCGGCACCTATTTGGTTTATTGCCCATTTAAATATGATGTTGAAGCCTCTCGCAAGATTGAAGATGCCGAAAAAGTGGCTAAATATATTAAGACAGTCAGGGAAAATTCCGTTGGTCAAGAAGGGTGGATTCTCCGTACTTTGGCTGCCGAGGCAAATGAAGAGGATATTGTGGCAGAAATGAAGGTATTGCGTGAAACCTATGATAATATTCGCAAAAAAGCGCGCACTTTGCAAGCTCCGGCCTTGCTGTTTAATAAAGAAAATCCGCTGATGGAATATATCAGACGTTACCGCGATACTTTGCAAGAAGTTGTGGTTGATACCCCTAATCTGAAATCCGAAGTTGAAACAATTTTTGACGGCAATATAGTGTTGCAAAAAGACAGTTTTGAAGAATATGGCGTGGAAGATGCCATTATTGACGCGTTAAACTGCTCGGTAAGGCTCAAAAACGGCGGACGATTGCAAATTGAAGAAACACGTGCTTTTGTTGCTATTGATGTAGACAGTTCCGGCATTAGAAACACCGGAGAGATTGATAATTTGAATATTGAGGCAGCCAAAGAAATAGCCAGACAGATTCGCCTGCGTAATTTGGCAGGAAAAATTATAATCGATTTTGCCGGTTCTTCCGAATATCGCTTTATGAAACGAATTATTGATTGCTTGGAAGAAGAGTTAGCGGACGATGCTTGTCATAGCCGTGTTTTGGGTTTAAGCCGAGCCGGCAATATTGAGATTATTCGTCAACGCCGCCGTCCGAGCCTGCGAGATATATACACGGTAGAATGCCCAACATGCAACGGAACAGGAAGAGTTGAACCGTGAGTGAAGTGGTTAAACTGCATAAATGCCCGATCTGTGGCACACAATTTACAAGCAAAGAGTATATTCCCTTTTGTTCAAAACGGTGTGCCGATGTAGATTTGGGTCGTTGGTTTAACGGGGCATACACAGTAGAATCTCAAGATTTGGACGATACGGAAATTGAAGAGTTGAACAAGGCTTTAACAAATGCAGATAAATCAGCAGAATAACCTGAACATAAACCTAAAAAACGATGTTTTAGACATAACTTTATCCGGAGATGCTTTGGGCTGCAATGTTGAACAAAATCTGCAAAATCTAATTTCGGCCACAAAAACGACACATGTCAAGTCTTTAACCATTCAGGCGAAGAATCTTAAAAATTGGGATTCCTCGCTTTTGGCCTTTTTGTATGAGGTAATTTCGCTAACTAAAAAACAAAACATAAGTTATGATATAAATAACTTGCCGCAAAATTTGCAAGATTTGCTGAACTTAGCTTTATCCGTAGATCGCAAACCTACACGAGGCAATGCTGAAAAGTATAATTTTTTAGGAAGAATCGGCCAAAAAACCATAAACTTATGGCATAAAATTACTTCGGCACTTGATTTTATGGGCGACGTATGCGAAGCAATCGGCCGTTTTTGCGTTTTCAAATCAATTATGCGCAAAGTTGATTTTTGGGCCGCATTGGAAGATTGCGGACCCAAAGCATTAGGAATTGTTTCATTGATAAGCTTTTTGGTTGGTCTTATTTTAGCATTCGTCGGAGCTGTTCAGTTAGAAACATTTGGCGCCCAAATTTATATTGCCAGTTTGGTAACAATCGGAATGTGTCGAATAATGGGAGCCATTATGGTGGGCATTATTATGGCCGGTCGCACCGGCTCTTCCTACGCAGCCACAATAGGCACCATGCAGGTAAATGAAGAATTAGATGCACTGCAAACCATGGGGTTATCACACATAGATTTTTTGGTTTTGCCTCGTTTGCTGGCTTTGCTGATTGCCATGCCGATATTAACAATGTTGGCCGACTTTATGGGAATGGTCGGTGGGGCCTTTGTCGGAGTGATTATAATGGGTTTGCCCAATGTTGAATATTGGAAATATGCATTTGAAGCGTTTAGTTTAGATAATTTTTTGGTGGGCATTTTTCACGGATTCTGTTTCGGTTTTATTATTGCCCTATGCGGATGTTACAGCGGTTTAACTTGCGGACGCAACGCCGACAGCGTTGGTGTAGCCACTACTCGAAGCGTTGTTAATGCTATTGTTTGGATGATTGTGGCAACCGGAATTATTACCATAATTTTTCAGGAGTTGGGCATATGAGCAAAGAAGCAATTATAGATGTTCATAGCTTAACTGTCGGATACGGTGATTATGTTTTGTTAAAAGACGCGTCTTATCAAATTAACAAAGGTGATATTTTCATTATTATGGGAGGTAGCGGTTGCGGTAAAAGTAGCATGCTGCGGGTATTAACAGGCTTAGTACCTCCCCTTGCCGGCAATGTGGTAATAAACGGCGTGGATATTACCACCGCAGACGAAAGTCAAATACAAGCAATACGCAAAAAGTCAGGTATTCTATATCAGAGCGGAGCACTGTTCAGTTCTATGACTTTGGCTGAAAACATTGCTTTGCCACTACAACAATATTCTGATTATTCTCCGCAAAGCATACGTGAATTAGCGCACTTAAAGTTAGCTTTGGTGGGTTTAGCCGGTTTTGACGATTTTTATCCGTCGGAAATAAGCGGAGGAATGAAGAAACGCGCCGGCTTAGCGCGGGCGTTAGCGCTTGATCCGGATATAGTTTATTTTGACGAACCGTCTGCCGGACTTGATCCGATAAGTTCACGAAATTTAGATGATTTGATTATAGAATTAAATCGTAGTTTGGGCACAACAATTGTGGTGGTAACGCATGAACTTGCCTCTATTTTTGCCATTGGAAACAACTCCATTTTTTTGGATGCGGAAAGTAAAACAATTTTAGCGCGTGGCAACCCGAATGATTTAGTAAAAAATCCACCAAATAAAGAAGTATATAAGTTTTTAACACGAGGAGGAGAAAAATAAGATGCAAAAGAAAAAAACATACGAATTAACCGGTTTGTTTGTGATTTTGGGTATAATTTGCTTCTGCGGAATAATCATGCACTATGTCGGCAAAAAATTTGCCGCTGACAGCTCCAATTTAGTTGTTATGTATTTTGAAGAATCCATTAGTGGTTTGACAGTCGGTTCACCTGTTGTATTTAGAGGAGTTGAAGTCGGGAAAGTGGTAAAAATACGTTTGGTATCTGATTTAAAAGAGGGAACTTTTAAAACTCCGGTTTATGTTTCTTTCAATCAAATTAGAGCTTTACAAGCAGCACAAGATAACGAGGACGGACGTGAAATGTTAAACAACTTAATTAACAAAGGGTTGCGCGCCCAGCTCATGACTGCTAACTATTTAACCGGACAATTAATGATTGAATTGCAGATGGATCCTAACTCCAAAGCTGTTTTACGCGGCACGGGACGATATCCGGAAATTCCAACAACCGCTTCCCCGTTAGAAACAATTTCCAAAGATTTGCAAGAACTTCCGTTGCAAGAAATCATTGCCCGTATGGGAAACGTTTTGAATAACTTGGATGAAAATTTGCCGCAAATTCTGGAAAACATCAATAACATTACAACCAAAATTGATCATGTGATGGATAAAAAGAATAGCGAAACAACAAAAACTTTAAATAATTTTAACAATACTTTGGAAGAAATTTCCAAAGCAAGTCGTTCAATTAAAAATTTAACGGATTATCTTGAACGTCATCCGGAGGCAATTATTCAAGGCAAGGAGAAGTAAAATGAAAAAAACAGCAATAATCGGACTTTTTATTTTATTAAGCGCTTGCAGCTGGCGCTCGCCTAATGCCGAATTTTACGTTATGAACAGTCAAGGTTTGTCTGAAATATCGGCTCGCAAATTAAATATTGCCGTTGCGCGCGTAAAAGTGCCTGATATGTTAGATAGAGCGCAGATGGTTGTATATGATAAGGACAGCGATAAAGTTAATATTTTGGAATTTAACCGCTGGGTAGAAGTTTTACCTGATATATTGCAAAGCACTATAACCAACGACTTAATCGCCTATCTGCCAAATGCATATATTAAAAACACCTATTTTGATTCTACACAAATGCAATATAGTGTAAATGTTGAAATTAACCGTATTGCGGCATACAAGGGAGATAAAGTTATTTTATCTGCTTGGTGGAACATTACCAATGCCGGCGGATATGTTTTGAGGCGTGAACAAGTATCTTATGAAATTAAAGTAAAAGGCGATTCAATTTCAGACTTGGTAGAAGCACAAAGCGAGGCTGTTCACCAGCTGTCCAAAGCAATTGCCGAACAGCTGGCAAAGATGTAAGAGAAAAAGTTATATTGAACTTTTTCTTTTTACAAAAATCTCCATAGCTTATGACTATGGAGATTTTTTGATAGATTTTTTCAAATAGCCGATAACTGCTTTTTCCACTCATTGATTTTGAGATACAAGTCATCTTCAATTTCCTTGCGGCTGAATTTGAGAGCCCAAAACATTTTGACAAACTGAACCGGAGCGGATAGCGGTAAACGCGATACACATATCGGAAATTCACTTTTCAGATACAAACCGGCTTTGGCAACGTATTTTGGAATAGCTTGCCCCAGCGGAGCCATAAACTTTCCCTCATATTTGCCATTAACAAAGTGATCATACAATGCAGCGGCCTCTGAAAGCAAGGGCAACCCGTTAGCCAACCCTTTACCGTTATAGAGCTGCAACATATCTTCCAACGTTTCGCCCGGCACAAAGTAATAAGCGTTAAGATGAGACGTTCCAGGAAACTGCTTTGTTGAAAAAGCAACCGTTCTCTCAATTTTCTTTGATATTCTTTGCGTCAAACAAAAAATGATCGGCTCTTGATCACCGTTAAGGTAATCGGCAATTTCTTTGATGTTAGCCCCTGTATTGGTTCCGCCATCTAAAATTTTGGTCGGAAAATCACCAAAACTACGAATAACCATTGATAACTTTTCACCCTCGGTCATAATCAGTCCGCTGTCAGATCGATTCAGATACTTGGAAAGCATACCGGAACCGCCACAGCAAAGCAACCTTGGAGACTTACCAAACTTGCGTCTGGCCTTTTTCATGATTATGGCCGCATAAAAAGCCGACACCACATCATCACCAATCGCTACCACATACTTTGGCTCAAAGAGCAACTCTCCGTTTGTGTCCAAACAGTTTGTTTTTTGCGCGAAAAACTCAAAAACTACACCTGCTTGTAACCAGCAATAGGCTGATAAATCTACACCATTCATAAGCATAAAAATTATTAAATTATATAAACAAGTGGTAGTTTCATATATTATCTTTTATTTTTTGTCAATAGTTACATTAAAAAAATCACCCGAAAAACATTCATCTATAAAATTTACTAAAAAAATTGTTATTTTCTTAAACAAATATCTTTACATTACCCAAAATATGGTGTAACATTACACCTGTCTTGGGGTTATAGCTCAGCTGGGAGAGCGCTTGAATGGCATTCAAGAGGTCAGGAGTTCGATCCTCCTTAGCTCCACCAATATAAAGCCTTGTTTTTCAAGGCTTTTTTGTTTTAAATACTCTATCAATTACAATTTAAATAAAGTGATGGAAAATGACTAATAAGTTAAGAATGAGAATTATTTTATAATCATTTTCACACCAAACTTAATTGTTTAAAAATCGGAACATCTGTGCGAATTTCCATATATCGGCATAAAAATTGTTGGCAATTTTTTTTCAACATATTGTGATTTTGCATAAAATATTCTTTATAAGCTTCTCTAAAACTTACTACCGAACTGTCAAAAACGGTTTTTTGCGCTTCATATTGCGCGGCATAAACCCCATCAGAAGGAGCTAATTCTTCGATTCGATCAAAAATATTGATGCAGTATATCTGATGTTTGTGCGATAACGCAGCAATTTTTTTGAACTTATCATTGTCAAATCCGTAAAAATCGCTTAAAATGAATATTGTTCCTTTACCTTTATTGCTATATTCCAACAAATTAAGCGCCTTACTTAAATCTCCGCGGTGTTGATTTTGCAAAACTTTTGCCGAATAATCGGATATTTTCTTAAATATCGCCATTAAATTGCGCATATTATTTTGCGGCTTAAAATAAATTGTATTTTGCCCGTCATAAAGCAATAAACCAAATCTGTCTTTATTTTTTATCGTCATCCAACCGATCAGTGCCGCCATTTTACACGCAGTAACAGATTTTAGCTCGTTACGTGTGCCGAAAACCATAGATGATGATAAATCTAACACCACAACAATTTCGCGATCTTTTTCTTCATTAAAAACTTTGGTATATGGTTCTGATTTTCGTGCTGTAACACGCCAATCAATATCGCGAATATCATCTCCGAAATTATAGGCTCGCACTTCTTCCAATTCCATTCCACGCCCTTTAAATACCGATTTTACATCTCCGGCTCTATTTGAAGTAAATTGATTTTGTTTCAGTGCCAAATAGGGTAAATATTGCTGCATAGAAATTAACTCATCAACACTCACACTCAGCCCCTTTTGTGCCACAAATGTATTATCGCTTTTATTAGAGGAAAACAGGCGCATTATTTTCTCCTTTTTATGGCAAAGGAACAACTTTTAACAGTTTGGCTATAACTTCATCACTGGTAAATCCGCCGGCCTGTGCTTCAAAACTCAAAATAATACGATGACGCAAAACATCATAAACCAAAGCGTGAATATCTTCGGGCAACACAAAATCTCGTCCGGCCAACCAAGCATGTATTTTAGCGCATCTGTCCAAAGCAATTGTAGCACGCGGACTGGCTCCGAAAGCTATTGTATTTTTTAAACTTTCGTCATATTTTTCCGGATGACGCGTAGCCATAACTAACTGCACCAAATATTCTTCAACGGAATCACTAACATGCGTTTGAAAGGCTTCTTTGCGCGCTTGCATAATATCGGCGATTTGTAGTGTACATCCACCGTTTTGCAAATTATTGAAACCGGCATTTTCTGTTTCTTGCCGCACAAGATGCAATATTTTATGCTCGGTTGCCGCTTCCGGTTGATCTATTTTAACATATAGCAAAAAACGATCAAGTTGCGCTTCCGGCAAATTATACGTTCCCTCGTGTTCAATCGGGTTTTGAGTAGCCATTACCATAAATAAATCAGGCAACTTATATTGTTTGCCACCAACACTTACCTGACGTTCGGCCATGGCTTCTAACAAAGCAGACTGCACTTTTGCCGGAGCGCGGTTAATTTCATCTGCCAAAACTAAATTAGCAAATACCGGACCATTGCGAAACTCAAATTGTCCGGTTGACGCAACATATATTTCACTTCCGGTAATATCCGACGGCAATAAATCAGGTGTAAATTGAATACGATTATAATCAGCGGCAATACACTCAGAAAGTGTTTTAATAGCTTTTGTTTTAGCCAAACCCGGAGCACCTTCAACCAATATATGACCATCTGCCAGCAAGGTTATGAGCAATTTTTTGACTAAATCTTCCTGCCCCAAAATATGTTGTTGCATATATTGTTTAAGCTCAACAATTTTTTCTCTGCATTCCGCCATTGTTTCAACCTTTCAAAAAACTTGTTTGTAAAATATTTTAGCACTTTTATTTACTTGCTTATCACTATATTTTTATATAGGTTTTAAAAAGATAAAAAACAAGCAATTTTAAGAAGTTTATACATGGATGAGGATATTTTTGATTTAGATGACAGTTCATCGGCTCCGGTTTTGTATAATAACATTAGCGCGTTGAAACCAAAACAAGCATGGCTTGATGAACTCAATCCGGAACAAAGACAGGCTGTTGAAGAAACCGAAGGCCCTTTATTAGTACTTTCAGGCGCCGGAACCGGAAAAACAAAGGTATTGACTACTCGCTTGGCATATATTTTACAAAATATGCAGGCTAATCCTTGGAATTGCTTAGTAGTAACTTTTACTAATCGCGCCGCAAACGAAATGAAAGAACGTGTGCAAAATCTTATCGGCGACATGGTTAACAGTGTGTGGCTTGGCACTTTTCATGGGATTTGTGTTAAGATTTTGCGTGCTCATGCCGATATGGTCGGACTTACTTCCAACTTTACCATTTTGAGTGAAGACGACCAAAAGCGTCTGATTAAACAAATTATGGAAGCCGATGGAATTGACGAAAAAAAATACACTCCGCAAAGTTTGGTAGAAAAAATCTCGCGCCTTAAAGATAAAGGAATAAGCATTGAAAAAGCAACTATGGAATATAAAAGCAATGTGTTGCTTGAAATTTATAAAAAATATCAACTGCGTTTGCACGAGTTAAATTGCGTTGATTTCGGGGATATTTTGCTTTATACACTCAATATTTTAAGCTCCGATAAAGAGGTTTTGGAAAGTTATCAAAAAAAATTCAAATACATTATGGTGGACGAATATCAAGATACTAATGTTACGCAATATCTGCTCTTGCGACTTTTATCACAACAAAGCCGTAATTTATGTTGTGTGGGTGATGATGACCAATCCATATATTCGTGGCGCGGAGCAGAAATTGAAAATATTATGCGCTTTCAAAAAGATTTTCCGGACGCTAAAATTATTCGTTTAGAGCGCAACTATCGTTCAACCGCGAATATTTTACGTGCGGCTTCTTCTTTAATTACGCATAATTCCACTCGCTTAGGCAAAACTCTTAAAGTGGCAGAAAACAGTCCGGCTATGCAATGCGAAAATGAAAAAATAAAAATGTTACGTATGGCCAGCGGTTCGGAAGAAGCGCAATGGGTTGCGGATGAAATAAAAAAGTTGTGTCGCAACGGTTATACTTATTCCGATATAGCAATTTTGGTACGTACTGCGGCGCAAACTCGTGCTTTTGAAGAAAAGTTTGTCAGTGATTCCGTGCCTTATCAAGTTATCGGGGGACCTAAATTCTATGAGCGTGCGGAAATTCGCGATATTTTGGCCTATTTTCGGGTAATTGTGCAACCGAGTGATGATTTAGCCTTTGAACGTATTATCAACAAGCCTGCGCGTGGTATCGGCGCTAAAACCATTGAAAAATTACAGCAAACGGCTCGTGAAAAACAAATTTCTATGTTTAATGCTGTGGATTATTTATTGCAACAAGGTGGATTAACCTCAAAAGCGCGGAGTAATTTAGCCGATTTAAGCGCCAAATTCAATGAATGGCGGCGAATGATTAACGCGGTTGAACCGGCCGACTTAGCCGAGCAGGTAATGGAGGAATCCGGTTATTTGGAAATGCTGAAAAATGATACTTCCAATGAGGCAGAAGGACGGCTGGAAAACTTAAACGAACTCCGTGATGTTTTACGCAAAGATAAAGAACTTTATCCCTCGCTGAGCGAATTTTTAGAGCATGTAAGTTTGGTAATGGAAAATGATAGTGCGATTGATAACAACAAGGTTATGCTCATAACCTTGCATTCTGCCAAAGGTTTGGAGTTTAGCGTAGTATTTCTCCCCGGCTGGGAAGAAGGTTTGTTTCCGCACAAGAAGAGCTTGGATGAAAAAAGTAGCGGTGCCTTGGAAGAAGAGCGGCGATTAGCCTATGTGGCGATTACGCGGGCTAAGCAAAAACTTTATATCTCGACCGCGTATAGCCGCTATATGCACGGCGAATATCAAAACAATCCCCCTTCCCGCTTTTTGAACGAGATTCCAAGCGACTGCGTGCGGATAATCAATCAGACCGCATCTTATGGTAGCGGGAGTTATGGTTCGTATGGTGGCAATTATGGCGGATATTCTGCCGGATATTCTTCCGGCTATAAAAATTACGGCAAAAAATCTTATGGCGGGTATCAGGGATACGGGCAATATAAGCGTAAACCGGCATTTTCCACCAAGCCAAGCTATCAAGCCTACCACGAAGACGAAGAAGAGCATGATTACAGCTACGAAAGTTATGAAGATGATGCTTCTTATGATTCCTATGCCGCCACTACCCCTAGCGCCAAATATATCGGCATTCGCGTTTATCATCAGACTTTTGGTTATGGGCGAATTACCGCCGTTTCCGGACAGATGTGCACGGTAGAGTTTGAAAAGTACGGCGCAAAAAAGGTTTTAGGTTCTTTCCTGCGCCGTGCGTAAAGTGGTTACTAAAAATTTAAATAATTATTTACACACTCCTGCGAAGTAGCCGTTTCTAGCAGTAACGCATTCATCATCTACATCAAATAACATAGACAAAACTTTATAGATAGAATCAGATCTAACGGGATTACAAAGCTTAATTGCATCATCAATGTTAATAGGTGTTTTTCCCACAGGGTTCCCGCTCATCCTATTGCTAGTGGCGTCAGCTTCAAAAACAACTATTCCTTTTACTCCGGCAATTGTCCAATCATAGCTCAATAGCTCAATACATACTTCTTGCATCTCAATCGGAATTCTGTAGCTAATTATAAATGCCTGCGCATCACCAGATTTGGCTTTAGTTGCGTTACTTAATCCAACCTTAGCTCCGAAAGCATTTTCCATAGCAGTTTTATCTTCGTTCCACATTTCATCAGGTACTAATTTGGCTTTTTGGATTATTGCTTTACCTTCATCAGTCCCAGATGATAATCCCTTATAATTCTTCTGCGGTCCCCAGAAAGCACGCACATTACCGGCGATGAGAGTTATTTGCTCAATGGTTTTGTTAATCCGATATTTCATCATTGCTTTGCTATATCCGGCGATACCGCCAACACTCAAAACGCCGATTATAGCCAGCACGCCCAACATTTCTATCATTGAACGACCATTTTGATTTTTTATTTTTAAGTTTATCATAGTAAACTTCCTTTCATCTGAATTGTTGTTATTACATTAAAATAACCGCCCGATAAAGGCGGCCGGAAGTTCCAAACTACTGCAATTAATAGTGTCGCATATTCAACTTATAGTTTTATTTTGCGACCTTCCGACCATGGCCGGAAATTTTTACGTCTTTAAGACGAATTGCAAGAGGTTTGGACACCTCAGACAAGTTACCTCATCTTGAATTCACTATATCACAAAAAATGCAAAAGTCAAATAAATTTTAGAAAATGCGAGAAAATATTTGCCGTTAATGTTTGCGGCGCGCAAGAACTACACTAAAAAACTACACAAAAGTGCACTATATACCATAACCTCCCTTGCGGGCTCTACATAGTAGATATAAGCAAGGGAGGTTATTAACTTTATTCGCTAAGCGCGATTTCTAAAATTATTTCAAAATCTTAGAAACAACACCCGCACCAACAGTGTGACCACCTTCACGAATAGC
>JAFUSA010000021.1 GCA_017480745.1 Alphaproteobacteria bacterium
CGTTCTATTAAATTGACCAGTTTTTTAAATCAGATTTTGGAGATTTTTCACATGACTACAATAGGTTACATCAGGGTTAGTTCATCAAAACAAACACTTGAACATCAACGTTTTGAAATTGAAAATTTTGCACGCCGTGAAGGTATAAAAATTGACAAATGGATTGAGGAAAAAATATCAAGCAGGAAAGCACTTGATAAGCGTAAACTTGGAGAATTACTTAATAATTTGCAAGAAAACGACATACTGATAACCTGTGAAATATCGCGTTTAGGTCGTTCCTTACTTGAGGTTATGAAAATTCTTGAAACTTGTTTGAATAAAAATTGTCAGGTTTGGACACTCAAAGAGAACTATCGGCTTGGCAATGATATACAAAGTAAAGTGCTTGCTTTCGCTTTCGGACTTGCTGCTGAAATTGAACGACAGCTTATTTCCGAACGCACTAAATCAAGTCTTGCCAACATCAAAGCAAACGGGAAAAAGTTGGGTCGTCCTTGTAATGCCAAAACAAAAAAACTTAAACTTGCTAAAAACCAAAAACAGATACAGAAGTTGCTGGCGCAAGGAACATCTAAATCAAAAATTGCAAAAGTTTTCGGTGTTGAGCGAGCAACTCTACGCAGATACATGCTCCGACAACAAAACTCTGCATAATTTGTAATAAATCCTAAATTTTTATTGTAAAATAGGTATAGACTAAATCGCATTACCTGTCAAAAATATTTTGCAAATAAGGTAACTTCTTCAATTTTAAACTTCACATCTTTTGTTTTAGTTTGTTTTTCCATTTCTCATCTCCTTATCAAGAATCGGTTAATTATAATTTCATTTTACCCCCGATTTTTTGTCAAGCTTTTTACAATATTTAATATTTTCATTCTTTCCCTTGTTTTTGACAATGAACCTTAAAAACACAAAAAAACCACCCGTAAGGGGTGGCTTTCTTGTTTTGGCTCCGACTGTCGGATTCGAACCAACGACCGATCGGTTAACAGCCGATTGCTCTACCGCTGAGCTAAGTCGGAATATTTGGAGGCCGGTACCGGAATTGAACCGATATAGAAGGATTTGCAGTCCTCTGCATAAGCCATTCTGCCAACCGGCCATTTCGCTACTCAGAGTACCAAACTCACTCAACAGATGACATTTATATACATTTTTTAGTCGTCGTCAATACTTTTTTTGCAAAAATGCAATTTTTTTATTTTACCTGTGCAAAACTTTATTTTTTATGGCGGATTTTTCCTTATATATTATATAGTTAGGCTGTTTTTGAGGAGAACATGATGAAAATTGCCATTGCGGCCGATCACGGCGGATATGAACTAAAAGAAGTAATAAAAAAATATTTTACCGATATTGAATGGCTTGATTTGGGTACCGATTCTTCGGATTCGGTTGACTACCCCGATTTTGCTCATAAAATGGCAAAAACATTGCATAATAACGAAGCTTCATTAGGTATTTTGATTTGTGGAACCGGAGTCGGTATTTCCATTGCGGCAAATCGCCATAAAGGAATACGTGCAGCTTTGATATATAGCTCCGAAGTTGCCCGTTTGGCCAAACAACATAATAACGCCAATGTTTTAGTTTTTGGCGGACGCACAATGAACGCAGGCGATGTTATCGGTTATATAAAAATTTTTCTGCATGAAGATTTTGAAGATGGTAGGCATCAACGCCGTTTAGATAAAATTGAACAATGGGAGGAGTGTTAATGGATTTTGAACAAAACTTGCAAACCGAAGATGCGGTAATTTATAATATTATTCAAAAAGAATTAAAACGTCAACAGGAACAGGTTGAGTTAATTGCCTCTGAAAATATTGTTTCGCGTGCGGTTATGGAGGCTCAAGGTTCGATTCTTACCAATAAATACGCCGAAGGATATCCGTCACATCGTTATTATTGCGGGTGTGAATTTATTGATGAAATTGAAGTTTTGGCACAAGAGCGCGCAAAAAAACTTTTTAATGCAAAATATGTTAATGTGCAACCGCATTCCGGTTCTCAGGCAAATATGGCGGTTTATGCTGCTTTATTAGGCTGTGGAGATACCTTGATGGGAATGAGTTTGGATGCCGGCGGACATTTAACACATGGCTCCAAGGTTTCACTAAGCGGTAAGTTTTTTAAGGCCGTGCAATATGGTGTTTGCCGCGACACAGGTTTAATTGATTATGAGCAGGCGGAAGAGTTGGCTCAAGAATATAAGCCTCGCTTGATTATTGCCGGAGGTTCTGCTTATCCGCGACAGATAAATTTTAAGCGTTTTCGCAAAATTGCCGATGGCATCGGGGCTTATTTAATGGTAGATATGGCGCATTTTGCCGGTTTGGTTGCCGGTGGAGTGCATCCGAATCCTTTGGAATATGCCGATGTAGTTACTACTACTACACATAAAACTCTGCGAGGTCCGCGCGGCGGTATGATTTTAACAAATAATGAGGAACTTTATAAAAAGATTAACTCAGCTGTTTTTCCCGGGTCACAGGGTGGACCATTGGAACATGTTATTGCCGGAAAAGCTGTTTGTTTCGGTGAGGATTTAACTCCTCAGTTCAAAGAGTATGCAAAACAAGTTATATTAAATGCCGAAGTTTTAGGTAAAACGTTGCTTAAACGCGGTATGAATTTGGTTTCAGGTGGGACAGATACGCATTTGGTGTTGGTTGATTTACGCCCGAAAAAACTGACCGGAGATGTGGTTACAACCGCTTTGGAACAAGCAAACATTACTTGCAATAAAAATGCTATTCCGTTTGATCCGCAACCTCCTAAAATTACTTCCGGTGTGCGCTTGGGAACTCCGGCCGGCACAACTCGCGGTTTCAAACAAAAAGAATTTGAGTTTATCGGTAATTGCATCGGCGATGTAGTTGACGCTCTGACTCAAGGCAATGCCGAAAAGGTTATTGCACAAACTAAACAAAAAATTGTGGCATTGTGCCATGATTTTCCGATTTATAAATAAGAAAGGAACTTGAAATTATGAAAAACTTTTTTAATGAATTTAAAAAATTTGCCATGCGCGGCAATGTTATGGATATGGCTGTCGGTATTATTATCGGTGCTGCATTCGGTAAAATCGTAACTTCATTGGTGGAAGATGTTATTATGCCGCCTATCGGATGGGCTTTGGGTAAAGTTGATTTTTCTGATTTGGCATGGAATGTGGCTGATGGTGTTACCATTCGTTATGGTGCGTTCATCAATACGGTAATCAGTTTCATTATTGTTGCTTTTGCCGTATTTATCTTAATCAAAGCCGTTAATACATTGCAGGCAAAAATGCTTAAAGAGGAAGAAGCCGCCGCGGCTAAAGCCGAACCTACAACTAAAAAATGTCCGTATTGCTGTTCGGAAGTTGCTATTGAAGCAACCAAATGCCCTTACTGCACTTCTGAATTGAAAGCAGACACAAAAGTAAAAGCTAAATCTAAAAGCAAAAAATAATGGTTTAAAATTAAACTTCTGCCGGAGCTGATAAAAAGCGCCGGCAGAAGGTTGGTTGGTTGTTGCGTAAATTTTTTATTTATCAAAACCGAGCGTCATCTTAACACCATCCGTATCATTTCTTTTATTTGCTTCTACTACAGCAGAGCATCTGGTGATTGCCGTATCCAAATCAGAAGGAATATTGATATATGTTAGAGCCTCATCTTCTGTATCTGTCAATTCTATTCTTGTGGCACCGGAAACTGTCCAATCTTGACTTACTAATTCGATACAAATTTCTTCATCATTAGGTAAGTAATATGCAATACCAAAATCAGACCAGAGAGCTAACTCAACCCTACCACCGAAAGGATTGGTAATAGACATAATTTTGCCATCAGTTACGGTAATCATCTCATCAGGGAATATTTTGGCTTTTTTAACTATCGGACAGCCATCGTTGGAAGATTGCCCAGAGCAACCGGCACTATTGCAAGAGCAACGCACTCCATCATAATTCTTCTGTGGTCCCCAAAAGGCACGCACATTACCGGCAATGAGGGTTATTTGCTCAATGGTTTTGTTGATACGATATTTCATCATGGCTTTACTATATCCGGCGATTCCACCAACAGATAAAACACCGATTATGGCCAACACACCAAGCATCTCAATCATACTTCTCCCGCTCTGCGGGCATCTGCTGGTTATTTTTTCGCTCATGTACCTCTTATTGTACACGTCGCTCAAAAACAACGGCGCATCTGCCTTAAATATCGGAAGAAGTGAACGACCACTCTGCACGCTTTTCGTCACTGCGAGCGAAGCGTGGCAATCTACATTTTTTATTTCAAAGTTTTTCATAATCTTATCTCCTTTGTAAAAGTTGCATATAAAATTTTAACCGCCAAACGGCGGTCGGGAGAGCTGATAAATCATATACAATCAAATGATCCCCATAACCTTTAAGCCTAAGCTCTGAACATCCGCTATGGACTCCCCGACCAAATCGGAGATATCATCATAAAATTTCAACGATGCGCAGCATCGGATTGTATAAGAGCCTATCAGAGCTCCGAACCGAAGTTCTGATCTTATGTTATCATAAAAAATTAAAATGTCAAATAAAAAATAAAAAATTCTGCCAAAAAAATTCCATTCTGTGTGTAATAATTAGCAATATCTTAAATTTTTTAGCGGATAATTGCAAATAATAAACGGAAGGTATTGATAAATGAAGTTTATGCTTTTTACACTTGGCGGGCGCTTTTACTGGGAAGATGTTTTTAATTATCAAAATTGGGTAATTCAAAAACATTGTTTTAGAAACGTATATCGCTTGCTTGATCCTTATGATATTTGTCGGGAATCCGGAGATTTTGAGCAATGTAAAGAAACACTTTTGCAATATATGAAAGCCTATGAAGCCGAGGCGCTTTATGACGATACCGTAATTTTACTTCCGGGGTATGGACGTACCAGAAATTCAATGTTGGAACTTGCCGAATATTTGAAAAAATTGCCTGTGAATGTGGTTATATTTAATTATGCCTCACTAAAAAAAGATATTACGTATCATGCACATATGTTGTTGCAATTTGTTAAAAATATGCAATCTCAATCCGGCGGAAATATCAGTATTATCAATTATGGAGCCGGATGTTTGGTTACCAGAGCCATGATAAACGCAAGCAATAATTTTCATAATTATAAAATTGTTCGAGTTTTAGATGTTAATCCGCTAAATTCCGGCAGTGATTTAGCCGAATTATTGGCGTGTAACCGTTTTTTTCAAACTCTTTTGGGGCCTATGCTGAACGATATTCAAACGCCGAATGCCGTAAAAATTCCTAAACTTCCGCAAGATGTGGATCATGGTATAATTTTTTGCCCTACCAAAGGTTTGAATATTATTAAAAGTTTGTTGGCAAAATATGAGAGCTTTCCTTTTTCTACACCGCCGAGTGAGGATTCTTACGCCAAAAATGTTATATCGGTTGAAAATCCGACATGGTTTCCGTTACAAAATCCTTTATTGTTTGAATATTGTCGTAACTATATTGAAAACGGTGAGTTTGCTAAAATTATTCGTCAACCGGCTAAAAAGAACAAAAAAACAAGCAAAAAATTTGCAAAATAATTACCAATATTTAACGATAATGTCATAAATTTTTAAATAAATTTGTGCTATAATAACCCATGTGGCGATCTGTTTTTAAGGACTATTATATGAAGATACGTAGTTTTTGGGGCATTTTGGTAATTATATCGGCAATGTTTTGCAACAGTGTAGCGGCAATGGCTGAGCCTAATGTTTCGACCGATGGTAACTGCCAATTTGATGATGCCGCAAAGAAAAAGGTTGCAGATGCCGCATATTCTGCCGCTTCTGGTGCACATAATGTATTGGCAAAAATTATAAACAAAGTTAAAGCAGAATATGATAACAGTAGTGGTGCTTGCCACTATTTATCTAATACATCAGGTAAATGGTGGAAAGAGTTTGCAAAGGGAGAATTGTCTTTTACCAGTAAGGATAAGTCCGGTGCCAAAGTTGTCGATACCCTTAAACCGAATATGAAAACAACTGCGACTTTGCTGATTGACAGAATGAACGGTGATGCCCTTAATAACGGAATAAATATGAAAGATTATACCGATTGGGATTTTGAAGCTCTGAAAAAAAGAGCGCGAGAAGGGAATAAGGAAGTTAAAAAAATTACCGATTGGATAAAAAACGCAGCTGTGGGAGAAACATCGCAGGATTGGGGTAGCGATACATATAAGCTTATATGTAACAGTGTACATTGTTCACAGGAATGCGATATGATGATAAAGCTTTCCGGTAACGGTGTGGCTTGCTGTAACTGGACAATGTTCAATTCAACAAGCAAATCATCAAATGGTAAGGCCGGAACTTGCAGCGAATCCAATATGGCATTTAAATATAACAATGCTCAAGATTTGATAAATGCACTTGTTTCTAAAGATTCAAAGGCTGAAAAATGTTTAAAAGCAATCGGTGATATTCAGGCTTTGAGAGGTAGTTCTCCAAATCCTGATCCAAACAGTTTTATCGGCAAGAGAAAAGCGGCACATGAGGGACTGGCTGTGCTCTCAGGAGAAGCCGATATTTCATGTAAATGTAAACTCAGTGAAGATGGACACAAGACTAATGAAATTGCTTCGTGCACAGCAGCAGATGCCGATTTTGAGGAAGATAATTTTGAAAGACCGTGCAAGACCATTGGTGAATATCAGGCAGAATTTAAAAACACTTGTGTGGCTTGTGGTTTGATGTCCACCATATTGGGAGCGGTGCAAAAAATTTCTAAAAATGCCTTTGACGCTATAAGTTCACACTTAATAGGACTTTTATCGCTCGGACTTTTGATTTATATTGCATATATAACGTTAATAACTATCGCCTCGCCGGAAACACAGAAAATAAGCAAATTTTTAACTACTCTTGCAAAGCAGGGAGCTCGAGTAGCCGTGGCTATTGTGCTGTTGCAAACACCGAATTTTGTTTATGATATGTTTGTTACACCTATTTTAGACGGCGGGGTTGATTTCAGTGTTACTCTGATGGGGCAAGACAAAGCCAAAGTTAAAGAGTTGGGAGCCGATCCTAAATATAGTCATAATTTTGAAAAGACAGGAAATTATCTTAACGCTAATTTGTTGGAAACACTGGTGGGAGCTACCGCTACATTCAGTAATGAGGCAACTTTAATGCCCGCAATAGGCAGATCTTTTTACTGTTGGTCGTGGACTGATTTAGGGTGGAAACGCGCGTGGATTATTCCAAGGTTTACGATGTTGGTAGAAGGCGTTATAATGTGGGCGTTTGGCATTATGATATGGCTGGCGATAGGATTTTATGTTTTGGATTGTGTGATACAAATGGGCATAGTTTGTTCGCTTATGGCGTTTTTTATAGCGTGTTGGCCGTTTAAAATGACTTCGGAATATACAAAAATCGGTTGGAATATGTTTTTAAATACTTTCTTTAATTTTGTAATGATGGGAGTTGTGGTAACAACCATCAATGAAATGATAACTCAGGCAATTGCTACCGGAATGACGGAAGGTGAGTTGGAACAATACTTAAATGAAGATATGATAGAAGCTCTTGATGCAAAATTAGAATTGTTTGGGTTGCAAATAGTGATGTTGGTTATTTGCTGTATGATGTGCATGAAACTTTCCGATCAAGCAGGAGCGTTGGCCAATAAATTTGCCGGTGGCGCAAGAATTAAAATGGGTGGAGATTTGGCCGGTTTAGCTACTTCGGCTGCTACATCGGTAGCTAAAAATGCAGGTGGAGCCGCGCTTAAAGGAGCCGGAGCTTTCGCCGGTTCAGTGGCTGAGCACACTGGTGCAAAAGCTGCCGTTAACAAAGGGAAAGAACAAGTGCGTAATTTGGGTAGAGCCGCTAAAAATATGGTTCGTCAAGCCGTAAGAGGTGGCGGATCAGGCGGTGGTGGCGGTAGCTAATTAAGGAAATGATACAACTTAAATGAAACGGAGAATAAATGAAATCAGTTTTTTTAACATTTATTATTTTCATAGTGTTCTTTATCCTGCTTGATTCGGGTATAATTTCCGTTTTGAGTAGCTCTGCGTTTCATTACACGGTTTATGGTTTGTTTATAATTGTGGTATGCGCCGGCTTATATTTTGTCGGACTTCCGAAAAAGAAAATTAAAACGGAAGGTGAAAAAAATGACACTGAATAAAATAAAATTCATAATTTTTTTATTAATGTTGTCAATAAATGTTGTATTGCCGACGAGATATTCTTTTGCAGCGGAAGCCAGACTTGCTAACTGTACCAGCGATACCCTTGATAAGCAGAAAGATTTTATGCAAAACGAGGCCGTCAGGGCTGCGAATGCAATGAAATCAGCGTTTAATACCTATAATGTGGCGGCAAAAGACTATATAAACCAATGCCACTCGGGAATGTCTTTGAAAAGACCTTCGTTGATGCCTAATTCAAACGAGGTTACGGCCGCTCAAACATTGGGAATAGATATTGGTATGTCGGTAGAAGCCCTTAATTTATATAAATACAGCGGGATTGTTTGGGATGCAGAGGGACATTTGATTCCCGAATGTGAAACTAAGAAAAATAAAGCTCAAAGTTTAATGGAAGATGTTCGTGCAAAATATATTAGGGCTCTTAAATTGATTTTAGCTGCATCAACAGACGGAAGATCCAGACGATATAACTGTACATGCGATGATTCCGGTAATGTTAAAAGATGTACTTATGCAGTTCCGACAGGAGAAGTTTTGCATCAAACTTCCGGTTGTGCTCCATTTACAACCTTACATGGAGAATTAACGAATAACGGAGGTCCTTTGGGCGATGTTTATGCTGTTATTTTGCGAACACTTAGCGGTATTGCACACGTGGCATGGATTTCGGTAACTCCGGGCTTAACCAAAGTTGTGCAAATATTCTTTTTGGCTTTGTTGGCTTTTGAAGCTTTAAAAGCCGTCGGTGGTATGGCTGGTTCAAGTATATCAGCGTTTTTGAAAAACGTGTTGCTTATCGGTTTCAAAATTGCCATAACAGTGCTTTTGTTGAGTAAGGCGCACTTTATTTATGGCATGTTCGTTTCACCGGTCATTCAAGGCGGACTTGACTTAGGATTGGCTATTTCTGAGGCAAGCGGAGCCGGAGTGCATTGCTCGGCAAGTTCTAATCTGAGTTTAATTTCAACCGAAGAATTTGATCCGCAGATGCTTAATCAAATAAACTCAACAGTGCGTTGTTTCGGTTCTTCTGCGGCTATAACACCGGCAATCGGACGAGGCTTGATGTGTAATGCATGGACGGCCGGTCCTTTGTCTTTGCCTGATTTCAGTATGTGGTTTACCGGCTTAGTGATGTTAGGATTCGGATTGATGATTTGGTTGGCTATTTCCTTTTATTTGGTAGATTGCACGGTTCAGTTGGGAATGTTATCGGCGGTAATTCCTCTGTTGGTAGCTTGTTGGCCATTCAAAATGACCGAAAATTACAGCTATAAAGGTGTTAAGATGCTGATGAATACATTTTTCAACTACACGATGATGGGAATTGTGTTACTGTTGGGCACAAAAATTATCAGTTACGCGGCAACCGGTAATAATGCCGCGGATGAGAGTGCCTTGATAGAAGCATTGAATAATAACGATATTGACGCATTGAAAAAATTGACAGATTTAAGCGGTTTTCAGACGCTTATTTTGGTAGCGTGCGCAATTTTTGCCATGAAGATGATCGGCAATGTAAATGATTTGGCTGATCAGTTCTCTAAGGGTGGTGGAAGCAATATTGCAGCTAAAATGGGTGGTATGGCTACTTCGGCGGTTACCTCAGTGGCTCAGGCTGCCGGCGGAGCTGCTCTCAGCGGAGCGGCCACGGCGGGCAAGGCAGTTGCCGATGCTACTGGAGCTACAACAGTGGCTAAAAAAGCCGTCGGAGGTATACAGCAAGGTCATAAGAAGTTATGGCAATTTGCTGGTAAGAAAGTCGGTTTAGGACAATTCCAAAACCAACAACAAGGCGGTAACGGTGACGGAGGTGATAAATAGTATATATGATTTGCGAATATTAAAATTTAACCATATTGTAACAAATATTTTCTACAATTTGTGTTATAGTATAGAAGGGCGTTTTGTTCTTTAAGGACTGGAAATGAATAAGGGTAAATTATATCATGTTCTTAAAATACTTTGCATGGTTACATGCACAGTGTTTTTACTGGCGGCCTGCGCAAATAAAGATGGAATGAAAGTTGCCGGCGGTGAAGGATATAATTCTCAAGGTTTGTCTCAAGAACAAAAAGATTGTTGGCAAAAAAGTCTGATTGAAGTTTTTTATAAAAATATAGGCAATTTGAGTTTGTCGGTCTATAAAAATCTGACAGCCGAAGATTTAATGAGCTTGATGATATTAGCATTTACCATTTGGATGGCTTTTCAAATTTTGCGTCATATATCTTCTCCAACACCGGAAGATATGGGAGAGTTTTGGACCAAGATTTTGAGGAAAGCGACTCTGTGTGTTGCCTGTGGATATTTAGCTTCTTCCTCGTCAAACATTATGTATGCTCTCAATACTTTTGTTATGCCGATATATATGGCGCTATTGGAATTTGCCGCCCATGTTTTGGATTTATTGGGAAGTGAATCTGCAGCCAAAGCCGCAGCCATTAAATTGGCCGGCAGTGATGTGTGTGAAAAATATAATTACACTATAAATCAAGCAGCCGGATGTAAAATAAATGGAGCAGTAAAGCTCTCTACTACTTCTTTTCCGCAACAACCGCTTGATTTGATGGGGTGCATGGCTTGTGCTGTCGGTTCGCGTTTAGATGTCGGATATTCCATCGCTTCGCGTTTATTAGCGCAGGCGTCTTTGATTCCGGTAATTATAGCAGGCTTTTTAATTGCGGCATTTACTATTACCAAGTTAGGCTTTGTGCTTTATTTAGTTGATAGTGTTTTCCGTTTGGCAATGATGGTGGCGATTATGCCGTTTCTGATTATGTTCTATCCGTTTGAACAAACGCGCAAATGGACTTCTACTGGATTTAAGATAATTCTCAATTCCGCTTCTATAATGTTGTGTTTGGCTGTTTTGGTGGGGATGACAATATTTGCCATGCAAAATATTTTAACCGATGCCGATATGGGAATTGCTTTCGGAAATATAAACGAATATAAGATGTTGGGTTCGGTTCCGCTTTCCATGATATTCTTGGGTTTTGTAATAGTAAAAGCCAGCAGTTTAGCTGTTAGTTTATCTGATAGCGTAACCGGTGGCGGTGGCGATACCAAATTCCAAAAGAAAGCGGAAGCTTTGGTCGGCACTGTGGCAAAAGCTGCATGGCATGCTGTTACAGCTGGTGCCGGAAGAGTAGCTACGGCAGCGCTGGAACATTCGGCTCGTTTGCGTGCTTTGCAGGAAAAGGCGCAAAAGGTTAAGGCGAAAGTAGACAAAGTGCAACATATGGCCAGTCGTTTGGCTGGTAGGGAATAGAAAGGAGGCATAAATGACTTTTATTAAAAAAATTGCAATTTTATTTATGCTTGCCTTTATGAGTGCTTCTGTTCCGGTACAAGCAGTGTATGCAGCCGGTAGTGGGGGAGCAGTTGCTTGCGAAAAAGATAGAACTAAAACCAAAGCACAAAGAAGAGCGTGTGCTTGCTCTGAAAAAAAGATGAAAGCCATGTATTTGGATAACGGCAACGTTGATAAATATTGTTGGTATTGTAAAATTGTTGTTGTTATGACAAATGCTTATTTAAAAGCGGCGCAGCAGGCACTACCGAGTTCAACTGCTTTGGCAAAAATCATTTTAAAGTGGGGCTTTTTGATTTGGCTTGCATATCATATATTGCAAAATGTAAGCTCAATGAAAGCCGTTGGAATTGGCAAAATGCTCCAAGAAATTTTAGTTATGGGGTTTAAGGTGGCACTTGCCAGTGCTTGTGTCGGTTATGCGCAAAATGTTATAGTGCACTTTTTCATAGACCCGATAATGGGGTTAGGCATAGATTACGGTTCATCATTATTAGATGGTCTGAATAGTTATATCAGCACTTAGGGGGAATGTTATGCGGATAAAAAATATTTTACATAAATTCTCTTTGGCTGTTGCGGTATTTTATGCGGTAATGTCGGCTTCCGTTGCTTATGCTGTTTGCGGTTTTGGTACTTCATACGAGCAATTTTCCAAAGAATATGTTCAGGCCGGCGGCATAGTTTTAACAATGCCGACAAAGGATCAGTATACCTTAAATATACTCCATTATTGCAATGAATTGGAAACAATGAAGAAAAATAAAAAAGCCTCCGATGAAGCCAGCCAACCAACTCCGTTAGCTCCACAGTCATATAGCGATATTATAAAGGAAATGACACCATGGGGAGAATATGCCGATTCATACGATACATGTGCTGGGGTAAGTTCTGCTGCTGCGGCCAGAAACAGCACTTCTCCGAATACCAGTGGAATGTTCAGTGTTAGTGTAATGACCGGAATGCAAAGAATGTTGCGCATGATTTATGTTCATTTGAGCCGTCTGTTTATGCTGGGACATGCTGTTGTTTGCTATGGTAATAATGTTGATGTTACACATATTCCGCTGATAGACATAAATATTCCCAATTTCAGTTTTTTACTTTCCGGTTCGGCTATTTTCTTTTTGGCATCTATGATGACCATGAGTATAGGTATGTATTTTATTGATATATCTTTCAAAATAGGTTTTGCCGTGTTGTTTATGCCGATAAGTATTGCTCTATGGCCGTTTAAGCCGACTCATAGCAAATTTAGTGATAATTTGAGTATAATTATTCGCAATTCCATGCTGTTTACTTTTGTTGCCGTGGGGGTATCTTTTTCGCTTATTTTAATTACCAATGGAATTTTCGGCCAAGGAAGTTGGAAAACTTTTTGGACAGATTTGAGTAATGCTAACACAGAAAGTATAAGTAGGGATTTTTCAATATTTTCAACGCATATTATTGTAGTGGCTTTTTGTATGATTTACGGATTTAAAATTTTGGCGTCCAGTGTTAATGATTATTTGGGTTACTTTTTCAGTGATGCGATATTCGGTAGCGAATCGCCAATGCATCAGATGGGAACACAGGCAGTCGGATATGTTTCAGAAAATGCCATAAAGCCGGCAATGTCCTATGCTACCGATGTGGCTACTGCCACGGCAGGCAGAGCCATAAGCAAAACCGGAAGCACAATAGAAAAATTGGGCAGTAAAGAAGGGCGTAAAGAGCTTGGACAAGACATTAAATACGGCGCACATAAAGCGTGGAATGCCGGAGCACGTGTCGGTAAAACAATTTTTCATCCGATTGATTCATATAACGAAGCCATGCATGCTACCGGCAGAATGGTAAATAAGGGTTTAGATGCTGCCGGAAATTTGGTTAAAGAAGCGGTGGATACCGCGTATTTAGTAACCGCCTTGCCAAAAGAATTACGCTCTATTCCGGAAACAATGAAAACTTTGGCAAAGGCACCACACGATATCATAGGAGGTGTGCGCAGTATGGCTGGCGATGGTATTGGTTTGGCATCAAAAGTGGCGGCTTTTACGGTGGGTAATACTGTCGGTCGGGCTTCTGCTTTGGCGGCCAGATTTAATGTTCCGGGAGCTGCGGCGGTGGCGTCGGTTACCGATCCGACATTGCTTTCAGACTTAGCCGGGCAAGTTCAGCCGATGTTGCATCAAGGACGCTTAATTGCTGACGGGTTTATGGCTCAATTATATATTCAAGGTAAAGAGCTTGCGAAACATGGTGTTTCGGCAGGAATAGCAAAAGTTATTCGTTCGGATGCCGATACAGTGCGTCAGGGTTTACATAATATTAAAGAGGGTGGAAAGCAAACTGCGCAAAAAATTGATGCGGCGGCACAAAAAGTTGTTGAAACAGTATCGTTTGATGTCGGACACCGTGAAAAAATCAATCAAACAGTTGGTACAGGTGTGGATATGGTAACAGGTGGTTTGAAAGCCGGGTCTGATTTTATATTTACACAAAGCGGAAAATATGTTCATGAAGCAACTTCTACCGGTATATCGATGGCTTTGGGTGCTATATTGCGTAAAGATCATACGACTGTTCGCAACGCTTTACATAACGCTAAAATATTCATTCCAACTATGGCAGATAATGCCGGTGCAGGGCTTAAATTCGGAATTAAATCGGCTATGAGTGGTATTTCGGCTGCGGCTCAATATGTAAAAGAAAGGGCTAATCAGTTGGATAACGCGATTGATAGTATGAATAACTCTTTTACTCTGGGCCCTTCTGCCGTTGTAAAAACCCGTATTCGCCGAACAAAACAAGATTTTATTGAATATGCTAATATGGTTAAGTCCGGGCTTAGTAGTTCGCTTACGCCAAAAGAAATGGCGTTAGTGCCATTTATGGCAGCATATCAGTTAGCGCAACAAAAAGTGCTTACGGCTACCGGTAATACCATAGGCTTTATGGAACAAGTCCGCGCAACCGGTGGAAAGATTATTATAACGTCTGCCGGCAAAATTGTTTTGCGGACTTTGAAAGATACAACCAAAGATGCCTATAAAGCAACTAAGTACACAGCAGAGACAACAGCTAAAGTTACCGGCGGTATTCTCAGAAACTTCGGTGATCATTTGGCTGATAATCGCAACCATAAGAATCGCAAGTGGAAGACATGGGCTGAAATGAATGAAGCTGCCGAAAAGAAGAAAGAAGCCGCCCGTGAAGAGCAGGAATATTTCAGAAGCGTAAGTGATAAATATGCGCCAAAGGATGATTCGTAAAGAAGCAAAAAAGGATATCAAGATGAAAAATATAGGCCTTAAATTTATAATCTTATTTAGCCTTTTTGTAGGATTGAGTGCTTTTGTGCAAAATGCAAATGCGGCAGATTCGTGCAATAATTCATGCTCATCTCTTAATGATTGTAAGCCGGCAGTCAGTGGTGGGCATTTTGCCGACAGCGCTTCAAAAAAAATAGATTCTTCCTGTGTGCGTAATAATGCTTCGTCCGGTTGTTTTAATGGCATGCCGATCAGTGCCGGAACCGGTAACTATAACTCCATAGGTTACCGTCCGAATGGTGCCGGAGGCAACCCTACTCCGCGTAATCACTATGGTTCAGATATCGGCACCACCGGTTACCCGAATGCAAAAGCCTATCCGGTAGCAGATGGCGGAGAAATTGCTTTAACTACTAATTCCACCGGAGGTGGACGAACTATGGTAATTAATTATGAAGCCAAGTGCACAGGTGCTGGAGATAAAGCATATTATACTATTTATCGGCATTTAAGAACATATCTTAAAACATCAGGCAAAGTAAATAGAACCGATGAAGTTGCTGTGATTGGCGGTTCCAATTATAAAAACGGTAAACTATGTGATAATCCGGCGCAGTGCAGCGGTAGCACATGTTGCTCACCTCACTACCAAATGCACTTGCACCTTGAAATGTTGTTAGGGCGCTTTACCGGAAGTAGCACATATGTTGGCAATCAGGCATCTAAAATTCTTAAACCGTATTGCTCTAACCTTAATTCTTTATGCGGCGGATGTCCGGCAACTGCAAATTGCGATAACGGTCAAAAAGGCCCTCCGTTCGGAGAAGGTGGATCTTTTGATGGTTCTTTGTCATCTGCCGATCAAGATGCTCAAGTTGAAGCAACAAGATCTTGCCAATACGGAGATTATTTGGATAGAAACGGTTGTTTGTTTTGTGAGCTATTCAAAAAAATATTCAATACAGCAAGCAGAATTGCAAAAATTGCCAACGATCTTCTTGCCGGACCGGCAAAAAGTGTGGTTTCTGTCGGCTTTTTGATATGGATGGCAATTTATTTGTTAAAACAATTTGTGTCATTTCAAGGAATGTCCACCGGTGAAATGTTGAAGGGTTTATTGTTTCAAGGTTTCAGAGTGGCTGTGGTTGTTTTGATTTTGAGTGGAGCTGTTTACGGAGTTATGGACGTAACGCTTAATCCGGTAATGAAAACGGGACTTAGTTTTGCCAATTCATTGAATCCTACTTCAACATGCGATGAAAGTGCCAGTTATATGCAAGGCATTCAGGGATATGAGGACAGTTATTCCGGTGCCGGTGTTGATGGAGGTTTATCCAAAGGATTAGGCCGAGCAATTCTTTGCAGTATTAAAAATTTGGAAGATGCTACCGGTTTTATGATGAGTTTGGGTAATTATTCCGTTTGCTTGGGAGTATCGCCGCAAAATATGCCGTTTAATATTCTGCCACATCTTGGATATATTACAACCGGTGCGTTTTTATGGGTTGCCGGAATGGTTTTGTTGGTTACATTTCCATGGTGTTTGATAGACTGCATTTTGCAAATGTGTATAACAGCTGCGTTAATACCTTGCGGCATTGCCGCCTATGCTTTCAAATCAACAGCCAGATATTTGGTTGTGATATGGAACTTTATGATTAACGCTATGTTTAACTTTGTATTTATGGCGCTTATTGTTTACATTTTGAACAGTATGTTGCGTGATTGGATAGGTAATTCCACTCCGGGGTTAACTGATGGTAATGCGCCGGATCCGAAGGTGTTTATTACCGGTTGGAAAGCAAATGGTATTGCGTGGTGGGGTGTGAATGCTCTTAAAGTATTCGGTATATGTTTCCTGTTTTCAACATTTTTTGAAGAAGCCAAAGATATGGCAGCAAAATTTGCTGACTCTCCTGGTTTAGGTGGTTCTAAGGGTATTGGTCGTATGGTTGGCGGAACTATGGCTGATATGGGTAATAAATATGTGGCGCAACCGGCAATGCATATAGCCGCCAAAACAGGTAAAGCCATCGGGCGGGATATGAATGATATGTTCGGAGATGCCGTTCGCAGCAAAATGAATCAGGGACGCGGGTATTTGATGTCTAAGTTCGGCGGAGAGGCAATTAAAGATGAAGCCGGTAATACTGTGGGATACAAACACCACATGAAATTGTTCGGTATGGATATAAACCGCACGGTATCTATGGATGAAAACGGTCAATGGGTTCGTCAAAAGGAAACCGTTGTTAAGTCTAAAAACGGTCAAGACAGCCGAATCGTAACCACCAGCGGACCGGGGCAAAAAACACGAGAAGTATATGATGAAAATAATAATCTGATTAAGCAGACCGGTAAAAATTATGCCAGCAGTGCACGCAATATTGTTGAAAATGACGGTTCAATTCGCAAAGATGTTGCGGCTGAATTGATGTCCGGTCCTAATAAGGAAGCAGCGGCAGCAATAATGTTGCAAGCGGCAATGCAAAAGCAGGGGATGCAGCTTGATGAAACGTTTAAAAACAGACAGATGAATGTCGGTAAAGACGGCTCAATTTCTATGGTTCAAGTAAATAAAGACGGAACAACGCAAACAATTAATGCGCAAATGGTAGAAATTAACGGTAAAACAATGATGGTTATCAATGAGCAAAAAGCAGATGCAAAAGGTAATTTGATATCGGCCACGCTCTCTAATGGTATGCAAAAACGTGTAACTTCGTTTGGTAAAGATCGCGAAGGAAATACAACGGCGCATACACAATACAGCTTCAATGAATATTTGGAACGCAAAAATAGTCATAACGGAATTGTTAATATGTTCGGCGAATGGGGTAATTTGGCGGATAGAGATGCCATTATGGCCGGATTTGATTCGCAAGATTATGATATGCACATGAAGCAGATGTATGGTAACCAGAGTGATAAAATTGAGGCGGCAAGATATAATCCATTTGGGCAAAATAATATGAATGGCTCCGGATTTGATTTTTTGGGTGGTACCAACGGGGCTAATTCAGGTGGAGATAGCCAGCTTAGTGAAAAAGAGATACGCCGTCAGGCTGCACATGAAAGGTTGGAAGAACGTCGTCGTGAGCGAGAAAGACAAGAGCAACAAAGACAACGCGAACGTGAAGAACGCAAAAATGAACGTAGAGAAAGATACGATCGGATTAATCAGCAAAAACAACATGAACGTGAAGAACGTCGTCGTGAGCGAGATGAAAGATATAGCAAAAAATAAAATTTCTTCTATTTTATCAACATTATTGTAAGTTTTGCAATAGAAATATTTTAGTGCAACATATTGATAATTCGCTATAATATAAAAATATGCAAATTTTTTATCAAAATATGAAAAAAATGCTTGCATTTAAAAAAAAATTGTTTTAATAGTGTTAACTGTCAATGCGCCCGTAGCTTAATTGGATAGAGCATCTGACTACGGATCAGAAGGTTGTGAGTTCGAGTCCCGCCGGGCGCGCCAATTAACTCCCTGTTTTATAAGGGAGCTTTTATTTTTAAAATCTTCCGGCTTATTTTGTTTATCGTCAAAAGTAGAGGTAAGAATGAGCTTCTAACTTGAATCTACATGGTTTATTTTTATGAAGCAGATAAATCTCAAAGCTGTGATAATCAGGCGTTTGGTATATATTACTCACATCTTTATATTCGAAACTTTTACTTGCGCCACACAAGGCTTGATTTGTTTTTTATAACTTCAAAGTTCTTTATAGTAACTCCGTTTTTTCATTACATAATCAAAAAACGGCATACAATTATGGTTAAGCCAACATTCGTAGCTATACATTATTTACCCATACGGCAATGTTCGCCTATAAAACTTAATTCGTCTTTACTACCGAATCTTTGCACAGAAGTAAAATTGTATCCCTTTTCGGCCGGAATTACCATTGATTCTAAAACTGACAAATACTCTTTTTTTAAGCTTTCATCAAACAAACAAAAATATTTCAATCCGCCTTGTTTGGGCTCGTCTCCGATTTTATGTGCTTTGCGAATAGTCAGATTAAAGGCGCATTTATCATCTTTAATACCTTCTATCTCACGAATTATCCATAAATTTCCGGTGGTTTCAATATTCTTGATGGCTTCACAATTTGCCAAATTTTTACGAAGTCCCTTAGTGTTATCAATTTCATCACGCAAAAAATTACAATATTTTTCATTACTCATAATATCGGCCGCACGCAGATAGTCTTCATCTTGCAAAGCATATTCCATATAGCGCCGCGTATTATATTTTTTGCTCTGAAATTGATACAAAGCATCGGCATATTCATAAGCTTTATCCTTGTCAAAATCACAATTTTGGGTAATCCGCACACCGATACTGGTTTTGGCTTCAACTTCTAATTTACAGTGATTATTATCTGTTTTTTTTACACGATAAACAGTGGTGGCACTAACACCGGAATCCTCAGTATTTATACTTTGCTCATAATCTTCACAGTTGCCGAGACTGAGAAAAAAATTCAATGGCAGCGACGCTAAATCACCACGCGTAGCTAAGTTCAATATTTGCGCCGCCGCCATTGCCGGATATAACAATGTAATAAAAAATAATGTTGTGCGTTTTTTCATTATCTTACTCTGCTTTTTCAACCCCCTCGGAGGCAACATCTTTGGACACAACTGTTTCAACCGGTTCAGGTGCTTTTGTTTCATCATAAATATGTTCGGATACCTCGTTGGCAGCTTTACGCTCCTCTTTGGCACGTTTCAAATCCTGCAAAGCGGCTTCTTCCTGTTTTTTAGCATCATCAATAGCTTTTTGCGCTCTTTGTTCCAATTCATCACTTTCTTCGCTGGATTGTTGTAACTTTTCTTCCAGTTCTTTCATACGTTCATCCATACTTGAATTGGCCGAGCAATTAGCTTCCACAAAATTCATTTCGGCATTAGGATCAAAACCTTGCGGGTTATTCATATCATCAAGCATATCGTCCATACTATCGGAAGCTGGTATAATTTGCTTTTCCAAAATTGATGTATATTCTTTAACTTGTTCGTCGGTAAAGGCACAGGTAAATCTATACCATTGTTCTTCCATATTTTCCATTAATGGTTTTAAGGATTCCACCAGTTCACCTGATACATTGCTTAAATCAGGTTTTTTGATTGTCATTTGCAAAACATAGTTGCATGAAGTCCCTTCTTTTCCTTTAACTTCACGCATAATTTCAGTTGCTCCCATTTGCTCGGCTTTGCTATACGGAGAGCAATCGCTCAAAGCTGCACGCAATTCCTTAGTCATATCAATCGCATCACGGTGTGTTTTGCATATATCTTCATCCATAGTTAAACCCATGGCTAACATATAATCCTCATCGTTCATCATGTCTGTCATACTTTCCAAGGTGTATTCCTTACGATTGAGCATTTTGCGCATGGCCTTAACATAAGTTTTCAAATTTTCATCTGAAAACAAGCATGTTTGCGAGCTACTAACTCCTCCCATCATACCTGAATCGCTATCATTAACTGTCTTACATTTATTTCCTTCCTTGCCGATAACCTTGTAGGTTGTATTTATCTGCATACCCATCATTTTAGCTGATTTTGTTTCCTCATATGGAGTGCAATTTTCCAAATTATTTAAATATTCCTCAGACATTTGCGCCTCTTGCACAAAACCTGATACATCAATTAATTGCGCATAAACAACCTGAGGCAATGCAAGCAACGTAGCAAATAAAATACTTTTTTTCATAGTAAAATCCTTTCTTTTGTTAATAAGTTAATCACTTTCTTTAATACGTTCAATATCGGCACCAACTGCCTTAAATTTTTCTTCTAATGTTTCATATCCGCGGTCTAAGTGATATACGCGGTTGACAACTGTTTCACCTTCGGCCGCCAAACCGGCTAAAATAAGCGCAAACGAAGCGCGTAAATCAGTAGACATTACCGGCGCACCCGAAAGTTTTTTAACCCCACGCACAATCGCCGAAGCATGGCCGTGCACATTGATATTGGCGCCCATACGCATTAATTCCGGCACATGCATAAAGCGATTTTCCCAAATACTTTCGGTAATCATCGCAGCCCCTTCGGAAACACACATAAGAGCCATAAATTGCGCTTGCAAATCTGTCGGAAATCCCGGATAATAATCTGTATAAACATCATGTCCTTGCAAAGTGCAATTTTGCGCATCAACGATAAATCCGCTATCGGTCATTTCTATTTTAACCCCCATTTTGCGCAAAATACTGAGTGGAGTTTGCAAATATTCGGCATTAGCGTTAATTAACTCCAAGCGTCCTTTGGTAATTGCCGCCGCAACAGCGTAGGAACCGGCTTCAATGCGGTCATTTATAATGGTGTGAGTAATACCGTGTAATTTTTCCACCCCATTAATGGTCAGTGTTGAAGTGTTGGCTCCCTCAATATGAGCGCCCATTTTATTGAGTATATCAATTAAATCGGCGATTTCCGGCTCCTTAGCAGCATTTTCAATAACGGTTGTTCCTTCTGCCAAAGCAGCAGCCATTAAAATATTGCAAGTAGCCCCTACCGAAGCGGAATGAAAAGAAATATGGGCACCTTGTAAACGCCCTTTAATATCTGCTACCACATATCCGTTTTTAATTTCAATATTTGCACCCATTTGTTCAAGCGATGATAAATGAATATCCATCGGCCGTGCACCTATGGCACATCCGCCCGGCAAAGATAGTTCCACATGCCCGTAACGAGCCAAAAGCGGTCCTAAAACATAATACGATGCTCGCATTTTGCGCACATAGTCATAAGGCGCCACCAAACTTGTCGCTTGTGGTGTATGATATGTAATTGTTCTGGTCAAATGCCCATTTAGCTCTTCTGTCTTCTCTTCAATTTGTGAGCCTATTTGCAATAACAAATTGTTCAGCGATTTAATGTCGGAAAGAAAAGGAATATTTTTAACGGTAACCGGTTCTTCGGTTAACAAACTTGCACAAATAATCGGCAAAGCAGTATTTTTCGCCCCACTGATATAGACTTTGCCAAACAGCGGCTTTCCACCGATAATTTTAATTTTATCCACGTTAGTTCTCCCCAGATTTTTGTTGTTTTTTCTTTTCTAATTCCTGTTGTTGTTTTTTGCGCTTGGCAATATTTTTTTGCAAAGCGCGAGCTTCCTTTTCAAAACGAATGTCTTTTGCTGATTTTTGCTTTTGCATAAACGAGACCCCTTAATAATTTACGCAGATTATACACTATTTTTCAGACAGTGCAAGCATAACCACACATCAGTAAACAAATTTTTATTTTTTTGTTTGACTTTGCCTTCAAATAACCCTGTCTTTTGGTTTTATAGGCATTTAAAAAATCAAATTGCAGCATAAATATACCGTGTTTGAGGAATATGGTGGTGTAGTTAAGCAATTAATTCTAAATCATATTTTCTGAAACCGACACGAAAAGGCATCATAAAAGATTAAATAATACTGATGATATTATTTTCCCGAGTATGCTGTGTGTCAGGCCCTCCGGTGGAGTCTTGCGGCGGATTATCTGTTTTAGGTTTTCGGTATAGATTGGTCGGAGGGCGCTTTTGAAGGGGTAAGAATGTAATTCTTGCTCCTTTTTTTGTATAAAAATGTTGCAAATTAAAATATTTTTGCTATTATACGCTTATGAATAATTTAGGGGATTGGTTATGCAAAGTCGCTTGTTGGCGTTTTATATATCGGTAATTGTTTGTCTTTCGGCTTTTAATGTTGTTGCACAAGATAATGTTTTTCCCGAGCAGTTCAAAAGCTCGTGGCAAAATTGCAATTCTGATGTGGCGCAGTTTCAAAACGGTTGGCAAACCGTTACAGCAACCATTGTAGGCAAAGAAAATGACCGCTGCCACATAAAATTTTATGGCTTTGATTTGTATATTCCCTTAGAAGTTTTATCCAAAGCTAACAATATGGATGACTTGGCAGAAGCACTAAAATATCCGGAAGTTGCCGTTTATGATCATAAAGCTGCTTATAAACCTGACGGTATTTTGTTCGGTTTGGCAAATTGTGCCAAAGGACAAAGCGACAAATCTGCCTACATAATCAAAAATATCGGAGAGATCAGTATAAAAAATGAAAATATTTTTAATTTTTCCGGCAATATGTGTTATGTGCATTTAGGCAATGAATTGACTGTTGCCGGAAAATTGCGCGATTATAGCATGGATTGCAATTTAAATTCGGATGACGTGCAAAGTTTGATTGCGCCGGAAAAAACCGTTATAGACCTTTATGCTCCGCAAGATATTCAGGGAGAAGATATGATGCTTTATCAGTCCGGTGTGATAAACGAACAAACAGTTGCCGCCGATGAAGCTTTATTGAGCAAGTTGCTTAATCAAGATTATTGCCGCAAAAATGCGAATATAACGCAAAATACTCCGTCTCCGGCAACAACTTCTGCCGAACCTAAAAATGAGGTAGAAGAATATGTTCCGGCAGAAGTATTTTCTCCGCGTTTTATGATGGGGTTGCGTAAATGTCAGCCAAGCTCCGAAGTAAAGCCTCCGCATAAAGCCGCTGTTTTGGGAATGGATAAAGGTGTTTGCTTAGTGCGTTATGATGGTTTTGATTTGCGCATTCCTCCGGCAGTTTTGGCAAATATTAATAATTTTGATGATTTACAGGTTCTGCTTAAAAACAAAGACATAACCACTTTTAACTATAAGCCTGAATATAATTACAAAGGATTGATGTATGCGGTTGAAGCTTGCCATAAAAAGGTCGACTATTACAGTGAACGTGAGCAGAAAAAAAACAATGGCTTTGAAATTGTGCGTGGTTTGCGCTCCATGTATATTAATGATATTTGCACCATCAATTTAGATAACAAACTCTATATAGACGGCAGTATGCGCGATTATAGCGTGCAGTGCCAGTTGCCGGCGAAAGTTCTTGATGAAATCCGCCCATATTTTGAAGATTTACTGAAAAAATACGGTGCCAGACGGCGAATCGGCGCCAAAGGCAGAATTTTGGTTAATGATGAGGAATTTAATGAAAAAACTCGCGAAGCCGATGATGCTTTAATGTATTATATGCAACAAAACGGCTATTGCCAACAAGCCGATCCCAATAATCCGTTTGAATAAAAAGCAAATACTTATAAAAATTTTTTCGGATTGTGCAAAAAGCTTTACCTCTTTTAGATGTGATTTATTTTGAGCTGCATCAATCACAAAACAAAAGCATCACCGTTATCTTCAAGAATAACAGTGATGCCTAAAGCTTAAATTTACTGATGCGGTAGTTTTCCGTTGTGGCCGCCATAGCCTTGCCCGATTGTGCGGCCGATGCTCATAATCTTGGCTCCGATACAAGTCCGACAATGCAACGGTGTATCGTCAACGCAGATTTTTCCCGGATATAGCTCATAAAGTTTACGATATTCACCTTCGGTAATGTTAGGCATAACCACATTGGCTCCGGCGCGTAAAGCTTTAATTCGTCCTTGCGGGTGCAGGCTTTCCATTGCCGTTGTTGCCGGAATGTTAATATCCGGCATTAGCAAACGCATCGCCGCCATTGTGCGCAACGCCAGTTCCAAAGAGCCTCCTGTCGCATCTTTCAGCGGTGTTTGCGCATGCGGAATAAACGGACCGATACCAGCCATATCTATCCCCAAATCACGCAAGAAAAGCAAATCGTCGGCAATCGATTCAATACTTTGTTCCGGCAGACCAACCATGATACCCGAGCCGAGCTCATAGCCGATTTCCTTAATCATCAGCAGGCATTCATAACGATGTTGCCAGCTCATACCTGGGTCTAAGCGATGATACAAATCCTTGTCGGTTGTTTCAATTCGCATTAAATAACGATCGGCACCGGCATCATAAAAGGCTTTATAATCCGCGTAACTACGTTCCCCAATACTGAGAGTAATGGCCACATCAAATTTTTTAATTTGTTCGATAATGGCGCACATCACATCAGCCGTAAAGTGCATATCTTCTCCCGACTGCATAACAATCGTTTTAAAACCCATATCGGCGGCTTTGTGTGCGGTGGTTACCATTTCTTCCGCACTCATCCGATAGCGTCCGAGAAGTTTATTATCACGGCGGATTCCGCAATACATACAGTTGTTGCGACAGATATTGGAAAATTCCATCAATCCGCGTAAATGCACTTCATCTCCTACATACTCTTTGCGCACGGCATCTGCTTTGGCAAACAGCTGCTCTTGATGAGTTTCATCTTGCAACAAATCAATGATTTCCGCTCTGCTTAAATTCAAAGATAAATCCTTTTGCTTATAATTGTAAAAAATATGCCAAAGCGTAACATCTCCAAAAGCTGTTGTCAATATTTTGGGCTAAAAATTTTTATGACCTTAAACTTTTTCCGGCGGCAGATACGGCTATTTTTCGGCTTTTATATTCACCCAAAGACGAAGTAATAATTGCACCCGATAAAACAACCGTCCACCACAAATACATCCATACTAACAGAATAGGGAAAGCCGCCATCGCGCCATAAATTGTGCGGTATGTTACGTTTATATCCATAAAATATCCGAAACCCTGACGCAAAATGAGCATCATAATCAATGCCGATAACGCTCCCCAAAAAGCATATCTTTTTTGCACTTTTTTGTTTGGAACTTGAACGTATGCGCAAAATAAAAAGCCGAGAGTTAAAATGTTTGGCAGAATATATGTGCTGATTGCCGTATAGCCGTAAATATGCTCAGGATGAAAATATTTCAAGGTCAATAAATAACCTTTAAGCGATAACGCTGTGCCCAATAACAGCGGACAAACCACAATTAAAAAACCGTACAAATATATTTTTTTTATGATTTTACGTTGTCTTTTTACTTTGAAAATAAAATTAAAACTGTCTTCAATGGTAGAAAGCATTAAAATAGCCGTTACGGCTAATCCGATGATTCCCATAGTTGTCAGTTTGCCAACCGCTCCGATAAATTCTAACGTATAATTTTGAATATTTTGCACCACATCAGGCATCAGGTATTGAATTAAAAAATCTTGTACTTGGGCTCGAACACTGATGTATGACGGAAAAGCCGTGAATACGGAGAGAGCAACGGCAAGCAAGGGAATTACCGCCAATAAAGTGGTGTAGCTTAAAGCTGCGGCACTGCGCAAAACCATTGCATCTTGCACACGATTGAACAAATATTTGGCATATAAAATGGTATTTTTCCACCGTTTTGCCGTTATATTGAGTTTAAACATTTCACAACTTTCAAAAAAAATATTTACAAACAATACGAAATAATATAAGTATCATGGCAGAAACCACAACTGCCCTATTTATATATTATAGCGGTAGAGTTAAATTAATATGAACAAAAGGAAAAAAATATGACTGCAGAACTACTTATGGCAGGTAAAAAAGGCCTTATTATGGGTTTGGCCAATGATAAATCCATTGCATGGGGTATTGCGCAAGCCTTAAACGAACACGGCGCACAAATAGCAATTTCTTACCAAAATGAAATGCTTGAAAAAAGAGTAAAACCGTTGGCTGAACAACTTAACAATCCGTTGTTGATTAAATGTGATGTAGCGGATAGCGCTTCGGTTGAAGCTTGTTTTAAGGAGCTTGGGGAAAAATGGGGAAAAATAGATTTTGTTGTGCACGCTATTGCTTTTTCGGATAAAGATCAGTTGCGTGGTCGCACAATAGATACCACATTGGATAATTTTTTGAATACTATGCATATTTCTTGCTATTCGTTTTTAGAGGCCTGCCGTTGCGCTTCGCCAATTATGAACGAAGGTGGTTCGATTGTTACTTTAACCTATTTAGGTTCAGAACGTGTTTTACCGAATTATAACATTATGGGCGTGGCCAAAGCGGCTTTGGAAGCCTCAGTGCGCTATGCCGCTGTGGATATGGGTAAACAAGGTGTTAGAGTTAACGCAATTTCTTCCGGCCCGATTAAAACTTTGGCTGCTTCCGGTATTGGCGATTTCCGCACGATTTTGCGCTGGAACGAATTAAACGCTCCGTTGCAAAGAAATGTTCATCAAAACGAAGTTGGCAATACGGCTTTAAGCTTGCTTTCTGACTTAGGTTCGGCAATAACCGGTGAAGTTTTGCATGTGGACTGTGGATATAACACTATCGCCATGGTCAATATTGATAATGCAAACGAAAGCGCCGAAGTTTTGAAAGAATTTTAGGTAATAAACAATAATTTTACATGCACCACCGGTTTCATGCCGGTGGTATTTGTATTCAGGCAATGAATATTTTTGCTGGTTTACATAAAAATTGTTTGACAAAGAAAAGTTTTTATAATATTGTAAAAGCAGAACTTCGGTTCGAGAGTCTTGAAAAGCTCTTAATTTACGCGGTGTTCTAACATCGTTACTTAGTGTATGATATATCTCCGATTTGGGTTGGGGAGTCTTTAACGGATGTTCAGGAACTTTGTTCTAAAGGTTAAAGAGGTCATTTCGTAAATTATGATTTTTCAACTCTCCCGGCCGCCGTTTGGCGGTCAATTTTTAATGTATTGACCTTTAAATTTAAGGAGATAGAATTATGAATAATTTAGAAATTAAAAATCAAAATGGACGCTCTATGATAGAAATGTTGGGCGTGTTGGCTATAATCGGCGTGTTATCGGTAGGCGGTATCGCCGGCTACTCAAAGGCAATGATGAAATATCGTGTTAATAAAACAATTGAGCAAATTACGCTCATTGCTGGAAATGTACGTTCGTTTTTTGCGCCACAGGGAAACTATGATGGAGTTAATAATACAACAGTTATTAAAAAAGCCAAACTTATGCCAGATGAAATGTGGGATAGTAATGAAAATAAGTGGGTAAATGCTTGGGGTGGAACATTTGCTTTGGGACAATTGGACTGGTATGGTGATGCTAATCATAATAAATATTTCACCGTTGATATACATGATATTCCTCCGGAGGCATGTATAGATATTGCTACTCAAGATTGGCGTGAAGCTAATATTGTATTAATAGATATAAATGACGGAGGATGCCGTTATTTAACTCCGATTCCACTTGAAAATGCCGTTAGTTGTTGCTCCAATGATGTTAATTTGCTAACGTCAGTTTTTGATCAAGATAGGAATTTTCTCAAAAGTAAATTTAATTTATAATGAGGGATAAGGTGTAGAAAAATCAGCAAGATTTTTATTCTTACTCATATCTGAGGGCGTTGATCGGGTTTAAAAGTGAAGCTTTATAGGCCGGAAAAAAGCCAAAAAATAACCCGACAATGCCCGAAAAGCTAAACGGTAATACCACATAAAAAGTAGAGAGCACAGCACTAAAAGCCGTGGTTATCAGCGGCATGGCATAAACACACACGATGCCGATAATTACTCCGATTAAACCGCCTAACAGCGATAATATTAACGCTTCCATTAAAAATTGCAGGCGAATATCCCAGCGCTTGGCGCCGATTGCCATGCGAATACCTATTTCTCTTGTGCGCTCGGTTACAGATACCAGCATAATATTCATAATACCGATGCCTCCGACCAACAGCGATATTGATGCAATAAACCCTAAAAAAATCGTCATAATTTGGGTGGAACTTTGCATCATTTCCATAAATTGCGTAAGGTTCATAATTGTAAAATCATCATCTTTATTTATGCCTAAATTATGGCGTTGCCGGAGCAAAGCAGATATTTCATTTTGTGAGGTATAAGTGTCTTCGGCGCGATATGTTTGTAACATCAGCATATTAACCATATCGGGGAATTGTGTGCCGGAAAGCTTCTTTTGCACCGTGCTGAGCGGCAGATATATCATATCATCTTGATTTTGCCCCGGACCGCTTTGTCCTCGTGCGGTTAATGTGCCAATAACCACAAAAGGCATACCTTTTACCCTAATAGTTTTGCCCAGAGGATCAATATCTCCAAACAACTCTTTGGCAACTGTATCGCCTAAAATAACAACTTTTGTTGCATTACGAATATCGTTTTCACTGAAAAAACGCCCGTAAGCTAAATCCCATTCTTTTATTTCAAAATAACGATTATCAGTGCCGACAATATTGGTTGCCCAGTTTGCATTACCGTAAACTAATTGTCCGCTGTCGTTAACAACCGGAACAGCCAAGGCCACACTGTCTATTTTTTCTTGTATGGCATCGGCGTCTCCATTTTTCAATGTCGGTTGCGAACCGTGCCCCATACGCGCCCCACCGGAAGTAGAAGAACCGGAGCGAATCATAACTAAATTTGTTCCCATACTGCGCATTTCATTTTGAATGGAAATTTGTGCTCCGTTGCCGATAGAAAGCATAACTATTACCGCGGCCACACCAATGATAATTCCCAAGCTGGTTAAAAATGAGCGCATTTTATTTGCTTCTATGGCGCGTAAAGATATTTTTAAGATGGTTTTCAACTCAATCATTTTATTTTCTTTTCGTATTTATCTTGTCGCTGTGAATTTCGCCATCGACAATTTTTATAATTCGTTTGGCATAAAGTGCAATATCTTCTTCGTGAGTTACCAAAATTATGGTGCGGTTATATTCTTGATTAAGTTTAGTGAACAAATCCATAATTTCCACACTCATTTTGGTATCTAAGTTTCCGGTTGGTTCGTCGGCAAAAATGATTGGAGCATCGTTAACAATAGCTCGAGCAATAGCCACACGTTGTTGCTGACCGCCGGAAAGCTGGTTTGGCTGATGATACATCCTATCTTTTAAGCCAACGCTTGACAATGCTTTCTGCGCTTTTTGTTTTCGCTCAATATCTCCAATGCCGGCATATACCATCGGCAGTTCCACATTTTCCAGCGCCGAAGTGCGCGACAAAAGATTAAACCCCTGAAACACAAAACCGATTTTTTGATTGCGAATGGCGGCTAATTCATCAGCAGAAAGATTCTCAACGTTTTCACCATCTAATACATATTCGCCGGAAGTTGGAACATCCAAACACCCTAAAATATTCATCAAGGTAGATTTTCCGGAACCTGATGGTCCCATAATGGCTACAAACTCTCCGCTATCTATTTGTAAATCTATACCTTTTAAAATCTCCAAATCAAAACCGGCAAGAGGATAACTTTTATGAATATTTTTGAGCTTAATCAACGGCGTCATCAGCGAGGCATCCTCATTCGCATTTTCATTTTTTCTTCGCCTGCTTGGTTTTGTGAAACTATGACTTCATCACCGATTTTAAGTTCAACACTTTTGACCTCGGTATTGTTATCATCACTAACTCCCAACTCAACGGTTATGCGTTCAGGTTTGCCCCCACGTAATATCCATACACCACGGTCTTGATAGCGCTTGGCGCCGGTTCCGTCATCAAAATAAAAACGCAAAGCCTGATTAGGTACGGTCATGGCATTTTTAACCTCGGCAACAATAATATCAACATTGGCTGTCATCCCCGGTTTTAGCTTCAAATCGGAATTATCTATTTCGATTACCACGGTGTATGAAACAACATTTGAAGTTGTAACGGCTTCGTTGCGAACCTGCATGACTTTGCCATAAAAATAATCATCAGAATAACTGTCTACCATAAAGCGCGCGGTTTGCCCTTCTTTTACTTTGGCAATATCGGCTTCCACTACCGATGCTTCAATTTGCATTTTGGTTAAATCTTCTGCTACCGAAAACAACTCCGGAGTAGAAAAGCTGGCAGCGACAGTTTGTCCCACTTCAACCGCCTTAGAAATTACGATACCGTTCACTGGCGATTTTATTTCCGTATATGATAGCTCGGTTTGTGCTGAATTGAGTGAAGCTTCGGCTTGCTTAACTTGAGCTTTTTCCAAAGCCAACTGAGCCACGGCATTATCATAATCACGCTCGGCGGCTTCCAATTCTTTTTCAGTGGAATAACGTGAGGCATTTAATTTAGAGATACGGTCGAGCGCTTTTTTATAATATTTTATATTATTTTCTTCCACGGCAACTTGAGCTTTGGCTATATCAAGAGCAGCTTCACGTTGCGCAACATTGGCCTTAGCATTATCCTGATCAATCAAAGCCAAAAGCTGACCTTCTTTAACTTCGGAATTGTAATCAACGTAAATTTCCGCTATTCTGCCGGAAGCCTGTGTGCCGATAGAAACCGTTGAAAGCGGATTTATGGTGCCGGAAGCGGTTATTATTTCGGTTATATCATTTTCCGCAATTTTTTGTGTTTTGAAAATTCTATCATTATCATTGCGTCCGATAAATTTTATCAATCCCCATACAAGTAATACAGCGACAATGGATAGTATCCAAACTTTTTTATTTTTTATATTCATCACAGGCTATTCCCTAATAAACAAACTGCCGTTAATATAGCATTTTTTGGGTTAAAATCCACAATTTATAATAAGTTATGCCAAAAAAATTAGCTCAATTTTAGTAAATTAAACAAGTATTATCTTGCAATTTGTTGCTAATTTTGCAAAAAATATTTGACTTTTAAGCTTTTTATGATATAATGGAACACAAGATAAGGTAACTTGTCTGGGGTATCCTAACCTCTTACAAATCAGCTGTAAAAAGCGTTGAATTTTCCGGCTTTGGTCGGAAGGTCGTGGAATAGATATGGTTGAATACACGGCACTATTTGATTTGTAATAGTTAGGAACTTCCGGCCGCCTTTATCGGGCGGTTGTTTTAATGTAATAACAACAACAATGAAAGGAAGTTTGCTATGAAAAACTTAAAAATTAAAAATATAAAGAGTCATCAATCGCTGAGCCTTGCAAAGGCGAATGCGTCAAGGGATATTCAAATTAATAAAAAAGCGGAAGATGCCTTGACGATTACTACGGAATCGAGGCATGACCATAAGTGTGGCTCTACCACACAAAGCGGACGCTCAATGATTGAGATGTTGGGCGTTCTTGCTATCATCGGTGTTTTATCGGTTGGTGGAATCGCCGGATATTCAAAAGCCATGCAAAAATATCGCATCAACAAAACCATTGAACAAATAACTCTTATTGCCGGCAATGTGCGTGCATTTTTTGCTCCGCAAAGAAATTATGATGGATTAGATTCATTCACTGCTGATGGTCGGAAAATTATTCAAAAAGCCAAACTTGTGCCTGATGAAATGTGGAATGAAGATAAAACAGCATTGGTAAATGCTTTTGGAAACTCTTTTTATATTGGTATGACATCGGGTGGAGAAAAAGGTTTCTATATTTGGAATATTATTGATTCTATTGAATGTATCGAATTAGCATCTTTCGATTGGCAAAATGCTAACGCTGCTGCGATACAAATAAGCTATGGTATTGCATATATAAAAGGATTTCCTTTGCCAACGCAAATGACTGATATTGTTAACGCTTGTTCTGATGCATATGGTTATGGAAAGATAGATTTCATTGCTTATTTTGATATAGATTCACCCAATGCCTATACCTCAGAAAATTTACCTGCGTTTGCAGTATATTAATTTCCAAAGTCGTAAATATCGGAGCCATCGGCCGGTAGAGATGAAAACTCCTCTATTTGTGCAGATGGTTCCGGCAGGCACAAATGCACATAATCCACCGCATAGCTTGTAAGCACCAATGCCGCTATCGGCAAAACAACTTTTTGAAACAGAAAGCGAGTCTATTCTTTACATTCACTGATTACTTCCGCCGACACTCTTTTACGTGTACCGGCGGAAGTTTATATTTATGGATAATTACAAAAAATAATTTATCAATTTATAACATTTAGCTTCGATATATTTATGTTGTTTGAGTATTTATTTTACAACAAAATCTTTCCAAAAGTTACTATTTCCGTCTGAATTAAGCATAAATATTATTTCTGCAGAAGTTGCTGAACAAAGGTTAATTGCATTATCCATACTGACGGGGATGTTATAATATCTTTCACCACCATCCACGGTTCCTATCAGAGTTATTCCGACACTTTTCCAATCATTTAACACTAATTCTATGCAAGCTTCTTGAGGGACGTTATAAAAATCTATCAGAAAGGCCTTATTATCACCATCGTCAGTCTTAGAACATGGAAGTATATCGACAGTGCCTCCAAAAAAATTGCAAAGACTATCATTACTCACTCCGCACCACATTTCAGCCGGTACTAACTTAGCCTTTGTAAACAATTTTTTGCGGTATTCCAGAGGGTCTTGACATTCTTGGCAACCTAAATCTTTATAGTTAGCCTGCGGAGCAAAAAATGCTCTTATATTTCCGGCAATTAAAGTTATTTGCTCAATGGTTTTATTGATGCGATACTTCATCATGGCTTTGCTGTAACCTGCAATACCGCCGACAGATAAAACACCAAGCATCTCTATCATACTTCTTCCGCATTGCGGCACATCTGCTGGACTGTTTTTCGCTGATGTACTACCTGTGTACACGGCACTCAGAACAGCTGGCGCATCTACACAATTCTCCGGAAGAAATAGACGAGAGCTCTGCGCGTTTTTCGTCTTTGCGAGCGCAGCGCGGCAATCTATATTTTTTATTTCAAAATTTCTCATAATTTTATCTCCTAAAATTAAAGGTTAAATACTAAAAAACCGCCAAACGGCGGCAGGGGAGTTAATCAATCATATTAACTTAAATGATCCACGTAATTTTTAGGCGTAAGCCCTGAACATCTATCACGCGCTCCCCGCCCAAAACGGAGATATCATCATATTAGTTAACGATGCAAAGCACCGAAGTTAATAAGAGCTGATTAAGGCCCCGAACCGAAGTTCTGTTCTTATAATATCATAAAAAAATCAAAAGTCAAACTTTTTTAACAATTTTCCCTCGTATGACCGTTTTCAAGATTCGCGAATTGCTCAAAATATTTGTAAATCATGCCACTGAAAAATGTAAATCAACCTTATTTGGAGTATTTTTTTCGCAGATTAAGCAACTATAAGCAGTTTTGAGCGTTTGTAACTAATTGATAATTCGTTACAAAAAATATAAATACACAAAAATGCAAAAAATATTAAAAAAATACTTGCATTTTGTTTTAAATATGTTATTAAGAAAACGTTCTACAACGATGCGGGTATAGCTCAGGGGTAGAGCGCAACCTTGCCAAGGTTGATGTCGTGGGTCCGAATCCCATTGCCCGCTCCAATTTTTTAAGTAAAATCAATAACTTATAAAAATGATTTTCAGAGAGGAATTTGCTTCCTCTCTTTTTTTGTGCAAAATGATTTTGCACAGCAATTACTACCCTATAATTATTGATAAACAATGACTTAACTATCAAAAACATCCACGACACCATCATCTGTTTTGCACACTATTTTGCACAAATTTGTGCAAAAATCGGGCAATTTTTTTACACACCCTTCATTTGAAGGCAATTTCAAACCACTTATTTGGCGGCACTTTGAACAAAAAAAGACTCCTTAAAAAAGGAGTTATTAACAGGTTGATGCCAAGCGTGTGTAAATCAAGCATTTCCTGATGGTTGTAAAAATAATTGCTTCATATTTGCTAAATGAGATGATTGGTCGTAGTATTGCTCAATCATCTTAACACTCGTCCCACATTGCTTTGCTATGTTTATTGTTGGAATTTCATTTTGAACAAGTGTGCTGATATAAGAGTGTCTGTATGAATACAATACTTTTGAGTTGGTATGCTTTATGCCACATCTATCAAGCAGTTTCCTAAAACCATTGTCCAACTCATTGACTGCTTTGATTTCGTAATGTTTTTTCTCATCATTACCATTACAAATACTTATGATACGGACTTCATCATCATTGAACGGAATATTGTGTTTCTCACAGAAGTCTTTTTGTTGTTCGTACATTGTGTTCAAAAGTTTTACGAGATTCGGTGATAGAGCAATACTGCGTTTTTCATTCTGTTTTCTGCTATACACATCTACGAACAAACCGCCTTCGGCATAATTACCGATAAATTGACTCCAAGTCAAAGTCCTTAATTCACAAGGTCTAATGCCACATTCGTAAAGTATGCTGATGTAATTGTATAGCAACTCTTTGCGGCGTTTGGTGTGCTTGTTTATCTCGTTGGCAATTTCTTTTTTCAATGTGCTGAATATCAAGTTGATTTCATCACGAGTGAATGAATCTCTTTTGCCCGACAAGTCCTTAAAGACAGGATTTCCCTCGTCATCAAAACGATTCTCCTTGCTCTTAATTGTCGGCAGTGTCAGTTGTTTTTTCATCCTGCCTGTCTTATAGCACCAGTTGAGGAACGAACGAAGCGTGTTGTTCTCACGGATAATCGTAGTCGGTTTGCAATATTGATTGGTCTTCTTTGACTTCAACTCCCTGCGATAATCCACATACTTAATCAAATCCAAGTTAGTGAGTTCGTCAATATCACGGATTTTTCTTTTGTTGCCGATGATGTCGCTAAAATACGGAATGAACAGACGGTTCATATATTCCTTGTGTTGTGGGTTGTTAGTGATGGCAATAAAATCCAAAGCATTCTTCTTAAAACTCTTTTTATCAAGTCCTTCAGGTGAATAATCTGCCACATAACCCAAATATAACTCTCTTGCTCTTTTTAAGGCAGCTTTTTCATCATCTGTTTTCAATGATTGACGGACTATCTCTCCCGTTAATTCCTTGCCCATATAAAACTGATAACTGCTGCCCCTTTTACTGATGGTGTATCCATCAAACTTTATCTTTTCTTGTTTATTTTGCCTCTCTTTCATTTCTGTTCTATATCCTTATTAAATAATTGTTTGAAGAATGATTTTTCTGTTTCATTCTATGATTATATTATAGCAAAAACAGGGTCTGAAGTCAATTCAAATATTTGAATCTGGATAATTTTTTCGTGTTTTCGGTATGTAAAAAACTCCAATAGAAGTGCTATTGGAGAGTGTAAAATAAAATAGAAGATTGTGAGTTCATCGCTCACAAATATTTATCTTCTATTTTATCGCAAAATGTGCTGTATCAGTTGGTTGGTTCATATTTTTCTGGGCATAACTTTCGCATTAGATTATCAACTATTACCCTTGCATCCATCGTATTTGGATTATCGGTTGGAACAACATTATCATCCGTAATATTACTGGTATTGCCCTCATTACCGACATTATCCATACTTCCTACATTAACAACACTTTCACTATTGTCAGTGTATTCTTCTTCAATAGTTGTTGTATTGTCCGTTTGAGGTGTAGGTGTTGCTGGCAAAGCATTTAATTGCCATTGTAATTCAGCAACTTGTTGTTCAAGTGCTATAACCTTTTGTCGCTCGGCAATACACCTATTACGCCATACTTCTATGGTATTCAAATAATCTTGTGCTAATTGCTCTGCCTTTTCTAATTCCTTGGTTTGATGTTCCAATTCTTCTTTGAGACCTCGTTTGTTGATTTCTTGTAATGGATAGAATAATGGTTTGTGCTTTAACGCTGTTGTTTCAAGCACTCTACGACCATACTTATCCTTACCTTTGACAAGATAACCCATACGAACCAAACGATTAACCAGTTCCTTAATTGTGCCTTCGGTAAGGTCAAGTTTAAAACCGATTGTTTCGTTGTTCTCAAAAAATGTATGGTTAAGTTTTCTTCTAAATACTATGTAATCAAGCAACAATCTTGCTGATATAGAGAGTTCTGCTTTTGATTTACTCATAATCTTCTCCTTGTTAATTTTATTTACATAAATATTTAGTGGAGATGATGAACGAATTTTAAATCCAGCACTTTTAAAAGAAAAAATATTTATAGTCCCTAAAAATAACTTATATTGTCATTATTCTCAAAATTGAAAAACTATATTGCCACTATTGAAAATGAATAACATTAGAATTAGTAGTGTATATTGTAAAAAACGAAAATGTATATTTAATTTAAATACCTCTTAAACCCTTATGAATACTGATGTTTGAGAGTTGTATAATAATATTATAATATAATAAAAGAAGATATTATAATACAAAATTAGAGAATATTTTTTTTATTTTTAATGAAAAGATGAAGTTTAATGTAAATCAAATCCAGTGAAGTGATGATGAATCAAAAGTGCTACCAACACAATGCTGATAACTAAAATGCTACCGATATTTCTACCAATAGCATTACGAGATTAAATTATTCGTATCATTATTTATCAACAAAACAAGATAAATACTTATGATACTAATTTTTATGGAGATTAAATTATGATAAAGAAAAAAACACCTGAAAACATCCGTAAAATAAACGAATTAAACACAGCACTTGCTATCAACGATATTGAAACTATACACGAACTATTACTTAACAATATTGATTTGAATTGCCCTGATAGCAGGGGTGCTTATCCCATTATGTATGCTGTGGAATATGGAAATGCCAATGCTTTGATTTCATTATTACGCCACGGAGCGAACCCGAATGTCATTGACAAACGCAACGGATACACTCCTTTGATGAAAGCATTATCAGAAAAGTACATTTCTAATAGATATTTGATAGTTATGCTATTGTTAAAAAACGGTGCTGATGTGAATATTGTTTCTAAATACAACAAAACAGCACTGTATTTAGCAAAGGTTTATAATCAACGCTATATAAGTTTGTTAAAGCGTTTTGGTGCAGAGTTTTGAATATAAAGTTCTCTATTTATTTTAATCAACTTTTTCACATTTTCCATACAACAAAAAATATGTTTAATGCCGATATTTTTCAGGCGTTTTATCCAATATGAATTTTCATAGTGCTCACAATCCAAAAACGATATAGGCAAACACCCTGCCTTAATAGCACCTTTCATTGCCGTATAGGAATTATCTATCACAATGGTATTTTCCGGTTGCTCATTCATTTTTTGTAGGGCAAGCAAAAATATATCCGGAGAAGATTTACCGACACCTGCCATATCAATCGTGAAAATATTTTGCTCGTTGAAGATATCGGTTAGACCGCACAATTTGACTTTTTCAAGCGTTTGTTCCAAGGTGCCGTTGGTGGCAATACAATGCTTCAAATTTGGCAATGTCAAAATCTCTCTCACACCATCTGTGAGTGGATAATCACACTCTGCCCAATCATCCGAAATCGGCACTAAAACTCCGTCAAAATCCCATATTATCAAATCAATCGGCATATTTACTTCACAATATTTTCAATAATATTTTTAGCGGTTGGAACGATATTCCAACCGGCGGATTGCCAACCGTATGTTCGTTTTAACCCTTTTGGTTCATCCATTACAAATATGAAAGCATAATTCTTGCCTTCATATTTCAAATGTCCTAAAAATGTGGTAATAACAATTTTATCAGAATCTTTTTCCGTTGTTGCCGTAATACCGAAAACCTCAACATCTTTCAGATTTGCCCTGCGCACTGTTCCGGCGGTAACATTATCTCTTAACTTTTGTTGTAATCCTTTACCGGAAGTTTTGACAAGGTTGATATATTTATTTAGCAAGCGTTCCGGTATAGTTTTATTTTCAAATTTAATTTTAGAAAAATAAGTTTCATAAACAGTATTAGCGGCAAAATTTACAGAAGTATCTTCAATGGTTTCACCTGAATCCATATCTTTAATAATATACATTCCGCCATTGGCATAAAAATTATCAATTCCGTCTTGTAATGCTTGAACATTTTTTCGGCATATTGTTTCATCAAATAAACATTGCTGTCCTGTTGCATTATGCTTGTTGAACATGCAACAACCCGAAAGTATTGCTAATAAAGATATTGTTAAATAAAAATGTTTCATCTTCTTAATCCTAAAATTAATTATGAAAGTATTAAATAAATGATGAAAATAATAACGCCATAAAGTGCCCATTTCCCGAGGGTCCAATAAGCGTTAAGATACTGATAAATGGTATCATAACTTGCTCCGCAATTTCGGCAATATGGGCAACCGTCCGCATCAAGCGGAAGCGGTATGTCGCCTTTATGACATATCGGACATTTAATGGTTGTTATCGGAGGAATTTTATTCTTATTCATATCTACCAAAATTATTCTTATTTACCTCATCCAAAATAATTTTACCTAAACTAAAAACTGTCTTTATTATAACCCAAATCAGTGCAAACATCAGCATAAATAATCCGCGTCTTTTTTCTGCGTTTAGTTCTTTATGCACTTGTTCATCACCTCTTTTTTTTATTGCTGCCAACAATTCTGCCTGTTCTAATGCTGCTTTACTAACCATTTTTATATTCCTTTATTAAGTTACATTTTATCACCATTTTTATAGATAATGGTTGCTTCTATTTCCCCATTCTTATTATAGCGTTTCATGATTCCGTGTTTTACTCCATCTTTAAACGGTGTTTCCCACTCCAATTCTCCCGTTTCGTAATATTCTTTTTCATAACCTTCACATTTACCGCTTACATAGTTTGATTCTGACTTTAAGCGTCCGTTTTCATAATATTCATGAAAGAAACCGTTATTTGGTTTAGTATCTAAAACATCTTCCCATTCTTTATGAATTAATCCATTAGGATAATATTCAGCATAATATCCCTCAGTAATATTGTTTTTATAAAATCCTTTACGTTTAATTTTTCCATCCTCAAAGAATTCTTTAATAGGACCATTTAATTTACAATTACGAAAAAATCCCTCTCTTTCCAATTGTCCGTTTTCGTAATATTCACGCACAAAACCTGTATTTGCCTCATTTTCTAATATATTTTCACATTCCTTTTTTATTTGTCCATTAGGATAACACTCAATATAGTGCCCCATTCTTGTTCCTTCTATATAATTCTCCTCATATCGGAGTTTTCCATTTTCATAATACGAGCGGACAAATCCGTTGTAAGGTTTCTCTCCAAGTATTTCTTCGTTTATTTCTGCAATATTTCCATTTTCATGGTAAATTTCACATCTGCCACAAGGTATCCCTTTATGATAATTGAATTTACTTTTAATTTTTCCGTTTTTATGATATTCAATTGTTGTTCCGTGTATTACACCATCTTTATAAGGTGTTATTGATTTAATTTTTCTTTTGAATAAACCACCATCATAATATTCTTTTACAACTTTTGTATCACCTTTCGCTATACTTCCCAAAACAATAATACCAAGTAATATACACCACCAGTATTGAGTTAAAAAATCTATTGTTTCTTTTTCCATATTTATATCCAGTAACTAATTATTTTTTTAATCTCTCAATGCTGGCATGCTCTCATGTTGACTACAAGAGGAAAACGCGCTCATTTCAAGGTGATAAAATCCATCACGATTTGCACACATTCCTTTGGTGTTAGAATCATTGGTTTCCGCATAACGCTCCATCAATATTAATCTACGCATTCCGCACCAGTAAGTGCAGGTAAGGCAATTTTTAAAAGATTTCGGTAATTGATATGTCATAGTTCTTCTCCTTTCTAAGGTTATTTATAATGCAAATCACTCGTATCAAATCCGAAAAGCTTATGGTCTTTCTCCTCTTGCACGGATACTCTCAATATTATACCTAATATTTTAAACGTTAATTTGATGCACCACCACACTAATTTAAATATAAATCTCATTCTTATTCTCCTTAACAAAATTTAACAATTATTTATATTCCTCTACCACATACCTGCTTTGTTATGTTCATAAATCCATTCTTCTTCCGTATCACAACACTTTTCTTCCTCATAAAGAAAATCATTGGTAGATAGAGGTTTATCCAAACCAAAGATTTTTACAAACAAGCGTTTAAAAAACTTCAACATCACATTTACCTTATTTCATCTGACAAATGCCTGCCTGATAAGGTTTATCTGTTTGTTTGTTTTTAAGCTCGTAAAATACTTTCATTTTCATTTTAGCGAGTTTGCACAAAAGCTCGGATTTAGCATAAAGTTTATCTTCCAACATTCCCATTCCCGCACAGAAGTGGCAAAAACGGCAATAATCTTCTTTGAAACAATCCTTAAACGCCGCCAAAGTAATATGTTGCCATTTATAAAGTTCCGATTCCGGATTTTTCTGCCCGTCTGTCCATATATCTTTCAAACGCTGTGTTTTTAGCGAACCGAATTTGAGCGGCAAACTTACGCACCCCACCACATTCAAATTTGGATTGATACATAGCGTATGACTGCCGGCATAACATGGACCATCACGATTCACATCTATTTCGGGCGGTTCTTTCCATCCTCCAACATACATCGGTGATTCCGGATTACTGAACAACTCTGTTAATTTCTCATCATTCACCAGATGCGACCAAGTTTTTTTATCACCCTCAATTGTTGGGGTTAAAGTTACATCAATCGCGATTGCCGTATCATATTTTTTGGCGAGTTCTACGGTATCGCGCCATGTATCAACCGTTTCATTGAGTTGTACTGTTTTAACCTGCGAATGTACGCCGTATTTTTTCAATTCTTCCAACACCGCTACCGATTTATCCCACGAACCTGCTACCGTCGTAACCTTTTCGTGTAAGTGCTTGTTGGCAGAATATACGCTGATACCTACCTGATATGGATATAATTCCACAATCTTTTTGAGCAAGTTCGGATTTTGGTAAAGCGATAACCCGTTGGTGAAAATATGTACATTCAACCGTTTTTGCCGTGCGTATTCAATAATTTTGATAAAATCACTGTCCAAAGTACATTCGCCGCCGGAAACCGTCAATTCAAAACAACCGAGTTCTACTGCGTCATCAATTACTTCTTTGGCTTTTTCAAAACTGATTTCTTCCATACCGCGAAACGCCGGATTGTAACAATGAATACAGCGCAAATTACACTTATAAGTCAGCTCCATAAATACCGACCATAAAAATCCTTTGCCGAATGCCCATTTTGCCATACGGTCTTCTATTGCTCCTTTGCTCTTTTCTTCGGCATCTTGATTATAATTGAGCGGTGCGGAAACATAATTATCTTCTGTATCTGTATCAAACCCCACCATTTTCAAAGCGTGTAATTGTTCTGTAAAACCATCAATTTCTGCACTCAAGCCGTGTTCAGTGGCATATTTTTCCAAATTTTCCTTTGAAGTGGCATCATTTTCGCACAAAAAGGCATATAAATCCGATGCCGGACCATCTAACAAAATGGTTTTATGAACTTTATTGTTGGCAATAATGGTTTTACTCTCCGGCGTGCCGACCAAATAACTGCGGCAGGCAATCCATTTTGGTATAGTTACGGTTTGATACATTGTATTCTCCTAAAAAATAAACTTTTCGCGGTTTTTCATACGCGTTAAAAATTCCGATTGTTTAATAAAATCCGGATTATGTATTTGATGTCCCTCAATCAACGCATCTAAAATTTTATAAAAGTCAGATTTGAGTTGGAATAATTCCGCCATGCGCAAAATTGCTTCTATGGCATAGACAATCTCTTTTTCTTTGCGCTCGTCCGGAATATAATTTTCCGCATCTTGCCCGTTCGGCAACAACATCCCCGGCACCGTCAACCACTCATAATCCACAATTTCCGCACATAGCGTGATGTTATCCCAATAGAGAGAGTCGTTAATAATTCCTTTGGCGTGAAACAAGCCGATTTGCTTGCCTAACTTCTTGGCAAACTCATAAATATATTCTTGCGGTGCACACTTAAAATAATTGCTGTAAAAGGCGAGCATTTCCTCTCTGGCGGCATCATTATAAAATGCTACATCTGACATTCTGAACGGCGATTGGCACTGTGTGTATAAAACGCACGGTTTAACTTCTTTGCCACTTGTATGTTTAATGTTGATAATATCACCGTACCGAGATTCGGCATTATCAAGTGACGCAAATGTTTTGTAACCTAAAATTTTTGGAGCGTCCGGAGTAAGTTGTTGCAAATATTGGGAAACTGTAAATTCACGCTCGGCATCAGCTTCATCCATTAAACCGAACATCATATTTTCATCTTTACGAGAGCGGAAAATCTGCGGCCCTCCGAATGTCCAACCTATGCCTTTAATGTTTATCCATGCCAAATCATCAATTTTCATAGTGACAGCACGACCGTGACGCACGGAAATCAAACAAACCTGATTATTTCCGGCTGCTTGAGGTGGCAGAAACTCTGCACCTAAAATATCATTACCTAATACTTCAAAAGTGTGAAATTTTAAAAAATCAAATGCCATATTATTTACCTAAAAGTATTTTTCCTTTTCTGTTTTTTGCTCTTTCAAGAGATTGTTTTGTTGTGCCGTGCTTATCTATTATTAACTCGCTGTTATATATTTTCTGTTTGAGATTATCTTCAATTTTTTGGGCAAGCTTCTTTAATTTATCAACATCTTTTAAAATATCCTGTATTTCATTTTCTTTCATTTTTTACCTCATATGCTAAATAATAAATTACCTTTTTTATCATAAACATTTATTTGATTTCCGCTTTTGGTAGAGACAGTATGTGCTGTGTAACCATATAATTTTCCCGAAAGAGAAATTAATAAAGCTCCTTTTTCATCATACACAAGTACACTACTACCGCTTTGTTTTGCTATTGCAATCATATTATCCTCCCTTTCATGTAACATACAAAATATAAAGAATTAAAGTCAGCGGACGAATCTGCCCACTGACTTTATTCATTAACTAAGAAGCGCGCCAATTAATACCACACATATTTTCGGTCCATTCTGGGCATTTACCCATCATTTTGATATTGTGATCACAAATTTCTGTAATTTTTAACATATTAAAATCCTTTATAAATTATAGTTCTACGCCTTTTGCCACCGGTGGCGCATTTACCGCTTAACTATTCGGTTATCTGGTTACAAAACCTTGCGGAAAACCGAAC
>JAFUSA010000022.1 GCA_017480745.1 Alphaproteobacteria bacterium
AACACTCAATTTAATTGATTATTCTAATCCTGTCTTTCTATTCTACTCATAAAGAATTATTCTTAGGTTCCTTTACTTTCTTGATATACTCGACTTTATATTTATTCAAAATATACCGTCTGCATATCCTCTTTTTCTATCTCTTATTCACGATGTCTTTACAACCTTACAGAAACTACGCTCTTAAACTTTCTTCACTTCTTAAGCTCCAGTCTCGCGTCCCCGCCTCCGTAAGCATCCTTCCGCTTAATTCATCACCTCGCGGCCGGTGATGCGTTTTATACGTTATCCTTTTCTTCTTGTCAATACTTTTTTTTATTTTTTTTATTATTTTTTATCTCATCTCATAAATGCTTGTTTTTACTATCTTTATTTTATCCACAACCCTGTTACTTTTTTTTATTTTAATACATATTTGCCATAAATTTTATCCTTTTTTAGATGTAAATACCTTCTTTTTTTGCCCTTAATAAAAAAGTTCTACGAATCGCTACACATATTAATATATGTATTAACAACGATTTGCTGAGAGATTTATACGCGAATCGTAAAAAGTGTTTGACTTTTGTATTTTTTATGATATAGTCATTGCAAGATGAGGTAACTCGTCTGAGGTGTCGTAACCTCTTTGAGATTCGTCATTTTATGATGTAAAAATTTCCGACGTTGGTCGGAAGGTTGCAAAATAGAACAACCTGTTTAACATGCAACACTATTTAATCTCAAGTAGTTACGAACTTCCGACCGCTTCAACATGGCGGTTGTTTTAGTGTAATAGCAACAAAAATGAAAGGAAGTTTACTATGAGAAACTTAGAAATAAAAAATAATGATTCTCTCGCCCCTTGCGGAAAAGAGAGACAATCCGGACGTTCACTTCTTCCGGAGAGTGGTGTAGATGCGCCGGCTGTTTTGAGCGCCGTGTACACAGACAGTACACCAGCGAGAAACAGACAATCAGATGCGCCGCAATACGGAAGAAGTATGATTGAAATGTTAGGCGTTCTTGCCATAATCGGTGTTCTATCTGTCGGCGGAATCGCCGGATATTCAAAAGCGATGATGAAGTATAGAATCAATAAAACGATAGAGCAGATAAGTTTGATAAGTTCTAATATTCAATCTTTTTTTGCGCCGCAAAAGAATTATAGTGGATTAAATGACACAGTAATTAAAAAAGCCAAACTCGTACCTGATGAAATTATAGAACTTAAAACTGATGGAACTATAAAACTAAATAATGAATTCGGTGGAGGTATGAGTGTATATAATTATAATAACAGGGCATTTATAATAGCATTGGAAAATTTACCACAAGAAGCGTGTATTGAATTAGTAACACAAAATTGGATGGACAGTATGACAAGTCTTATAGGATTTGGAAGTCATAATCAATTTGTTCTTAACGATGATCCTTTTTCCTGCACAAACAGTGGTATAGACACTGAATATTACTCACATTATGGAGCATGGAACGCTTGTCCCAAAGATATACCTTTAGGATTAGATTTTGCAACAATAGTTTGTGATTCTAATAATTATAATAGTTTAGCTTGGTCATTCAAATAAAATAAATTGTTCTAAAAGCGTGAAAGCCGGTTTAATACCGGCTTTCTTGCTTAAAGGCTTTGAGGAAAGGGCTCGTAACCCATTTGCTCCTCATCTTCTTCCTGTTCGGTCAGCTCTTCTTTCAGCGGAGGAACAGGAAGATTGACATCTAACTGATTATTGAGCAAAACAATGTAGTCATGCTCGGCGCGATCGGAGATACGGAACGAATCTGGAAAATGCTTACCATTTTTGAGAAAACGATATTCCATACGAGCAATGATTCCGGAGAACTCGTTACAGTGAAGAACTTTAAGCCCCAACGGATGCACCGCAAAGAATTCAAAATTTTCGTGCTCGCTATCCAAATAGTCTTGCAACATCGTTTCCGTTACCGGAGCAACCAATGCTTCATACGCGGCCTGATTCCCCTCGTTTTGGCTCAATTCCATATAGGCATGATCCAAAATCTTGAAGTTGTCAATCACATAGTTGGCTTTTCCGTGCTCAACTAAATATTTGACCTGTCCGAGACTCAGCAGTTGGCAATAGAGTTTTTTAGCAAACAGCGCATCACAGGGAAAAGCTTTCAGCCACTCTTGCTCCACACCATCTCCGAAGCAATCGGTTAATGTGAGTTTTTCCCAACCCAACATCCGGCTATCGCTCCTTGAAACCATCTGCCACAGAATCGGCATAACCGAATCGCCAACACACTGAGGATTGCGTTCAAGAATCTTGTTCCACCAGTCGATAATGAAAACATTGATATCGTCCATCTTAGACAGCCCGCGCGTATACCGCAAAAAATCGCGCATAGCATCATTCCACATTTGAACGTCTGCAACATTTTCTATCAAAGGCGCAACTTTAAACTGATAAATCAGCTGCTGCAAATTCTGAGAGGCCTTGGCCGTTGCCGAAGTAACATCGGGACTGCCACATAACAGAACAATCTCCAAAGCTTTGGAAAATTCCTCAGCTCTGACAATAACCGGTGTGTTACCGTTGAGTTGTGTCTCAAATTCCGAAGAATAGAGACGATCACAAAATTTAATAGTATTCATACGCATAAAAATTTGAATAAATATAAAAAAACTTTTATATTTTTACGTCTTTTATCCTTTTTTGTCAAGTTTTATTTTTATTTTTTTTACAAATAAGCGTAATATTCACATGTAACATTATGTAACAATTTTTTAAGAGCATTTTTACGCAAAATATGTTATATAGCAACTTATATTATGTGAATTTGGCTGAATTTTAAAGGATTTTATATGACAAATGTTGTAAAAGTTGCCGTAATCGGTGCCGGGATGATGGGCAAAAACCATCTGAGAACTTATAAAAACATGCAAGGTATTGAACTTGTAGGTGTGTATGATATTTTTCCGGAAGCCGCGAAAGCTGCGGCAGAAATGTTCGGAATTAAAGCGTTTTCCTCTATGGAAGAAGTGGCTGCTAATGTTGACGCTGTCAGCGTAGTTACAACTTCGGTTACACATGCTGATGTTGGAGAATTTTTTATGAACAATGGTATCCATTGTATGATGGAAAAACCTTTGGCACCAACTCCGGAGGGATGCCGTCGCTTGATTGAAGCCTCTAAAAACAATAATGTTGTATTGATGGTTGGGCATATTGAAAGATTTAATCCGGCGGTTGAACAAATGAGTAAGTTGCTTTCGGATACATCTAAGATTCGTTCTTTGACAGCGCAACGTATGTCGGCAGCCAGCGGACGCATTACTGATGTTGATGTGGCAATGGATTTGATGATTCACGATGTGGAGGTTATTCAATCGTTGGTGCAATCACCGGTAATTAACGTGCAGGCATCTTCCGTTAAAACTAAGGAAAATCCCAAAGGAACCGACTATGTTTCCGCCTTGTTGGAATTTGCTAACGGCGTTACCGCCAACATCACTGCCAGCCGCATAACGCAATCGCGTGTTCGAACTTTAACTGTTACCACCGATACCAACTACATAGATATGGACTTTATCAATCAAAGTATTAATGTTCATACACAAGGGCGCATGCCGTATGTTAACCAAGAGGAGATTCCAGAATGGATGAACTATGGTTTGAAAGGTAGTGTTGAACAACTATTTATTCCAACCAATCAACCTCTGTTAGCCGAATTGAACCACTTTATTAAGTGCGTAAACGGTGAAGCCACCCCGCGCGTAAACGGTGAGCAGGCTTATGAAGCTTTGCGAGTAATTTGGGAAATTGAAGAAAAGTTAGGTTTTGTTTCGGCCGAACAGCTACACGCCGAAAACAAAGTTGCTTAAATAAAAAACTTCCTCCCAAAAACTCCGCTCCTATGGCGGAGTTTTTTGTTATATATGGAAGCCTTAAGGTGTTTTGCCAAAATTAGCGAAAATAATGTTTGCAATTTACGGAAATATATGTTAGCATCGTTGCGATGAGGTGGAATATGAACACAGATCCGATTGAAGAAAGCAGAACTATTCGCGGCGGCATACGTGACAAAAACGCAACGCATCATTGGAAAGTTTTGAATAATAACTTTTCGTTGTGCACACCACCGAAAAAAATTATCATTTTGCCGGGAAGTGCCTCTATATCTCCAAGGCAAAGCAATGCTTTGTGTAAGGAAGCTGAGGCACTTTTAGCAAGTTGCCCGACTCCTTATGAGCTCTGCGGTTTTTACTATTCCAATAGCAATAATCGGCCTAAATTAGTTATTCAACGAGCCGAAGAATTACTTAATTATTTTATTCCGTTGATTGCCGACAAGGACAAATTAGGCGATTTACACCGTCTGCCGGCAGATAAAGCAGCAAAAAATATGCATAATGTGGTTGTTTTTACTCATTGCTATGGCAGCCGTATAATTAACGCAGTGGATAAACAATTAAGTATGTTAATGGCAGAAATTGGTTATTCAGAAGAAGAAATTAAAAATATCAACCGTCAACTTTTTGTGGCTCACCATAACACGCCTGTTGAAGAGTTGGGAATCGAATATTCTAATTTTAGTAACATTTACCGCATCACGCAAGCCGATGAAAATAATAATGCCGTCAAATATTCTTTGAACAGTTTGCCTTATTATATATTGACCGAAAAAATGGCTGATGACGAAGTTTTAGTGGCTCCGATTTCTGAAAATGAACAGGCATTGATAGTTCAACAAGTATCTAAGGGCGGTGAATCCGAACATAACGGTGCGTATTGGGAAAAAACACGCGGTAAAACTTTGGCCGGACAGCAAGAAGAAATTATGTTTAAGGCAATTTTTAATGAAGCCGTTGCGGCAAAATACCCTCTGCAAAACGTTGCCCAAGTTGTTGATAAAGCTCTTAAAAATAGCGCCGACATTAAAATTGATTATGCTAAAATGCAACAATACGGTCAGGAGTTTATAGATGACTATAAGGAGTATGTTGCAGAAATAAGCGAAGAATATAATACAGCAAAAAACAAAGTACTGAAACATAGATTAAGCACCGATGATATAGAAAATTTATCCGAAGAAGCATTGTTTTTAACCGATGATAAATTCAAAAATTTGTTTGATTACGCCGTAAAACAAGATGATTATGAAACTGCGGAAAAACTTTGGCAAAAAATGTTGTTATCTTTTCCGCCGATTGAGCATGGCAAAGATTTGCGCGATACCTATAAAGAATATTCCCGCGATTTTTATGAAGCGCAGTATTGTTATTATGAATATGTGCAACATGCTTTGAACAATGATGATGTAAAATTATTCCAAGCTATTGTGCAAAATAACGATGTATTACCTTATTTAGACTATTCGTCGGCAGAAGATAAAACGGCTTTAATGGCAGGTGCCATGTATGCAAAAATTGATGCAAAAAAGGAAAATATGAGTGAGGATATTTATGTTAATGGACTGCTTGCTGTGGCAAAAAGATGCAAACAAACAGCGCCCGACGGCAACAGTCGCAAGGTAAATAAAAGCCTTGACGCTAAAATATCTGCGCTTGGAATAAATCGCGAAAAAATTGCTCTGTTCAAATCTCAGAACACCGATAGCAGATAAGTAACGGCAAACCACACACACACACCGCCAATCAAACCGGCACAAACGTCATCCATCATAACTCCGACAGCGTTTTTCATATTGCGATCAAACCATTTTACCGGTCCCATTTTGCAAATATCAAAAAAACGAAAAGCAACCAAACCTAACAGATAAACCCACCATAAATCAGCACGCTGATATAGTGTATCCGCAACAAATAAAAATGCTAATAATTGCCCGACAACCTCATCAACCACCACCTTTCCGGGGTCTTTTTCTTCCATCTTACTAATAACCACATCGGTTGCCATAATACCGATAACGGCAATAATAACAGCGGCCGCCAATATTCCATAGGCTCCCGTAAAATATGCCAATACAAATGCTAACGGCAAAGTGCCGATAGAACCGACCGTTCCCGGTGCTTTTGGTGACAAACCTAGACCGCAATAAGTGGCAATGATATTTGCTGTTTTTTCATTCATAACACATCTCCTCTGATTATTTTTTTACAAGCAAAATATTTATCCGGCAAATATTTTTATTTTTTTTACACAACGCTAATTTAACCGACTGTGCAAAATTTATGTAATGTTAATAAATTATACACTATAAAAAAACAGAATATAGCCAAAAGGAGTAATCACGATGGTAAAGAATGATATATTTCATAGAATTGTAGCAACATCATCCCGAGTCTTAATTACTGTAAAACGCTGCAAAAAAAATGTAGCGGTTGATGCCGGAAAATTATCCGAATAAAATAAATAAAGCACTAAACACTAATATATAATTATTCAGACAGGTGACTGATGAAATACGCTTATAAATTGAAAGAGTATAAAATAAAAGAACCGGAACCGATAGTTTTAAGAGGATTCGACAGGGTAAACGGCAAAATTGTTCCCAAAATAATGTTTTTTGTAAAGTATTCTTTCAACAAGGGATATTTATACCTTGAAGACGGAGAAAGAATGCGGTTAACCCCATTGAGCATGAAAGTTGTTGAACAACTTATAGATGCGTTGCAAAATGATGTGCCTTATATGTCTGGTCAACGCTTGTTAGAAGATGCCGGATCCACACAATTTTATATAGGAGGTCTTTTTTCACACGCCTCCAACTGGCGCAAATTTATAACCATGCGGGTTATAGGTTATTACAGTCTTAATCTTTATGCAGAATCTACATACGAAGATTATATTCGCCCGTATCTTAGCAGTTTGGAAGAATCTCCACCGGAAGATAAGGGATATGGTTGGTAAACTTTAATAACAAAATATTTTAATTTTGCAAAAACATAAACTTTTCAAAAAGGAGTTTTATATGCCTGTTGTATATAGGACAAAAGAACCGGAACCGATTATATTGGAAGGATATTCGAGAATTGACGGGAAACTCAAAGTTGTTCACATGTTCTTCGTTAAGTATGATTTCAATTTAGGCTATTTAATTAAAGATAGCGGAGAGCGATTGCGTCTTACTCCATTGCGAATGAAAGTCGTTGAGCTATTGATTAAAGCCGTGCGCAATGACGTTCCGTATATGTTTGGTCCGCATTTAATGGAATCTGCCGGTTCTAAACAACGTAAATTAAGTCGATTGTTTTATGATGGGCCGGAATGGCGACAATTTATTACAATGCCTATAATCGGATATTATCGTCTTAATTTGTATGAGGGAACTATTTATGGCGACTATCTTCGCCCGCGAGTGATCAAACGTAACGGTTTAAAAGTAATAATTCCGCCACCTAAAATATTTATTAAGTAACCAACTGACAAAACGGCGAAAAAGAGTATATCTTCCGATTCTGATATTATCACGGCAAACAAACATATATACTCCGTAAGTATGGGAACTGTGTGGTGTCAAACGTTGTATAGAGCACTATGCAGGGTACTGGATTTTTAATTACTGTACACCGTGTACCTTTGGAAGCGTGTATTGAGTTGGCAACTTATGACTGGGGTGTATCAAGTGGTAAATATATAATTTTTGACGACAGTTATTATACTGCAATACCAACATCGCTTGCCTTGGCTACTGAATTATGTGTGGATAATGGTGATATTACTTTGATTTTTGATAATGTGTCGAAAAGTACGTTTACTGACTGGGAATACAAGGAAGATTAACCCGCTTCCCGCGGGGTCAAATCCTCACCGCGCTTTTTCACCAACACAAAAAAGGCCGCCAAACGGCGACCTTTCTTTGTTGGTGAGCTCGGTGGGATTCGAACCCGCGACCCTTTGATTAAAAGTCAAATGCTCTACCGACTGAGCTACGAACTCGCTAAAACAGATACGCTTATAAAAGATAAAAAATATTAAGTCAATAGGAAAAATAAAAAAATTTGCAAAAAAATTTTAAATAAGGTCTTTATTTATTAATTTTTATGTGTTAAACTACCGCCGAAATGTATAATCAGCGATGAGGTTTTTGATATGGCTCTGAGTAATGAAGTTGGTAAAAAAGGTCGTTATACCATTTTACAAAATGCAAAAGGCGAAATTATGATTATGATGGATAGTCGCGCCGGAGGGCCGGAAAATCCCCGTTTTATCTATGACGGAAGCTCTACTGCATTGTTATATCGTTCACAAGGGAGCACCGTTGCTTTTCGTGATATAGATGAAGAAGCGCGCGCTCCGCTCAAAGCCGTAAATGAAGTTTTGGTGGTGGAAATTGAAAATGACGATGTGGAAAGAGAGTATCTTGTACCAACTCGCTTGGTAAAAGATGTGAATAACTTGATTATTTCCTGAAAAAAATAAGGCGTTTAGATGATTGCATACACAGCGCTGTTGTTATTTTTAATCGGAGTTTTCAACAGTTTTAAGGTAAGCGCCGGATTCGATAAAGTTCTCTCATTTTTTACTTTTATATCCCTTGTTTTTATTTTTGCTAACTTTTGCGATAGTGAAGTTGTCGGTTCAAAAGAACATATTTTTTCGTTGGCATGGAACAGCACTCCGGGTAAAGATATAAAATTTGACATTATTTCAAACAGTTACAATAAACAGATCATTATTCCTTTTTTTGCACTGACTTTGTTGGGGATTTTTTATAATTTGAACTTTCGCTACGAAGAAAGCCGAAGCACATTTTCATCATTATTAGTATTTAATTTGGCGACTCTGATAATAATGGTTACCAGCAATAATTTTGTGCAACTATTAACAGCGTTGTTTGTTGTGGATATTTTGTCGGTATTTATTATAAAAGATTCACTCTCATACAGACGATATATAATGCTTAACATACTGGCCGATATGTTTTTATTTATGGTATTGGCAATTATCAATAGTCAGGTAGATTCTTTGGATATCAGACAAATATTGCGCTATAAACAAAGCGGTATGTATATTGATTTTCTGGCAGTTTCCGGATTTACGGCCGTGTTGATAAAAATAGGGATGTTTGGCTTTCATATAGGTTTTGCCGATTTGAAAAATGTTCGTTTGCATCGCTTGCAACAGATTCTTTTTATGTCTTCACCCTTAGCTGCAATTATAGTGCTCTTAAAGTTTCATATTTTGTGGCAAACATCTGAATACTTTATAGTGTATCTGAATGCAGCGTGCATATCAACAATGTTTTGGAGTTTTTACGGTGTTGTCTTTATCGATTCGTTTAAGTCAAAAATAATATATCTGCAAACAATGTTTTGGGCATTGTTTATAGAATTATTGCGTTTTAACGGATTTATATGGAATGATATGCTTTCACGACTTTTGGTAGCTATGTATTTGTTGATAAGTTGCATGTATTTGATATATTATTATCACAATCGACTACCCAGTGCATACCAGATGGGAAAACTAACTATCCGTAAAACAGACATACAAAAATATATATTTTTTATGTTATGGCTGTTGATAATTGTAATGAGCGGAATATTAACAGAGATTTATAATAACTCAAACCGTTATTATATTTGGTTATTTGCCGTAATGTTTGTGCTTGCACTTTCATCGGTAATTCAACAGATTTATTTTTCAGAAAAAAATATTGCGCTTAAATCGCAAGACCTGCCGAATAAAAAAGCAGTCTTTACAACAATATCGGGATTATCTTTGTTTTTGCTCTATGAAATAGATTATATGGCATTGCCAGTATTTGGCTTTGCGGCTGGTTTTCTTATTTTATGTCGCTATTTTTCCTTATCTGCCAACACCGAGTTACCCACATCGTGGCAAACAAAATCTCCGTTTAATACAATATATAAATCGATAATCAGTGCAATTCGTCATTTTGGACAATTCATCCGTTTATTTATTGACAAACTGCTGATTGAAAAAGTGATTTTTAGTGTGGCAATGTTTTTTTCACAGGTATTTATTCGTATTTTCCGCCGCATTCACAACAAATTATTAAGCGGCGGATTTGCTGTTTTTATGTTGCTTATACTGTTATTATGGCTTTCTTTCAATAAAGGAGAGTTTTAATGACTGAACTGTTATTGTTAGTATTGTTACTTCCTTTGTGCGGATGTTTGTTTATTTTAACCACCAAAAAAGATAATATTAACGCTTTTAATGTTGCTGTGTTTACGCTTTTCGCCGTTATATTATTGATTGTGCGTTTATTGCAATTACAAAATATGCAAATGTATGATATCGAACCTTATGTTATTAAGTGGTTCAAAGAATATAATGCAAAATTGCATTTCAGAGCCGATATTTATTCATTGCTTTTGTTGCTGAGTGTTGATATTTCTCTGCTTATAGGCGCAGTGGGATTAACAGTGAAACAGCGGAAAAATAAAACGTTAATGTTGGCGGGAGTATATTTGGCATGGACTTTTGGCGGATTATTTTGTGCTGGCGATATGATTTCTTTTTATATATTTTTTGCCGCACAGTTGCTACCGCTGTTTATGTTGATGGGAAAATTCGGGAATATGCGGAAAAACTCGTCATTAAGCCTGTTTTTTATTTTTAATTTTGCCGGTATAATGTTGTTATTAACAGCAATCATTTTGCTATATAAGTTTAATCAAGGAAATGTTTTGCTAACAGATATAACCACAATCGGCCTGCCACGACACTTAAAATTAGCTGTGTGGTCTTTGATTAGCCTTTCTTTTATTATTCGCATACCGATATGGCCTTTTCATTATTGGATTTCATCCATAAGTGCCGGCATTAAAAATCCGCTTGTTTACATCATAACCGTTATGTTGCCGTTAACAGGATTATATGGATTTATGCGGTTTTGGCAATATCATATACCGCAAATAGTTGGCTCTTATGTTCCGGTAATTGCCGTTTTCGGTATTCTGACAATGTTGTTTATTGCAATTATAGGAACTTCGCATAAAGATTTTTTACAAAAATTGTTTTCATATTCCACGGTTTATTACTTATTGTTTTTGCTTTCAGATATATTACTTAACGGAATGTATAAACTTAATATAGTATACGCGCTGTTTATTTTTATGATAGTTAATTCCTCGTTAGCAGTGCTCGATTTATGGTCGGAAAATGCTTGCGAAGAAAGTAATTGCGGATATCATGGAATATTGGCATATATGCCACGCTTGTCTAAAATTATTGCTTTTTTCGTTTTAATAGCGGTCGGATTGCCGGTTTCTTCCATGTTTTGGAATAATTTTGTTTTGATTTCCGCCATATTTAAAGCCAATTTTGCCGTTGGATTAGGAATAATGATTTCCATTTCCATGGTTGGCATGGCTTTGCTTTATGAACTTTATGTAATGAGTGATTTGCAAACAAATTATCCTGCAACTGAGATTACGGTTGAAGATATATCTGATCGCAAATTGGCATTTTTCATCGGTGTTATTATTCTGGTGTTTCTTTCATTTTTTAATCCGCTGTGGTTTATAATTTAGAGAGGGCGCAATGTTGGAACATCTGTTATATTTTTCTCCTTTATTGATTTTAGTTTTCGGAGCCGTGCTTTTTATGCTGTTACCACAAGTAAATGAAGAACATACAGCATATTTCAAAACCGCACGAATTATTTTGCTTATCAGTTTCATTCTTAACATTATATTTTATAATAAAGATCCCTTACCTGATATAACCGCATCAAACAGGTTTGTATTGCTGTTTCAGAGTATGATCTACGTTTGTGCGTTTGTCATACTGTTTTTGTCGCGCAAATGGTTTGTTGCCATGAATATTGCCGGAACACATTTTTGCGGTAATCTGTTTTTTGTGGTATGTTCAGCATATCTTTTAATTTCGTCTACCAATTTATATTTAACTTCTTTGGCAATTATTTTATTTATGGTTGGTAACTTTTTTATGTTAGGCAATGAAAATAAAAAACAGGAAGTTAATATTTCTCGAAACATTTATGGCGCAATGAGTGTAATAATTGCTATGCTGTTGTTCATATCCGTTTATATTTTTTGGCAGAGCAACAATAATTTATCGTATGCCGATTTGCGCTCACTTTTGGCGTTGAAACCTGATGATATGCGCTTATATTGTGCTTCGGCGTGTATTATTATTAGCTTTTTATTTTTGTTGAATTTAGCCCCGTTGCATTTTTGTTTTACAGAAACAACAGGAATAATGGTTCTGCCTGTATTTACTTATTTTGTATTGATTCCGCTTATTGCAGCCATGGGAGCTTTTGTTGAAATAAATATTCATGTTTTTGCTCCAATATACGAACATTTGGCTTTTTTCTATCGGGTTATTGCCTTACTTTCTGTGGGAATCGGAGCCATTGGTGCATGCAGCGGAAAAAATATTCACAAAATTTTATCTTGCGGCGCCGTTTTTAATTTTGGGATAGTATTTTTGTTGTTATATGACTTTAATTTTGAAAGTTTGCAAATAACCTTTAGCTATATGCTGATTTATCTGCTATCAATGAGCGGAGTTTGCGCCTCATTATATGGCTTTCGTATTAAGGGAGAATATTTATTTATGCTTAATGAGATTGAGGGCGCGGCGCAAAAAAGGCCTTATGTATCGGCTGTATTGTGTATTCTTTTAATATCACTTTTAGGTTTGCCGCCATCACTTGGTTTTGTTGGTATTTTTGCCATGTTAAATAATTTAGCAATGCAACGACATTATTACGAAATTATCTATATTTTGCTGATGTTTTTAGTGCTCGCATATGCTTATTTGCAAATAATTATGGCCTTATATTTTTACAAAAGCCGAGAATCTTTTGACAGAGCGGATAAAGGTATTTATATAGCCATGATGCTCAATATGGTTATTATGATGATAATCCTTATGAAACCTCAGTATTTTTCTGATTATTTGGCTTTTATGACAGAGAGTGTTTTTGAATGAAGTATGAAGATTGGCAAATAATTACCTTAGATAAAGTAACAAGCACTAATGATGCCGTGAACAATTATTGCGACAAAGCCGGACGTTTTATTGCTCTGCGTGCGGTTGAACAAACAGCCGGACGCGGGCGACGTGGCCGAATTTGGCAAAGTTTGAAAGGTAATCTGTTTTTATCATTAGCTTTTGAATATGATTTGCAAAATCTTGGAAATTTGGTAATTGCGGCTTCTTTGAGTTTATGTCAGACAATCAAAAATTATTCGCCTTCGCCGGAAGTTAAAATCAAATGGCCGAACGATATACTTTTGAACAACGCCAAAGTAAGCGGTATGTTATTAGAAAAAGGAATCGGTAATTATATAATTATCGGTATAGGAGTAAATATTGTCCACTCTCCGGACAGTCAACATATTTTGTATCCGGCAACATCTTTGACAGAGGCTGGAATAACTACCACAGCTGCGGAGTTTACGGAGAATTATTTGCAACAATTTTCGTATTATGTGAATATGCTGCAAAACAATAAACAAGCCGCATGGCAAATGTGGACAGATAATGCCAAAGGAATCGGCTCAAAAATAGAGGTGTTGCAGGAAAATAAAAAAAAGCAAGGTATTTTTTCGGGTATTGACGAGAACGGCAGTTTGTTGTTAGATACTGCGGATGGACGAGAAAAAATTTTAGTAGGGGATATTTTTTATATAGAGAAAGTAAATGACGGGATTTAACAAAAAAGGAATATATTTTTTGCCCTTGGGCGGTGCAGATGAAATCGGGATGAATATGTATGTTTATGCCGTTGACGGAAAAATTATTGTAGTTGATGCCGGTTACGGTTTTTTACAAGATAATTATCCCGGAATGGAATTGGCTTATGCTTCACCGGAGTTTTTGGATGAATATCGCGATGATATAGAAGCTTTGTTTATTACTCACGGACACGAGGACCACATGGGTGCTATTGCGCAAATATGGCCACATTTGCAATGTCCGGTATATGCGATGGATTATACGCTGGGATTAATTCGTGCCCGCTTGGAAGATTTTAAAATGGCCGATACCGTTCCTCTTATCTCAGTTAACCAACATCGAACGGTAGAATTAGATAATTTCAACGTGGAATTTATATCGCTGGCTCATTCGGTTCCGCAAACATGCGGTTTGGCGATTCGCACCAAATACGGCAATGTATTTCATGCCACCGACTGGCGCTTTGACGATGAAGAGCTTTCCCTTTTGCCGACAGACTACAAAGGTTTGCAACAACTTGCCGATGAAGGAGTGGATTTACTGATATGCGACTCTACAAATGTTATGGTGGAACAAAAATCGCCTACTGAGGCAGATGTGCGCAAACGTTTGTTGGAGCTTATTCCACAAATTCCGGGGGGATTGTTTGTAACCTGTTTTTCTTCAAATATAATGCGTATTGAAAGTTTGGTTATGGCTGCTGATGCTGCCGGAAGAACGCCGGTGATGCTTGGGCAATCAATCTCTTCAAATGTTCGTGTGGCCAAAGAATGTGGTTATTTACAAGATTTGCCGGAAATTCAACCGTTAAGTGAAGTAAAGGGTTTAACTTCGGATAAAGCTTTGTATATTTGCACCGGTTCGCAGGCTAATTATCGCAGTGCGTTAACAATTATTGCCAATGGTGAAAGCAAATATTTTAAACTCTCTGACGATGATACAATTATTTTTTCTTCTAAAATGATTCCCGGCAATATAGATAAAGTTGAAAAAATGCAAGAAAAATTAGAGGCAACCGGCGCACATCTGATTACTGATGAAACGGATTTGGTTCATGCTTCCGGACATGCTTGCCGTCAAGATTTACATAAAATGTATGATTTGTTAAAGCCTAAAATTGTGTTGCCGGTGCATGGCGATAAAAGGTTTATCCGCGAACACAAACGTTTTGCCCTGTCATGTGGCGTTAAGGATGTATTTTCCACCCACAATGGTGATGTTTGTCTGTTACAAGACGGACATATCGAACTTTTAGAAAACGTGCATACTGATATTTTAGGTTGGGATCGCCGACGTCCGGTTTCGTTAAATTCGCAACTTGTGCGCAACCGCCGACGCATTGCCTTTAATTGTTCGGTATTTCTTAGCGCGGTAATTAAGGACCATAAACTTTTAGATTTGAAAATTTCATCCATTGATATTTTGCCGGACGAAGATTGGGCTGTTTTGGAAAATGAAATTTGCCAAAAAATTCGCAAGTTGGCACACCACCGCTTGAAAGCAACCGACAATAAAGATGTTATTGAAGAATTTTTCCGCACTAAGCTACGCAAAATGATTACTGCGGCTACCGATATCAGACCTGTAACATTTATACACATAACATATTTGGACGATTTGGAAGATTCCGCTGTTGACGAAGATGAAGATATAGCAGACGAAAATGCTTCCCCGGAAACGCAAGAATAGCCAAAAGTGCCGGCGTATTGAAAACGCCGGCAGATAAATTATTGCATATATTGGTATATTATTAAAGCATTAATTGAGCCAAGGTAAGCTGTTATAGTAAGTTGCATCAACATCAAAGAAAAAGTAGATAACAGGTTGTCCGGCTGCTCTTTGTTCCGGTGTGGCATCATTCTTGGCCTTGGCACAGTATGTAACAGCGGTATCAATACTAACTGGTAATTGGAAATAATACGGACTACTATGACTATACAAAACAATAAATCGGACGTTAGCATTAGTCCAATCATGAGTCATCAGCTCGATGCACACTTCTTCATTATCTCCTATACGATAAAATATATGGAAGCTATTAAAAGGATAATCTGATGATATACTTGTTGAATATCCAAAAGGATTAGTAATACTCATAATTTTTCCATTTTCAACGGTAATCATTTCATCAGGTAATATTTTTGCTTTTTTAATTATAGGACAACCATTAGCTTTTGGGGTAAATGTATCGGCATTAGTGCTTTCGACTCCATAACAACCAGTGGCTGTGCACCCGTTACCTTCACAAGGCACACCTATGTAATTTCCTTTAAAAAAAGTTCTTATATTACCGGCAATAAGAGTTATTTGCTCAATAGCCTTGTTAATTCTATATCTTTGCATCGCCTTACTGTATCCGGCGATACCACCTACCGATAGAACACCGATTATAGCCAGCACGCCCAACATTTCAATCATTGAACGCCCATTTTGATTTTTTATTTCAAAGTTTATCATAATTTTATCTCCTAAATCATAGAGTTAATACGTTAAAAAATTTGACCGCTAAACAGCGGTCGGGAGAGTTAGAAAATCATGTATAAGCAAACGATCACCACAATCTTTAAGCAAAAGCTTTGAACATCCATTGTGGTCTCCCCAACCATGTCGGAGATATTCTTACATTATAACGATGCTTTAAGCACCGACTTATACAAGAGCTTTCTAAGGCTCCGAACCGAAGTTCTGTATTCACTATATCATAAAAAATATAAAAGTCAAATTATTTTTACTAAAAATTGTAAATTTTGCCCAAATCAATCTTTGTTGCAATATTCTATAAGACGTAACAATACATTTTGCGGATCACCGGAAAAAAGCACTTTATTACCACCTATGCAACACAAATGTTCTTTTGCATTATAGCGGCAATACGGTGTGGAGAAACTCCTTTCATAAATTGAACTATCGTCAATATGCAAATCTATTTCTTCTCGGCGACAATATTCTGCTTTTGCCGTGTTCCACAACTCATCGTCCACAAAAAAAGTGCCGTCTTCATTAAAAGTAACTTTATCTTTTGCTTCATAAAAATCAAATATGCACCACAAATGCGTATAAGGTATATGCTTCTGTTCTAAATATTTTTGCAAAAACTCCCTCGGTCCGCCACTTATAATATGAACTTCTATATTTTGTTCAATCATAGCTGTCAGTAATTTTCCGAAAAAAAACGGATCGGTATTGATAACACCGTGAAAATCTATTCCGATTTTTTTACAAACCATTACCATCTCCAAAATTGGAGTTATACCACTCTTTCATAGAATTAGGGCTCAAAATTGAGAGAGAGTTTATATCTACCTCCGCATCATCGCTGGAACCGTTTATTTTATAGTCAGCCGCAAAAATTGTGCCGTCTTTGCTGGCAAGCAAATCTCCTACCAATGGGATTTTTCCCAAAAACCGATTCAAACTATAAGCAGGTGCAATAACTCCATGCAAATCAATCTCATCTTTGGCGCGATTATATGTGCCGATGGAGGTTATGCCAACCACATTACCCTCTGCCTTAGCGTGATTGAGTTTTAAGGTTTTATAATGGTATTCAAACGGTGCATTGAAGTGTGTAAATGTTAATCCATCTCCCTTTAACAAATCAAGCATACCTGTAAACGAGGCTACCGATAATAATTTTGCCATAATAGGCGCATTTTGAATACTGAAATTATGAACACCGGCATGTCCGATAAACTTTTTATTTGCATCTCGTCGCGCTTCTATCTTCAATGTTCCACCCACCATATTGTCATACAAACGCAAAACTTTCAAAGTGCTACCGGCATTATTGCTATCTATTGATAAATAATGTTCATTTTTGCCACGCGGAACATAATCTAAATTAACTTTAATGGATTTATCAATCCCATAGTTACCGATAAGATGCACTTCATCAATACCTATACCGGTGCGCAACTTGGCACTGCCGGCAAAATTTTTAATCGGGGTAGTTTTATTGGTCCACAAACTGTTCACTGTTATAAAGGCGTCTATATCATTAACCGTTTCCAAACCGTCATCTTCATTTCCCACACTAACTGTTTCGGATTTATCTTTCAATGTTTTGCTATCGGTTTTATCAAATAAAGCCGTCAAATCATAACTACTGCCGGAAATATCTATTTTTATTTTCGGCTTATCGCTATCGGTTAAACTGATTTTTGCGCGTGCAGATGTTTTCGGCCCGCTGATTTTATGGATATTAACAAGATTTACCCGACCGCTATAATACATTTTTATATCACCGTCTATGGTAAAATCAGGCTTGTTTAAACTCAATTTGTTGATTTCTTTTATTTTATCCTTTTTCATAATCACATGTGCCGTGGCTTGGGCTTTTTCGCCATTTTGTTTCACAAAACCCAAATACGAATAGTCTATTTTAGCATTTTGCAAATCAGCGTTCATATCTATTTCTATTAGATCATTTTCTTTAACCGTAACATCGGCATTGACCAAAGCAAATCCCTCTATATTAGGTGCGCTTATAATATTCCAATCTAATCCGAGGGCTTTTTGAGCGGCTTTATCAAGCTTAAACTCAACATGGCTTCTACTTTTATATTTTTTACCGGCAAATGATTCTTTCATGGTCAATTTGAGCGGAACCGTATCATATTTACCATCTCCGCTTAATTGCCAACCATTACCGTCTACATGCAGTTTCATCTCATCAGCCGATATAATATGATTTGGCAACAAGTCGCTAATATCAACCTTATGTAAATCAGCTGATACATCAACTTTTATATCTTTGGCGTCCAAATCCTGCCTTAACTCAAAATCCAAATCCAATTTAACATCAATATTACCTTTAACCGTATCAGGGCTTATCCCCATATCACGCGTAAATTCCAACGGCGGATTATCTATAAGTTTCAGTGCATCGCTAACAGAGGAATTACCAATCAGCTTTATTGATATAAAGTTATCTTCCTTATCTAAATCATAAATATTAACGTTACCACCCGTAATGATTACGCCATCGCTGATACCTTTATCTATATCAATAAAGATATTATGATCACTGAATTTAGCTGTGCCATAAATATTATGAACCGGAGGCATTCCTTCCAAATAATATAAATCACCGTCTTGTAGTTGCAGTTTTCCGTCCAAATTAAGCAGTCCCCAGCTCTCATTCTCTCTATTGTATCCAAAATCAAATGTAAAATTTGCATTTTTTGCCATCCCGCCGGTCAAACCATCCTTACACCATTCCCAAGCTGGTTCCGCTACGTAACGCGGCCAAAACTCTGATAGCTTTTCAAACGGAAACTCATCAACTTTGACCTTAAAGCGAACAGCTAAATCTTGCCATGACTGTTCCATCAAATATGCCTCCAAACCGTTGGCATACACTTCTAATTGTGCTTTTTGCCCGCCCATTTTAAGTTCGGCATTATCAATTTTTATTTCATCAATACCTCCGGTAACTACGCCGGAAATTTGTAATCCGTCTATGTCATAATTATATTTTTCATTACCGTCAAAGGCTATATATCCATGGTCGCCATCCAATTCAAATTCTATCTTTTCCACAGAATCACCAATATAGTCTTCCGCTTCATCCGGATGAAGCAATATATCGGCCATTTTGACAACCGTATTGATTTTTCCGTTAACAGGTATTTCAATTTCCATAACCGAAAGCAGGTTATCTTCGGTGGTTTCATTATATGTGCTCATTAAATCCGACAGCACCAAATCCGAAAAATAAAACTCTAAATCTAATTTATCATCAGCGGCATGATACTCACTTTCAAACCCCGCCGAAGCTATTTTATCGTTAATATTAACCAGCGCATTGGCGTTTACTTCCAAATTAATTAAATTGCGACTAAATTCAAAATTAACATCTGATAAAATCCATTTGCGACCAAAGTCCACTTCATGAAATTCAACTTCCGCACCCTTAACAGATATATTATTAACATAACTTTCCGGATATATTTTGTCTTCGGAATTATAATTTGCCAAAAACTCCTTTATTTTTTCAACATAAAATTGCAACTTTTTTTTGCCAATGTCATCTTGATTTTCTTCCTGAACGCCATAAGTCGTATAAATATATGCAGTAGGATTAGACAGGCTTATATCACTTGGAGCAATAATACCTTTAAGCAAAGCACGCAAACTAAACGACAAATAAAGCTTTGGAGCGTTAATATCGACAGTGCCATCTTTTTTTTGTAACCTGATTTTATCTGCTGTAACCCGCAAAGGTTGAACAGAACGAATAAGCTCAATATTTACTTCGCCAATATCTATTTTATAATCATTTTCATCATAGTTAAGTGCCTGCACAATATACGGCTTTAAATACGGAACAGAAATCGGACCTTTATAGAGCATCCACATAAAAATAAGCAAAATTAACAGCATGCCGACCATAAAACAGTCAAACATTTTTTTGAAAAAATATGCTCTTGCCGAAAGTTTTTTCATACTCTGCTTCTCTTATATTACTTCATCGCTTTTGACTTTTTGCGCCAAAGCTGCCGACAAAAACAAATCAATATCACCATCCAACACAGCTTTACAATCGGCGGTTTCCGCTTCTGTTCGCAAATCCTTAATCAAACGATACGGTTGCAAAACATACGATCGTATTTGATATCCCCAGCCGTTATCACCCTGATTGTCCCGTGCCGCCTGAGCAGCTTCATTTTTCTTTTGCATTTCTCTTTCATATAACCGAGCTTTAAGCATATTCCAGCAATTATCTCTGTTTTGAAATTGTGATCGCTGAGTTTGGCTTGAAACAACAATACCTGTTGGAATGTGTGTAATACGTACTGCGGAATCCGTTTTATTAATATGTTGACCACCGGCTCCCGAAGCGCGATATGTATCTATTCGGCAGTCTGCCGGATTTATTTCTATATGAATATTGTCATCAACAACCGGATATATTCCGATGGAAGCAAAACTGGTATGTCGGCGAGCCGCACTGTCAAATGGAGAAATTCGCACCAAACGATGCACTCCGCTCTCTGTTTTGAGCCAACCGTAGGCATTATGTCCGTTTATCCTGATAGTAGCCGATTTAAGCCCTGCAACATCTCCTTCGGTTTCTTCAATATATTCAACTTTATAATTGTGTCTTTCTGCCCAGCGAACATACATTCTGAGCAGCATCTGCGCCCAATCCATGGCTTCGGTTCCACCACTACCGGCGTGAACTTCCAAATAAGTGTCATTACCATCGGCTTCTCCGGAAAGTAACGATTCCAATTCGGCGTATTTTGTTTCTTGTTGCAAGGTGCTCAGATTTTGCAATAACTCTTCGGCCATGGCTTCGTCATTTTCATTTTCGGCAAAATCTATCATTTCCTTGTAATCAGCAAGATTTTGCACAAATTTTTCGTATTGATCCAACTTTGCTTCTAAAATATTTTTCTCACTCATTAACTTTTGTGCCTTATCCGGATTATTCCACAAATCGGCATCAGCAGTTAAAGTTTGCAATTCTTCGCGGCGCATAACGGCGTTATCATAGTCAAAGATACCTCCTCAGCAACTGCAATGATTGCTCTATTTCGCTGACTAAATTATAAAAATCTGCTCGCATTAATATTCTCCTCCAATTTGAATATCGCTGTCTTCTTGTTCCGGAGCTGCCACAAGTGAATCGCTATCGCCGATTACCCGTTGGCGATTACTAAAATCAAAATCAGGCTTTAAGGCTTCAATAATAACCGTAGTATCTCCCGGTGCCGAAGGCTTGCCTGTCATAGGATTAACCCTGACTAATTTTATTCCTTCCGGAATACGGAAACTGGTATCGGGAACATCTTTTAAAGCTTCGGCCATAAAATCATAAAAAATCGGTAAAGCAGCTTGTGCGCCGGTTTCATAGCGTCCCAAACTTTCCGGCTCGTCATAACCGATATAAACTCCGGCCACCAAATCCGGAGAAAATCCGACAAACCATGCGTCCTTTGTTTCATTTGTTGTTCCTGTTTTACCTGCTAAATGGCGGTGCAATCCGTTTAATTTAGCACCGGTTCCCCGCACGGCAACTCCCTCTAATATGGAAGTCATTTGATATGCCGACAACGGATCAACAACTTGTTCTCGCATAACCGTAAAATCAGGCGCTGGCTGATTATTCCATCTATCAGCCATACAATCTGAGCATGGTGTTTGTTCGTGCTTATAAATTGTTTTGCCTTTACGGTCTTGAATACGTTCAATCATATAAGGCGGAACTTTTTTACCCCCGTTAACAATAACGCAATAAGCACTTACCATATCTATTACCCGGGTATCAGCCGCACCAAGAGAAGCGGATAAATAAGGCGGAAGATTTTTGTTAACCCCAACACGTCGCGACATTTCAACAATTTTATCCATACCTATATCTTGTGCCAAACGCACAGTCATTAGGTTTTTAGAAAGTTCAACTCCGCGACGCAAAGTCATCAGACCATAAAACTTTTTGGAATAATTGACCGGCTTCCATTTCGGCATACCTTCTCCCTGATCTAAAACAAAAGGAGCATCTAAAATTAAATCGGTTGGAGAATAACCTAATTCAAGAGCCGTCAAATAAACAAACGGTTTAAATGTGGAACCGGTTTGACGATAAGCTTGTGTTGCGCGATTAAATTGTGATTTGGCAAATGAAAAACCGCCAACCAAAGCTAAAACCTTACCTGTATGCGGATCCATAACCGCCATACCACCCTCAACTTCCGGAATTTGTCGCAAATCAAATATTTTGGCAGAATTATTGCCGTTTGCCTTATTTTCCGTTTTGCGCTCCTCAACATATATAACATCGCCTTTTTTCAGGACTTGTTTCATATCCTTTGGTTCAGGTCCCATATTTTTACCTTTTTCTTTCCATCTTGCCCATTTCAAAGATGAAAGTAAAATATCCCCCGTATTACCGGACACGGTTTCCACCATAGCTTTATCGGTTGAGGTTTTAATAACAACCGCTTTTTCCCAAGAATCCTCAGCTCCGGCAGATAAAACCGTATTTTTAAGATTCTGCTTGTAATTTTCATCAATATTAATATTTGCAGTGGCTCCGCGCCAACCGTGGCGGCGATCATATTCAATCAATCCTTTACGCAAGGCTTTTGTGGCGATACTCTGTAACTTAGGGTCAATAGTTGTGCGCACAATTAAACCACCCTGATACAGTGCATCATCACCGAAATTATTGCTAATAGAACGCCGAACTTCTTCACTGTAATATTCCGTATCTTTCAAAAAACCGCTCTTACGTTCAACCACTTTAAGCGGCTTTTGCTTGGCTATGTTGGCCTCTTCCTCCGAAACATAACCATCAATAACCATACGGTCAATAACCCAGTTACGACGCGCAACTGCGGCGTCATAACGTGTTTGCGGATTATAATTGTTCGGTCCTTTCGGCAAAGCAGCTAAATAAGCTATTTCTTCCAAAGAGAGTTCGTTAAGTGATTTTCCGAAATAATTAATAGCAGCAGCAGCAACTCCGTAAGCGCGGTTGCCTAAATATATTTCATTTAAATATAACTCTAAAATATGTTCTTTACTGAACGTTTTATTCATTCGGCGTGCTAAAATAGCCTCTTTTATTTTGCGGGTATAAGACAGTTCTGAACTGAGCAAGAAGTTTTTTGCCACTTGTTGTGTAATGGTAGAAGCTCCTGCCGGTCGCTTGCCGGTTCCCATATTGCGCAAATTACCTAGCACCGCGCGAATAATGCCTAAATAATCAATGCCGGAATGTTGATAAAAATGCTTATCCTCAGCAGATATAAAAGCTTTTTTGACTAAGTCGGGAATTTTTTCCACTGGTACAAACAAGCGCTTTTCGGCCGCATATTCCATCATAACTTGTCCATCGCCGGCAAATAAACGAGTTGTAACCGGAGGTTCATAATTTGCTAACTGATGATAGTCGGGAATAGAGATATTGATTTTAGTAAATCCATAAGTCAAACCGACAATGGCAATAATAAGGATAAACAATCCCAAACTCAGCATATAAGACAAAAATCTAAGCATTTACTTCTCGGTTAATCGTTAATATCGTTAATTATGTTTGCAATTTATTACATTTTGGCAGAAAAGCAACAAAAAATATTGATTTATGGATAATTTTTATTTCCATTACCAAATATCGACAACCATAGAGCATAAATTTGCCCTTTTACCGAGTTTGTTATCATTGCATTACATAACTAAGTTATATTTAAGATTATGAGAAACCTCATTTTTGCCACGGTGGGCATCTCCCAAATAAGACAAAGTATAACTGAACACCAAAAATCCGTAAGGATTCATAATCCTGTCTTCCGGCTTTTTGAACGGTAAATTTCGAGAATAACCTATACGCATGGTCGCACGCCACAAATCAACTTTCGGACGTTGATTATCCCGCGTTATATCATATGTTTTAAACTCCACTATCCACATAGAACGCGACATGTGCTTGGTCCACAAAATCTCAGTATAACGCTGTAAACCAAGCGACTTAAATTGTTCGGTAACTGTTGCCACATCATTTTTTACAAAATCAGAAAAAACTTCATCGGTTGAATACCAATATAAAATGGAATTTGTCCGCCAACGATCTTGCAATTCGGCATAATCATCCGTAACCGTATAGCGCAAAGTTATATAATCGCGGATATATTGTTCGGCAATTAGATCACTGGCATAATAATTTATTTCGTCTTTTTCCATAACTTCCATCATATTGGTATTGTTATTTATGCGAAACAAACGCGGTTCAACATGAAAACACGGTAACATTAAATATATTATGCTGGAAATAAGCATATTAAAGCAAATACTTAGACAAGTTACAATAACCAAAAAACGCGAAGTCCACAAATAACGGCGCTCCGGAAAAGCGTCCACGTGAACACGCTCCGGAAAATACCCCAACACGTCTGGTGATTCTTTTTCTTTATACTTAAATAATGTGCCTACTATTGAAACCATTTTAAAATTGCCTCATTTTCTTGCTACTTTTTCATAATAAAGCAAAAAGTGTAATAAAATGTTAATTTTTAGTGGTTATTATGACTTAAAATTTATACAGGTAAAAGGACACAAACATGAAAAAACTACTTTGTTTGATTGTTGGCGCATTAAGCGTTGTTTCTTGCGTTAATAAAAATACGCAGAAAGTGCAATATGTTGATGTTAAGCCAGATGCAGCATATTATTCCGATTGGGACAGTGCAATCCGCTATGATGTGGATATGCAGAATATGTATGCCGATTCGCCGACAAAGATTGAAAAACCGTTAGATTTATATATGACAACGGCTTTGGCGTTAAAATATAATTACACCGGCAGAATGGTTCGCTATCAGGAAAGCTTGTTAAAAGCAGGAAAGTCAGCTTATTCGGCATTACCGGAAATTGTTTCCAACGCCGGTTATGTTAACACAAATTACAGCGATACAAGCCCTGATTTGAAAGTTGCATGGAATATTTTGGATATTTCTACTCTGTATTTTATGAACGCTGACCATGTTTTAAAACAAAATGTGGCAACAGAAGAAAGTCGTAAGGTAATTCAAAACATTGTGCAAGAAGCGCGCGTTTTGTATTGGAAAGCTCTAACGGCGCAGCGTTTATTACCTGTAATTGATGAAACAATTGAACACATCACCTTAGATGTTGATGAAATGAACGTAAAAGCCAAAGATTTGGCAAAAGACGGTAAAAACCTGACTACCGAAGAATTGGTAAAAAAACGTGAATATATGGAAAAAATTAAAAGTTTGTCTGCTTTAAAACGTGATATGGAAACCGCACACGAGCGTTTGGCCTCATTGATGGGTTTACATCCGCAAACAGAGTTTACTTTGGTAGGCAGACAATACGGAAACTTTGAATTGCCGGAAATAAAGTCCAATCTTTCGCGTTTAGAGTGGCTTGCTTTAACCAATCGTCCGGAATTAAAAGCACATGATTTAATAACACGTTCCGACGATTTGGAAGTAATTATTAGCAACTTCCGTGATGATAGCGATAGTGCATATCATACCAACCCGAGTGCCTATAACAAAAAATGGTGCACGGCGGCAAATGAAGCTTCAAAATCCGTATATAAAAGTATGGGCAATTTAAACGAAGCACGTTTGGAAGAATTGCGCCGTCAACGTATGACCTCTCTTATTTTGAACCAAGTTTATATTGCTTGGGCCCGTTATACTTCGGCTTTGGAAGACTATCAAATAGCCATGGAAATAGCCGGCACTTCCGAAAATATTGCCGAAGATGTAACCAATGCCAACGGCAGCCATGCGGAAAAGAGTCAGCTTGAAGCCGCACGCGCAATTGAGGATGAAACCAAAGCTTCTCTTGCCTATGTAGATTTGCAAGATGCTTTGGGTGCTCTTTATGCCACCATCGGTTTAGATTCGGTACCATATTATATGTTAAGCGAATCGCCTTCTAAAATTGCCTTATCGTTGTATGAAACGGCCGATAAATGGCGTGGCGGGGAATTTCAACCGGAAAGCCGTCCGTATTTGATGGATATTCCGAGTCATCGTCCTCCGGTTAATTTGTCATCGGATAATGTTTTGCCGGATGTAACTTATGGCACAGGGGAACACATCCATATTGTTATTCCGGACAGAGCTTTTGATAAAATGGGTTGGGAAAGAAATACCTATATTACAAAAGCCGGTTTGAATGATGAAACTTCTTTGCCGAAATGGCTGGAATACAGCAATGCCGGACATGTATTCAGTGGTATGGCCATGCCGGGAGATGGCGGAACATATCCGATTAAGGTTTACGCTAATGACCAAAAGAATAACGTGGCGTATTTAACTTTTAACTTAAATATTGTGGAAACTTATGTTCCATCCATCAATGTTCGCGGCTTAAATCGCGGTCGTCAAGCGATTGTAATGAAAAAATGCGTTGGAAAACAATGTATGGACAGAACATTGGACGATGTTAAAGTAAATCTGCCGAAACATGCTGAGGATTCCGAAGAATCCGAAGATGACGACGACAGCAAAAAGAAAGAATAAAAATTTTTCTTTTGTCTGCAAAGATAACTCCTCGCCGGCGCATCTAAATCGCCGGCGGAAGTGTTTTATGTGTATTAGCATCCTCCATTAGCTATTGAACATTCAGATATAGTATCTTTCCAATAGGACGAATTAACATCGACATCAAAATATATAGCTATATATTTATTCGTCACATCATAAGAACATACAGTTACAGCGTCATCAATTGATATCGGAGATTTAAAGTAAAAAGCATCACTTCCCTCATATCCTACTATATTAGCATTAGCTACGCTCCAATCATGACTTAACAATTCTATACAAGCTTCTGTATTATCTCCAAGATTATATAGAATTCTAAATGCCTGATAGTCATTTGGCTTGGTTTTCCCAGCTATCTCTAACCTGACCACACCACTAAAAAGACTGGTAAAAGAAGTAATCTTACCATCAGTTACGGTAATCATTTCATCGGGGAATATTTTGGCTTTTTTAACTATCGGACAGCCATTGTCAGCAGTGGTAGGCTCTCCGTTTGCATCAACGGAAGCACCAACGCAACCGGAGGCCTTGCAATTAGTTCCACTACAAGTCACCCCGATATAATTCTTCTGTGGTCCCCAAAAGGCACGGACATTACCGGCAATGAGAGTTATCTGCTCTATTGTTTTGTTGATGCGATATTTGGTCATCGCCTTAGAATATCCGGCGATACCACCCACCGACAACACACCAATTATTGCCAATACGCCCAACATTTCAATCATGCTTCTTCCGCTTTGTGTGGCAGAGCCACACTTATAGTCATGCCTCGATTCCGCAGGAATTGTCAAGGCATCTTCCGCTTGATTAAAATTAATTTGAAGATCCCTTGACGCATTCGCCTTTGCAAGGCTCTGCGAGGGATGACTCTTTATATTTTCTAAATCAAAGTTGTTCATAGTAAACTTCCTTTCATTTAATTAAATTACTAATAAAAACTATACCGCCTCAATGAGGCGGCTGGAAGTTGACAACTATCCTATATAATAGTGTCGCATATTCACTAAAAGCTTATTCTACGACCTTCCAACCATTAAAAGTCGGAAATTTAACGTCCGTTACGACGATATAGGAGAGGTTGTCACACCCCAGATGAATTTTACCTCATCTTGCATTTACTATATCACAAAAAATTCAAAAGTCAAATTTTTTTTACAAAATTAGCCTAATTATAAAACCGCCGGCTCAAAAGTCGGCGGTTAGCAATAAATCGTATATAACTAAATTTCTCCGGCGGCGTAGCGTTTAGCCATATCGCATAAGCGAATCGCTTTAATCTTATCACCTTGTCCGGCGGCTCCAAAAGCAATATATCTGTCTTCGCAAACTTTTTGCATTTCTTCAATAGCCGGTTTTAAATATTTACGCGGATCAAATTCCGAAGGATGTTCTGCATATAAACGACGAATAGCTCCTGTCATTGCCATACGCGAATCGGTATCTACATTAACTTTGCGCACTCCTGATTTAATGCCGCGCACAATCTCTTCTACCGGCACACCATAAGTTTGCGGTATTTGCCCGCCATAAGCGTTGATTAAATCTTGTAATTCTTGCGGAACAGAAGAAGAACCATGCATAACAAGGTGTGTATTCGGCAATTTGGCATGAATTTTTTCAATAACATCAATAGCCAAAATCTCACCATCCGGCTTACGGGTAAATTTATATGCACCGTGAGAAGTACCAACGGCAACGGCCAAAGCGTCCAAATGTGTTAAACGAACAAACTCGGCTGCTTCGTCCGGATCGGTTACCAAACGTTTTTTATCTAATTTTCCCTCAGCGCCATGGCCATCTTCTTTGTCGGCTTTGCCTGTTTCAAGTGAACCAATAACACCCAACTCGCCCTCAACGGAGGCTCCGACAGCATGAGCACGTGAAACAACTTCCTGAGTTACTTTAACATTATATTCGAAAGACGAAGGAGTTTTTCCGTCGGATTCCAACGAACCATCCATCATAACCGAAGAATAGCCGTTTACAATTGCAGATTGACAAACATCAACGCTGGCGCCGTGATCTTGATGCAAGCAAATAGGCAATTCCGGAAACATTTCAATTCCGGCAGCAATCATATGACGAATCATCGGATCGCCGGCATATTTACGCGCACCGGTAGAAGTTTGAATAATTACCGGAGCATTTACCTTTTTAGCAGCTTGTAAAACAGCTAAAATTTGCTCCATATTGTTAATATTAAAAGCCGGAACACCATAATTGTTTTCGGCCGCATGGTCAAGAATTTGACGCATAGAAACTAAAGGCATTTTTTTCTCCTTAAAACTACAAATAAATTAACTGGCTCCGAATATATGCCATTTCAATTTTTTTGCAAGAGTTTATTTTGCCGATTGTAGAAAATTAAAAATCAATACAAAATACTATTTCAAAAATCCATTCCACAAGACATTAGTAACTTCGCATATTGAATCCCAATGAATAACGTAATATCCGATGACGTATAAAAACAAAGGAATACTTGATAAATATTCATTTTTAGGCTTCGGATACGTGTACCACAATAAATATATTACGAACAAACCTGAACAAATTATCCCTGTTATGTTATCTCTAACTGTAATCTTTACATGAGACATCATATAACAAGCTAAAAGGCCAAACATCACCCAGATGTATCGAAAATATTTTTTGTAAAAATTCCATAATTTTTGTAAAATATTGTAATAGCTATTACTCATCTTCATCGTTCTTTCTAAAACCTTGCCAACAAGTTTAAATACGTAATACTGTGAAGTTTATTACCAATTAACCATTTCTCATTTCTCGCATCATTTGCCCAACTGTTCCATCAGTTAGCGGTGTCCAGATGTATAACAAGTACAAAAACGATATTATAAAAATTAGAGTTTCTTGCAAACCTTTGCTCATTTTTTTTCGATAAAAACAGTAAATGATAAATAAGTTAACAGGATACCAATTAAATAATACTCCCACCCAATCTCTAAGCGCAGCAGCAAAACAACACATCGTTCCACTAAAAGTAAGAAGAAATAAATCAAATAGAGGATTTTTATATATTTTTATAAGTATTGGTTTTATTTTTATCATTCATCATCCTTTCTCCAACTGTTTATTTGATTTGTTAGACTGTTAGTCCCCATTTTTGTAAACGCATTAGCTGATTTAGATAATCCAAAGGATAAATTTTTAGCTCTCTCTTTTAAAAAGTTGTTTGTTTTATTCTCTAAAATATTACCAACTTTTTCACCAGCAACACTTCCGGCAGTATTTAAGCCAATGTTTATAGCATATTCAGCTGGATTATTTGTCTCAGTTATACCCATACCACCTATAACTCCATTTGTAACGGCACTTTTCATTCCCGAAAACGGCTTAATAGGTGATGCAAGTGCTCCACCAACCTCAGCTAAGCCTGATACAACCGGATTGCGTTGATAGCCGTTATTTAATTCCTGCCGTGCAAAATCTCGGTATTCTGTATAACCCTTGTTCCACGCATCGCCGAAACTCTCACCGTTTGCATTATTGCCGGTTGCGCGCATTAAACCATTTGCGGCTACTCTGCCAGCACCGCCGATTATGCCGTTCAACTCATCGCTCCACCCTAAACTGGCACCTTGCGCAAAGTGATTAACTCCATCTATTGCTGTTTGACCGATGTTGCTATCTTGTGTTGCAAAATCAGAAGCCGGCATTGACGACTGATTGCCGATATATTCACCATTATCATCATATTCGTCATATTCTTCTGCCGTCATCGGTTGGTTCATGTGTTGCAAATTATTTTCACGCTGCTGTTGCAAAGCATCAATTTGCACTTGTGAATCCAAATCAAAAGGTGTACGCATTTGCAACTGCGCTATTTGTTTATCAATTTCTTCATTTATCTTAGCATACTGCATATTTCGCCCGAGTGTTCTTCTTAATTTATTTATCATTTTAATATCCTTTATCCTAAATTTCAATTGTTTTATAAAGTTAGTATATAATATTTTTCTAATAAAGTCAATACATAAATGATAAAAATATTATATATGAGTATATTTTATAATTTATCTTAGAAAAATATTATTCTTGATAACAAAATAAATTTTAGGCTCATCAGATTACACAAATCTAAAAAGTAACCGGTGTCGCATAATTTGTTGATTATAAATATTTTTTGCGTGTAACATAAATTTAATAAAAAAGAGGTTGTTTTATTTGCGGATTTAATTTATAATTAGATATATTGTATAATGAGGAGATTATCCTATGGATAAAATTTTTAGCTTTTTGAAATCGAACAGGATAGTGCTTTTTTTCGGTTTAGTTCTATTCATTACAGTAATGCTTCCGGAAACTTCGTGGGCAAGAACTGCCCAAAATCCGGCAACTGCTCCGGCTGCCTTCCAAATAGCCAAAGACAGGTTAATTAATTTGTTCAATAATTCGCAAATGGTTTTGTTTGTTATCGGCGGATTTGGTTTAATCGGCCTATCGTTTCAAGCCGTTTTCGGTAAAGTAAAATGGGGATGGTTTTCCAGCTTGGCTTTTGGGTTGGCCATTATCGGTATAGCAGGATCATTAATAAACTGGGTAACCAACGACACCAACGCCGCCAAAGGCTCAAATCCGGCGTTGTATATGCATGATCCGCAAACCATAACCGGAAGACCTATTGAATACGTTGATCCGTCAATGGAAGGTTATTAAGACCAAAAACTTGTAGGCAGTTTTTTAACGGCTTTCGTAAGCATATGTCAATAATTTGCCGAAATGTTGTTGGGTTTTGAGATTTGGATAAATGAATTTTTTTCAAATAAACAGATATACCATAACACTTTTGTTGTTTAATTGCGTTGGAATTATTGCCACTCTTATCTATAATGATACTGTTATTACCGATATGTGGGAGCATTTGCGCGCAACATATTTGGTAAGTTTGGGAAATGTGCCGTATAAAGATTTTTTTGAGCATCATCACCCGTTGCTTTGGTATGTTTTTTTGCCGGTTATGTATCTGTTCCCCAAAGATGCCGTTTTGATCTATTACGTAGCGAGAATAACGGCTTTATTTTGTTTTGCAGGAACTTTATTTTGCATTTATTTAATAACAAAACGTTTTTTAGGCGGGAAAAACACTTTTTTAACATTTTTATTGATTTTGGGAACCTTTTTTCCGGTGTGGTATGTTGTTTCTGCATTCAAACCGGAAGCTTTTGCTTATCTTATTTATTTTATCGGTGTGTATTATTGCTTTGACTATATTAAAAATAAACGTTCCGCCGATTTGCTATATTGCGGTATTTTTTTCAGCATTGCTTTTTTATTCATTCAAACAATGATCTTTAATGTGGCGTTTATTTACATGGTTTTGGTTGTCTTATACTACAAAAATAAAAAATTTTGGCAGTATATTTTCTTATCAGCCATTATTCCATTTATTGTCTTTATTATCATAGCCTATCTGCTATATCAAGCAGACATGTTGAACACCTATTTTCAACTAAATTGGATTTATAACACTAAAATAGACATTCAAACACCTCTTACAATTTGGAATTGGAGTTTGCAATTATTTGCTGCCGGATGTGTTTTTGCCTATCTAAAACCGAAATCGGTTTATTTGAACATTATCGCATTTTTGTTATGCGGAGAAATTTTGTTGGTATTTTGCTTTCATAAAAGTTTTCCGCACTATTTGTTTTTAATGTTCATTTATTCATCACTGTTACTCGCAGTATATCTGCAAACTGTGCGCAGCAAAGTTATACAACACTATGTATTGGGATTTATGTGCGCATGTTTAGTCCTTAATTTTTTAACCGTTTTTCTGAAAAACAACCAGAATAAAATGGAAGAATACAAAATTGTAAATCAATCACCCAAAGTTACAGTTTTAAATATTAATTCACAGCTAATAAATATCTACGGAGAAAAATATTCTTATTATGAACTGTTTGCCACCGGCTTAGTTTCTTTGGATATCTGCGAATTTAAACGCTTTTCTGATTATGACTTAAAGCAAAATATAATTGAATATCAATATGATTATTTGGCATATAACGCAAACAAAAACATTCGTTCGTTTTGCAATGCGGAAAAATTTACCCCTACACCCGATGTGTTAAAATATTATGAGATTGTTACGGAAAATCTATGGAAACGCAAACAACCGTAGCTTTTCTGAAAAATTTTATGCAGCATTTTTGCAAAGTTCAACAACAAAATCAGCCTCGGTAGTATTTTTTATATCATCCAATGATGAATATGGACTTATTTCACGCAAAAACATACCTTGCTCCGTAATTTCAAACACGCCCTTTTCAGTGATAATCATATTTACTTTATGAGCAACCGTCAGCGGTAATGTGCATTGCTTAACTATTTTTGCCACGCCTTTTGCGGTGTGTTCCATAGCAATAATTAACTTTTTTGTTCCAACAACCAAATCCATAGCTCCACCCATTCCCGGCGTAAATTTACCGGGTATGCACCAGTTTGCCATATTTCCTTGTTCATCAACCTGTAATGCCCCAAGTACTGTTATATCTATGTGTCCGCCACGCATCATATTAAAAGACATCAAACTATCTACAAAACAACCTCCCGGATTTATGGTAACACCCATTCCGCCAGCATTGATGATATGTTCATCACGAGTTGTTTCATCTTGATATGCTCCAACTCCCAAAACTCCGTTTTCGGACTGCACAATAATTTCAACATTTTCCGGCAAATATTGAATTGCTTTTGTCGGTAAGCCTATTCCCAAAGTTACAACATCATTATTATGAAACTCTTGTGCAACACGGCGGGCAATAATTTTTTGCGTTTCATCTTTACTTAGCTCCATCCGAACCTCCTGCAACAATATAATCGATAAATATTCCCGGAACTACAACATTATTCGGATCCAAAGGTTCTTCGCAAATATTTTCCGCCTCAACAATCACCACATCTGCTGCCATCGGCATCAATACATTAAAGTTGCGAGTTGATCCGGCAAAAGCCAAATTTCCAAACCTGTCGGCGTATGTAGCATAAACCAAAGCAATATCCGCTCGCAAAGGTTTTTCCAACAAATAATCTCTACCATCAACTGCTATTATCTGTTTATTTTTAGCCACATCCGTGCCAATTCCTACCGGAGTTAAAATTCCCCCCAAACCGGCCCCGGCAGCACGAATCCGTTCAGCCAAAGTTCCTTGCGGTTCTAAGTCAATTTCAATTTCTCCGGCATTCATTTTGCGGACTGTTTCCGGATTTGTGCCTATATGCGAGATAATCGCCTTTTTTATTTTGCCGGCACAAATAAGTTTTCCGCGATTGCTGTCGGGATACGCCGTATCATTGGCAATCAGGGTCCACTCCCCCATATTTGTTTTAAGTATTTCTGCAATTACTAATTCCGGAGAACCGCAATTAAGAAAGCCTCCAATCATAATTGTTTGCTTATTTTGAAAAAACTGCACGGCCTCTGCCGGTTTAATAATTTGAACCATAAAATCTCCTCATTTTTGCGCATAGTGAGCCAAAACAAACAAAATGTCAAGAGGCATAAGAAAAGAAGCTCATATTATATGTTCTGTTTTTTAGTGAGCTTATAAAAAACGAATCCATTGTTTGTTTCAATATTCTCCTCCAAATACAGATTTTCAAAATCATAATTTTTTTTAAGAACATAACTTAAAAAATTCATATTATCCAACAACTCTTCCCATACAATCATGGTGTCATAATCACATACATGCGAAAGATTAAACGCTTCATTAGTATTTTTTCCATTTTTTACTACATAATATAATTTTTCGTCAGTTGCTGTCGCAATATATTCCATAGAAGATTTACAGTTTTTATTTTTCAAATTATTAAGGGTGTTAAAATATTCTTTAACATATTTACCATTGTTTTCGTGAGGCTCTTTTCTCAGAAGTCTGCCAAAGTTTTTATTGGTGTAAGTATTAAGTGCCAGCATATCAATTTTTTTGTTTTTATAATTGTAATAGTCAAAAAAATTTTGGTGTTTATAGATAACGAGAATATCTTTTCCGCTTTTTTGTTGTTCCTTATCAAGCATGGCAAGATATTTTTTATAGTCATAAAATTCGACTTCAATTGATTTAAGATTAACATCAAAATTATCAAACAACACAAGAATAAGTCCCATAACCGGCAAACTCATTCCTATAAAAATTTTATTCTTAATCAACGTTTTGAAATTTATTGTGGACAAAACCGATACCATAAATATAATAACCATAGGTATAAGTATAAAAAAGTAACGAATTTCAATAATTGACCCGTTGGGGTTTATTCTGCCGTATAAATACACTGTTGACCAAATAAAAAAGATCGTAAAAAGTGTATGGTATTCCGGATTTAATTTCAACGCCACCGCAACCGGAATGTGTCTGACTATTTTGCTTAAAGAATAAATAATAAAACAGAGTAAAAGCGACATAAGTACTTTGCTTGTTAGCAAATTATAAAAAACAGATAAGATAAACAGATAAGAATTTTGCAACCCCCAATAAATAAAAAGACCGTAGTAATGATTCATTATTATGGCAATAAACCAAGGCAGAAAAGCAAAAAAACAAATAATGTAAGAAACAATATTCTTGAAAGATATTTTCTTTTTAATCCATAAATATAAGTCCGTAAACCCATAACAAGCAATCAATAAACCACCATACCAATGTGAATACATCAACAGCGATATTATCAGACCGAATTTAATAATATTTGCATAAGACTCTTTTTGCAAACGTTCATAATAAAAATAATATGACAAAGCCGAAAAAAATAACATAAATGCGTATGGACGAACTTGCAAAGCAATATGAAAAAATATAGGGGTGCACAAAAATAGTAAATACGCAGGTATTCGGTATATTTTTCCGTAATATTGCACAATAAATTTAATTGTAAACCATATTGCTCCCATAGTTGCAATAATTGACGGTATTCGCAACCAAATCGGCGAAATTGATATCTTATAAAAAAAACTCAAAAAAACATAATACAGTGGCAAATTATACAGTCCGGCAGACAATTCGGATAATGTTTGCATTATATCTTTATTATGCACAAAACGTATTGTCCACGCCAATTCATCATACCAAAAATCTCTATACGAAGATACATATACGCTTATAATAAAAAATACGGTATAAAATATATAATCCAAATATTTTTTATTGATAAAAGATATAATTTTTTCTTTCATTTTATGTTCCTGTATTGAAACTGCCGCCTAATAAAATTTTTACTGAGTATAACAAACTCGCAACCGAATTTCAATGCGCATTTTCCGTCATGAGAAAATCTATCTCCGATAACACATATATTTTCCGGCGTTAAATTGTGTATTTTACATATGTATTCAAGTCCTTGCGGATCAGGTTTATGCAATTTTATATTAATATTATCGCAAAAGTATTGTCCCAAAGGTTTAATATTAAGAGCGGATAACTTTTCCGCCGTTGGGTAATCTGAAAAAACAATAAACTTTCTCTTTTTAAGCAACGATATAAGTTTTCTATCTGCAAAAAATTTAATCCATTTAAGCGGACGCCGTATCATCCATTCTTCAATTATTTTTTCAACTTTATCCTTATCAAAATTATAATTTTGGGAAAAGGTATCAATATCTATCATCTGTTCTTTGTCATAATATTGCCGAAACTTATATACAACAAAAATCTCTTTCCATCTAAGCGGATGACACAAAAGATAAAACAAAATTTCTCCCAACATCATTACCCGAACCGGCGTCTGATAGTATAATGTTCCATCTAAATCTACAATATAATACTTTTCACTCATTGATTAATACTAATCAGTTGACTCCCTGCAAATACATACAGCCAAGGGATTTTGACAAACAATAACATAGCAGACAATATTCCGATGAATAATAACAAAACCATCAACGCCTTTTCCTTAAATAATTTTTCCGGTTTTTGAGTTGAAGAATCTTTGGCAAAGGAAAGATTGAAATAATAGCAATATAAAAAGCATAACAACGGTATATCAATAATCAATTCTATACGATATTTTATCAAAAATATTCCCATAAAAAACATGGAAATTATGGCATAAAAAAGAGATTGCACCATAAGTTTATTTTCAGTGTAGAATTGAAAAGATTTTCTGTATTTTCCAGCCAATTCAGCATTATTTATTGCCCGATATTCAGAAAATCTTTTAACCGACATCAGATATGCACCTGTAAACCAATATCCCAACACCAAGCTAAGCGGGGGCAAATATTCCGAGGTAATTAAAAACCAGCCGATTAATAAGCGTATTGCCATATTAAATGATTCGGTTATTACATCAGCATATGCAATATCCTTAAACCTTAATGGTTTTACATTGTAAATAATACCCATTACAGCAAGCAGAGCAGCTAAAAATAAAACATTTTCAGACAGAGTAGAAGCTATAAACAGACCACAGAAAAGCAATAATAAATATTCTGAAATTATGTATTTGAATTTTACATTTTTATTTACCAAAGGACGATATTTTTTAGTGGGATGAAACTTATCAAACTCAGCATCTAAATATTCATTGATAACATAATTCGCCGAAGCCACAAAAGTTGTTCCCAACAACCCCAAAAATATTCGCATACAAATATTATATTCCGGTATGATATGACACAAAAATATGGCAACCACACTCCCAGGTAATATAAATAATTGCTTTATGCAGTGATCAAAACGCGCAATTTTTATATACGGTCTTAAAGTGTCAATATATTTTCCGTTAGTTCTACCTGTAATATTTTTTCTCATTACCGAACCGTCTTACCTTGTTAGCACTTAATACTGAGTATTTAGATGGCTAAAACATTAAAAAGTAAAGATTTTTTTGCCCGTTATATACAATATGTAAAACCAATCGCAAAAAAGCCCTTTCGGCATTTTATCTTTTTAAGCTTATTTTGGGGCTTGACAAACATTAAGAATCGGCTAATTTATAGCCAACACTTAAAATTAGATTATAGGAGAAAAAAATGAGTGCTATTGTTGATATTCACGCCAGAGAAATTTTAGATTCACGCGGAACTCCGACTGTTGAAGCCGAAGTAGTTTTGCAATCCGGCGCTTTCGGCCGCGCTGCTGTTCCAAGTGGTGCTTCTACCGGTGTACATGAAGCCGTTGAATTAAGAGACGGTGATAAATCCCGTTTCGGCGGTAAAGGCGTTTTAAAAGCTGTTGAAAATGTTAATGAGGCAATTTATGACGCTTTGGCAGGTTATGAAGCGGAAGATCAAATTGATATTGATAGCAAAATGATTGAATTGGACGGCACTGAAAATAAGGGTAAGTTAGGCGCTAACGCCATTTTATCCGTATCTTTGGCCGTAGCAAAAGCTCAGGCAGAAGAAGCCGATTTGCCTTTATATCGTTATTTAGGCGGCACAATGGCTCGCACATTGCCAGTTCCGATGATGAATATTTTGAACGGCGGCAAGCATGCTGATAACCCGATTGATATTCAAGAATTTATGATTATGCCGGTTTCTGCTGATTCTATTAAAGAAGCCATTCGTATGGGTGCGGAAATTTTCCAAACTTTGAAGAAAAACTTAAAAGCTGCCGGTCAAAACACCAATGTTGGTGATGAAGGCGGTTTTGCTCCAAATTTGCAATCGGCTGATGAAGCTTTAACATTTATTGTTCAGGCCATTAAAGATGCCGGCTACAAACCTGGTGATGATGTTGTTTTGGCCTTAGATGCCGCTTCTTCCGAATTTTATGAAAACGGCAAATATGAAATGAAAGGCGAAGGAAAATCTTATACTAACGCACAAATGGTTGAATATTACAAAGGTTTGTGCGATAAATTCCCGATTTTCTCAATTGAAGACGGTATGGCCGAAGATGACTTTGAAGGTTGGAAATTATTGACAGATGCTTTGGGTAACAGAATCCAATTAGTCGGCGATGATTTGTTTGTTACCAATCCGGCTCGTTTGCAAATGGGCTTTGAAAAAGGTATTGCCAACTCTATTTTGATTAAAGTAAACCAAATCGGTACTTTAACCGAAACAATGAAAGCCGTTGATATGGCTCAACGCCATGGTTACAGCGCCGTATTATCGCATCGTTCCGGAGAAACGGAAGATACAACTATTGCCGATATTGCTGTTGCAACCAACTGCGGACAAATCAAAACCGGTTCTATGTCGCGTACTGACCGTATGGCTAAATACAATCAACTGATTCGTATTGAAGAAGAATTGGGCGATATGGCTGTTTATGCTGGTAAATCTATTTTGAAAAATAAATAATAGATGTGCTTTGAATAAGTATTCCGCCGACGTATCAAAACGCCGGCGGAAAAATTATTGCGCAAAATAATTGAATTGGCAAAACAGCGGCATCATAATTTTCATACGGCTAACGCTTATAGCCTATTGGGTTTGATATACTTGCACTCCGGTGATTTAGGGCGAGCTAAGGTTTTATTGCAACAATCATTAGGGTTGGAACAGAATCATAATCGTTGTAGCGGTTTGGTTTCTGACTATGTTAATTTGGCGCTGATAGAGGATCTTTCCGGCAACAAAGATAAAGCGCAGGAAAATATTGACATTGCTTTGGAATACGCTAAGCAAACGCAGGATAATGAGCTGATTAAGCTGATTGAAAGCCGGAAAAAATTACCAACAGACGATTGAAATTAAAAGATTTCCTGCGGATTTTATAAAAATCATTTGACATTTGCTTTTTTTATGGTATTATAAAAGCACGATGAGGTAACTTGTCTGGGGTGTCGAAACCTCTTGATACTCGTCTTCTTAAAGACGTTAAATAATTTCCGGCTGAGGTCGGAAGGTGGGTGAATAAGGAAAGTCAAATAGCCTGCACTGTTTAGTATCAATAGTTTCGAACTTCCGACCACCTCATTAGGTGGTTATTTTTAATATTAAAACAACAATTAAAATGAAAGGAAATTCATGATGAAAAAATGTAATTTAGAAAAAGGTCGCAGCATGATTGAAATGCTCGGCGTATTAGCCATAATTGGAGTGCTTAGCGTTGGTGGTATTGCCGGCTATTCCAAGGCGATGACCAAGTATCGTGTAAATAAAACCATTGAGCAGATAACACTCATTACCGGAAATGTGAGAACATTTTTCACTCCACAAGGAAATTATAATGATGTTGGCAACAATAATACTTTCGGCAATATTGCGCGTAAAGCCAAACTGATTCCGGAAGAAATGTGGAAATCAGATGCCGGTTTTACGAGTGTATTTGGAACAGATGTCACACTAAATAAGGATTGCAGTGGACTTTCTTCTATAGAGGGTTTTAGTATTAATTACATATTAGGTAATGACGTAGATGCCTGTATTGAAATAATCACACATGATTGGAAATCCATAGGCATTGATGCAATAATAAATCAAATGGACGGCTATGCTTTATACACTAATATTTCTATAGACAAAGCGGTAAATTTAGTAGATCAAATGTGTAATAACCACACTACAAATTTCTGTTTTAACGCAAAAAATGGCTTTTAAGGAATATAATTAAGCAAAGCACTGCTTGTTGGCAGAGTTGAACTTTACAAAAACTTTATGGCTTCCAGTGCGGCTTTGGCACCACATCCGGCCGCTATAATTGCCTGACGATACGGATTACAAACATCTCCGGCCGCGTAAACTCCCTCAATTTCCGTAGAACAACCATCTTCTTTGGTAGCCAAATAACCACTGGAATCCATTTTTAAATAGTGGCGAAAAAGTTCCGTGTTAGGATGATGACCGATGGCAACAAATATTCCACTAACATCAAAGTGGCGAATCGTATCTGTTTTTACATTGCGCACCCTGACTCCGGTTACTTCCAAAGGATGTTCCTTACCAACAACCTCGTCAACCACGCTGTTCCAAATCACAATTATTTTGCGATTTTCATGCAAACGTTTTTGCAAAACATGCTCGGCATTAAATGAGTGTCGCCGATGAATAAGATATACTTTATCTACAAAATTGGTTAAATACAAAGCTTCTTCCAAAGCCGAATTTCCACCTCCGATTACGGCGACTTCTTTATTTTTATAAAAAAATCCATCGCAAGTGGCGCATGATGAAACGCCATGCCCGATATATTTTTGTTCACTCGGCAAACCAAGCCAGCGAACCGACGCACCGGTGGCAATAATAATTGCTCGCGATAAAAAAGAATTACCGCCGGCCGAGCTGCACACAAACGGATGATCAAAAAAATCAACTTCGGTTATTTCATCGTCTATTACTTTTACCCCTTGTCGGCTTGATTGCTGTTGCATTCTATCCATTAAATCATAACCGCTCAAAGGCTCCACGAATCCGGGATAATTCTCTACTTCATGCGAAAGAGTTAATTGTCCGCCCTTTTGCGCGCCGGCAACAATAAGCGAATTAATACCGGCGCGAGCAGCATAAATTCCAGCTGTATATCCGGCCGGACCTGAACCGATTATCAGCAAATCTGTTTTATATTCAGCCATATTTTTTTCCTTATGCAGTTGTTATATGAAAAATAATTGCCGGAAAAATTTTTTCAATTAAGGAGAGTAAAAATATTTAAGATTATTTTACCTGAAAAAAGGAACCCGCCGGCTTAGCCGGCGGTTCTTATTAGACGCCTATAAGGCTCACATTACCAGCCATGACGCCTAAAGGGCGTTCGACAGTCTGACCGGGCGATTATTACTTGCTACCCGTAAACGGGTCTAAATCGAAT